>JAKITD010000016.1 GCA_021648265.1 Flavobacteriaceae bacterium | reverse complement strand
CTTCGCCAAAATACGTTCTGTAATAGACACAACTATTAAAAACGGAATGAATGTCTTGGAATCCTTATCTCTTATTGCTAAATTTGAGTTTCAATTTACAGACTGATTAGTTACCTTTATTCTTTATTCTTTATTCTTTATTCTTTATTCTTTATTCTTTATTCTTTATTCTTTATTCTTTATTCTTTATTCTTTATTCTTTATTCTTTATTCAAAAATGAAAATTAATTCTCAAACAAAAACCAAATTCCCAAATAACTTATTAACCAATTCAACCATTAACACATTCACTCATTAAATCATTCATTCATTAATCCAGTAAAAGAGTATCTTTGTAACGTGATTAAATCATTATTAGATAATATTCAATCCCCTTTAGATCTTCGAAAAATTCCACAGCAAGAACTTCCAAAACTTGCCAAAGAACTTCGGGAGTTCATCATTAATATGGTTGCTACCAAAGAAGGACATTTAGGAGCTAGTTTGGGCGTGGTAGAATTAACTATTGCCTTACATTATGTGTTTAATACTCCCGATGATAAACTCGTTTGGGATGTGGGACATCAAGCTTACGGACATAAAATTTTAACAGGTAGAAAAGACGAGTTTTATACCAATAGAAAATTTGGTGGTATTAGTGGATTCCCGAAAATGAGTGAAAGCAGTTATGATGCTTTTGGCACGGGTCATAGCAGCACCTCCATTTCTGCTGTACTCGGTATGGCATTAGCTTCACAGCTAAAAGGAGATACTAAAAAACAACATATTGCCGTAATTGGTGATGCTTCTATCGCCAGCGGAATGGCATTTGAAGCCTTAAATCACGCAGGAGTTACCAAGACCAATTTATTGGTTATTTTAAATGATAATGCTATTGGAATTGACCCAAGTGTCGGTGCTTTAAAACAATATTTATTAAAGGTAACTCTTGATAAAACTCCAAATACAGATAATATTTTTGAAGCTTTAAACTTTAAGTATTCGGGACCTATTGATGGTCATAATTTAGAAGAATTAATTTCTGAATTGGAACGATTAAAAAACATTGAAGGTCCAAAACTTTTACATATCATCACCAAAAAAGGGAAAGGTTTACGTCAAGCAGAAGAGAATCAAGTACTTTATCATGCTCCCGGAAAGTTTGATGCTGTAACTGGTGAAATTCTTCCTAAGAAGAAAGAAAATCAGCCACCAAAATTTCAATATGTATTTGGAAAAACATTGGTAGAACTCGCTTCAGAAAACAAAAGTATTATTGGAATTACTCCTGCTATGCCAACGGGAAGTTCTCTAAAATATATGATGGAAGCTTTTCCAGATCGTGCTTTTGATGTGGGAATTGCCGAACAACATGCCGTCACTTTTTCAGCAGGAATGGCAACACAAGGGTTTACTGTGTTTTGTAATATCTATTCTACTTTTCTACAACGTGCATACGATCAAGTTATTCATGATGTATGTTTGCAGAATATTTCCGTAATTTTTTGTCTTGACAGAGCAGGAATGGTGGGCGAAGATGGCGCTACACATCACGGTATTTTTGATATTACTTATTTACGATGTATCCCAAACCTAATCGTTTTTGCTCCAAGAAATGAAGTAGAATTACGAAATATTATGTACACGGCTCAACTAGGATTAGAACATCCAATTGCAATACGATACCCAAGAGGTTGCGGAACAATAATCGATTGGCAACAACCTTTTTCAAAAATTGAAATAGGAAAAGGAATTCAATTATTAAAGGGAAAATCTATTGCCGTTTTAACTATTGGAACGATGGTAGAAAATGTAATTGCTGCAATTAATAAATGTGATTCATCTGAAAAAGTTTCATTATACGATATGCGTTTTGTAAAACCTTTAGATGAAAAATTACTCCATGCTATTTTCAAAAAACATACTACTATTATTACAGTTGAAGATGGGATTCTTTCTGGAGGTTTTGGAAGTGCTATTTTGGAATTTTCAGCAAAGAATAACTACAAAAAAACGATTCAATGTTTAGGTGTTTCAGATGAATTTCCAAGCCAAGGAACTATCGAGGAACTTCAAGAACTTGCTGGAATTTCTTCAGAAAAAATAAAAAAGGTTATCAATTCTTATTTATAAAAAAAAGGTTGTCATTTTACAATGACAACCTTTTAAATTTTTCAGAAATCTTATTGATTAGTTAATAATAAGTTTTGCTGTATGCGTATAATCTGCTCCTTTAATTTGGATGATGTATATTCCAGTTGTTAAGTTTTCAGCATTTAAATTTACCGTGTCTTGTAAAGAAACTTGTTTGCTATAAACTTCTCTTCCGTTGATGTCAAATATTGAAATAGTAGCATCACCAAGATCGATTAAAGATCTTATATTAATATTTCCATTTGAAGGATTAGGGTAAATAATAAAGTTGTTGTTTATCGACCCTCTATCTTCTGCTCCTAAAATACAATCTGTTCCTGTAGGCATATCAAAAGCCGCAGTTCCATCGGCAGCACTAAAGGGGCTTCCTTGATCTGCACTAGCTCCTAAACCTCTATTAGCAAAAGCTCCCCAAATTACACAACGGTTTGCACCTCCATTTGCGATTTCATCTGCTTCTAGGATAGCGTCTCTACCATCAACAAATCCAGGAGAGCACCCTTGTAATTTAAGGCCATCAATGACTAATTGCATTGCAATATTATTTCCTCCTGTACCATTATAAAAATCGTCATCAAAGCCATGTTCAGCTATTAAAGCCCAACTTAAATCCCAAATCATTGTTGCCCAAATTGTTCCAACTGCGTGAACTTGACCTCCTGTTGCAGGTAAATTTGCATAAGTTAAAGGATTAACAGACATATCTGTACTGTAAGGAAATTGTCTAATTCCAGTTCCTGTAGTAGGTTGTCCAAATAAATAAGTCCCTATTCCTCTTGGGTCTTCGGGCTGATCGCCAGTTCTCATAGTAAGCATAGCTCCAAACCAGTCACTCCAACCTTCGCCCATTTGTTCTGTATTGTTTAAACAACTAGCGGTATTAGCACCTCCTGTTAAACGAATAGATATTCCATGTCCATATTCATGTGCAATAAGTCCACTATCTAAATCGCCATCAATCATTGGCAGTACATTTTCGCCATTAATAGTTCCATTAATAGTTCCTCCTCCTGATAGTTCAGAAATAATTGCTTCACCATCAATATCATCTACCATAAAAAGAGGTATTGTTACACCAGCACCATCAGCTCCACCTCCCATTACAATAGGGGCTCCTACAACATTATTTACCATAATTACTGCTACAGCTCCTTCGTTTTGTGCGTTTAAAGCTTTAAACCCAAATTCGCATTCTCCTCTTCTAATTACGACAATTTTTCCGTCTAGAGATGTTCCATTGGTAATGTTATCACAAGCATCGTTGGGATCAGTTGAAACTCCAGCATCATCATCTTCTAATAAGACTATATCTTCTGTCAATGGTGGCACTGGGATGTTTCCGCCAAACGCTGCTGCAACACCTGTATAAACTCCTGCTAACGGCCCACCATTAATAGTTAAAATATCTATTGGTCCAGAACTTGGAGCATCCCATAAAAACATTTGCATTCGTGGATTTATTCCATCTGGCTGAGTCAAAAAAGTTGCATTATTTGTACCTCCTCCATCTTGAGCATCTGCGTTTACAGAATCACTTCCGGCTCCGCCATTGCCATAATTGTTTTCTTGAAAATTACCACTTGCTTCATCAAATCCATATTCGTACCATACATCATGCATAATATTATTCCAGTAAAATAAATTTACGGTTGATGCTTCAATCATATCTACTGGAGGTGCAGTTAAATCATAAGGGAAATCAAAATTTAATCCAGCGCCACCATCTGCAGATGAGCCAGTTCCGTTATTCCCATTTAAATCGTCTTGAGACCAAACATTATTACCTCTAGTAATCGTGTGTTCTGCTCCAGGTGTACCATTGGTGTCGTGCCAACCAAAAGGACTACTACTGCCATCTTGTGAAGGGTCTGCTATTAGTGCATCTGTACCGTGGCTAGGGCTTTCTATTGGCATTGCAAAGACTCTGTATTGAGCTCCGCCTGCCGACACTACCGTACCTTCATTTTGAGGAAACAAAATACTTGTAGTAGTATTATGAGCAGCATTGCTATGATTTTCTTTTTCAAAATTACAACTTAGAACCCAGTCGTTAGTTTCTAAAAGAGTTCCGTTTGTAGCGTCAATTCTTACACTATAATAGTGGCTTGCATCTAATAAGTAAATACTTAAATCCCATGCTAAGGTCAAATTATTATCTTCGGTTGTTTGATAAACTAATTTTACAGGAATATTTTCTAGTGAAATGGTTCCATTAGAAAAAACGAAAGAATTATTTGAAATAGTTTCGATTAACTGAAGGCTTGAAGGATTTGATAACCCTAAACTTTGAGCAGCATTATTAATAGCCGTTTGTGCTGAAATAGCCGCATTGGTAGTGTTAACTTTTTGAACTAAGTTGTTAGAAAAAGATAAATTAGCGTTGATTACTTGTCCATTTCTTATTGCAAATGAAGAAGAAGAGTTGAAAATTTCAATTCCTTGGTAACGTTGAACAACATAAACGTTTTCAACATCCATACTTTTTGAGTAACTGTGTCTGTCCACAATTACATCTTCAACATCTTGAGATTCTAATCCCAATTGCGATCGGTTTGAATTTAAATAATTGTTTACTGACCCAGAAAAATCTTGCCCAAAGGCAAAACTCGTAGCAATAAACATAAATAAATAAAGTAATTTTTTCATAGTTTTTTTGTTTTTAGTTAAATATTATTTGAAAATTAAAAAGGCAATTAATAACCTTAATTTTTAAAAGTGTGAATTTAACATATATTCAATTAATAATTAAAGATTTCCATTAATCTTTTGAAAAATTAACATTGCATTGCCGTCAGTAAGACGAGAAATGTAATTACATACCTCCATTAAATTTTGATAAATGGTGTTTTTATCGTTTAAATCTGCTTCCAAATTTTTAAGAATTAAGTCATCATATTGATTGGTTTGATGATTAAACACATTTTCAACAGAGGCTGTATAAACATCTAACAGAGTTTCTAATATTTTATATCCAGCAATCTCTTTGTCGGTCACTTCGGTACTTTGGTAAATTTTCGCTACACTTATTTTAATGATATCATCAATTTGAGCCTTGTATTTACTTTTGTCTAATAGTGAAACAGTAAATTCTCCTTTTAATATGCCTTCTTCATTTTCAATAAATACCGAAGCTGCTTCAGCAACCAAGGTGTTTATAGCAAGCGATCGTAAATAAGCCAATCGATCTGAAGATTTTGTTAAACTATTATATTTATCAGTAATAATGTTTTCTTTTACCAAATTGATTAAGTATTCTAAAGCAAATTCTTCTTCAATCAATCCTAAATTTATTCCGTCTTCAAAATCGATAATGGTATAACAAATATCATCTGCTGCTTCTACCAAATACGCTAATGGATGCCGACCATAACTCAATTCATTTTCCTGACCTCTTTCTTGAAGTCCGAGTTCTTCAGCTACTTCTACGAAAAAATCTTTTTCAGATTGAAAGACTCCATATTTCTTATCGGCTATATGATTGGTTGGTTTTTTGGGAAGGGATTCCTTTGGATATTTCATAAAAGCACCCAAAGTAGCATAGGACAATCGAAGGCTTCCTTCTACCCCATTTTTGGTTTCGGTTAAGATTTTAAAACCGTTAGCGTTTCCTTCAAAATCTACTAAATCTTGATACTCTTTTTCGGTTAATTGTGATTTAAACCGTTTCCCATTTCCGTTTAAAAAATAATTACCTATCGCTTTTTCGCCACTATGCCCGAATGGAGGGTTGCCAATATCATGTGCCAACGCAGCTGCAGCAACGATGGCTCCAAAGTCGTTAAATTGATACCCATGAGCTTTTTGAAGTTGAGGATGTTTCTCTAAAACTGCTTTCCCAACGATTCTTCCCAACGATCTCCCTACCACTGAAACTTCCAAACTATGTGTTAATCTGGTATGAACAAATGAGGTTTTTGACAATGGAATTACCTGAGTCTTATCCTGTAAACTTCTAAAAGCTGAAGAAAATATAACTCTGTCAAAATCTACTTCAAAACCCAAACGAGTTTCATCTTGTTCTATTCGTAAACGTTTATTAGTATCTCCTTGTCGGCGTAAAGACAATAGCTGCTCCCATTTCATCATAGTTTCCGTTTTTTAAAAATGCAAGATACGAGTTCTTGTTTCTCTATTCAATAAAAACTAAATGTTATGTGTATGCTATCTAAATGTTATTTCGGTAACAATTTAGTAACCTAAAAACATCTTTTTGTTAATTTCAACCTAACATCAAGTTTACATAAGCTTGGTT
This sequence comes from Flavobacteriaceae bacterium, assembly GCA_021648265.1. Taxonomy (GTDB): domain Bacteria; phylum Bacteroidota; class Bacteroidia; order Flavobacteriales; family Flavobacteriaceae; genus Marifrigoribacter. Next base: position 37,969 of record JAKITD010000016.1, on the reverse strand, counting down.
TATTTGCACTAAGATTTTAAACCAAGAAATGAAAAAATTAATTACGCTACTATTTTTAACTTTTACAACTTTCGCCTTTTCTCAAGAAACAGGTTCGATTGCAGGAACATTAACCGATAAAGATTATAATAACGAACCTTTAGCATTTGCCAATGTACTTATTAAGGACACTAGTATTGGAGTGATCTCTGATATTGATGGTTTGTTTGAAATTAATGATTTAGCCGTTGGAACCTATACCGTAGTTTTCAGTTTTGTAGGTTATGAAACCACAGAAATTGAAAACGTTGTTGTAGAAGTTAATAAAGTAACTACCATCAATGTTCCTATGGGAGCAAGTGCAGCAGCTTTAGACCAAGTAGTTATTAGAACAACTACCAAAAAAGAAAGTGTTGTTTCTTTATTACTAGAACAAAAAAGAGCTGCCAATATCAAACAAAGTATTGGTGCTGAAGAACTTTCACAAAAAGGTATTGGAGATGCTGCGGGAGCCATTACAAAAATCTCTGGAGTTTCTCGTCAAGAAGGCGGAAGCAATGTGTATGTACGTGGTTTGGGAGATCGTTATTTGAATACTACTTACAACGGGCTCTCATTACCGTCCAATAATATTGAAAAGAAGAACATGGATTTAGATTTGTTCTCTTCAGATATTATCCAGAATGTCTCGGTGAGCAAGGCATATTCTACAGATTTCTACGGTGATTTTGCTGCTGGAAATGTAAATATTCTTTCAAAAAACTATAAAGGAAACGGATTTATAAACGTCGATTTAACTTCGGGTTTTAACACCAATGCTGTTGGAAAAGATTTTGTAAAAAGTGAAGGAACTAACAAATTTGGATATTACAATCGCTACGATAACAATGCTTTTGCAGTTGTTTTATCTCACGGATTGGATCCTGTTTCAGCAGAAACTCCTGTTACTTTACAAGGAAGTATTTCTGGAGGAAAATCGTTTTCAGTAGGAGAATCATCTAAAATAAGTGTGTTTTTAACCGCTGCTTTCGATAATGATTTTGAATATCGTGATGGGCAAGTAGTGGACTATACGACGGTGGAAAAGAAACGTTTTCCAAATTCTGAAGAATACGAATATTCCACCACCACAACAGCAATGGCAAATGTGGATTACAAAATAAACAGCGACCATAAAATAAGTTTTAACTCGCTTTACATTAATAGCTCAAAAGATGAAGTAGGCTATTACGGGACAAAAGGAGGTGGAACCAATCGTGATGCTATTTTAGATACCGACAAGGGTTTTTATCAAATGAATGTTCAGTTTAATCAGGATATGATTTTTGTAAATCAGCTTTTAGGAAGCCATCAAGTAGATGAAAATTTTAAATTTGAATGGGGAATTGGTTACAACAAAGTTTTTGCTCGCCAGCCAGACAGAAAGAGAATTAGTTTGGAGAAATACGATTTGGCTTTTGATAATGACGATACTACCAACCCATCATTTTACAATAACATTCCTTATGACAATCAACGGTATTTTCAGAATATTGATGATGATGAGTTGAATAGTAAATTAACGATCAACTATAAAACTTCTGAAATGCTTACGCTAAATTTTGGCTATAACGGAAGAACAAAAGAACGTAATTTTGATAATATTCGTTATGGTTACGATCTCATTGAACCACATACTCCAGCAATTGATGTCAATAATTTCAACGATGTTTTTGCAGTTGAAAACCTAGAAACGGTTTTTAATACGGTGGTTTTTAATCCAATTGCACCTGACGAAGGAATAGACGGTGTCAACTTTCCAGGTTTACCAGAAAACACCTATAAAGGAAATTTAGACATTCACGCAGGATTTGTAAATGCCGAAATCAAAGCAGGAGAAAAATGGTTGTTTGTTCCAGGATTTAGAATTGAATCATTTAGTCAAAAAATCGAATATGATGTAATAAATCTTCCTCCAACCGATTCAGGCTTTCGGGAAACATACAGTAATTTTTACTTACCAAGTTTAAATATAAAATATTCGTTAACCGAAGATCAAAATTTGCGTTTTGCAACTAGCAAAACAGTTTCGTATCCAGAGTTTAAAGAGGTGGCACCATTTGTTTACGAAGATGTAGCCCAGCGAGTGGGTGGTAATCCAGATTTATTAAACGACCCTTCTTTTTCAAAAATTTACAACTTGGACATTAAATACGAATGGTTCTTCGGAAGGGGAGAAATTTTTACAGCAGCAGCTTTTGCTAAACAAATTAACAATCCCATTAATAAGGTAATTGCTAATGATGCCACAGGAACACAACGGTATTTTAGAACGGGTGACAAGGCACAAATTTTAGGAGTGGAAGTAGAAGTACGTAAAAACATTTTGAAAGATGATGATGAAAACCCGAAGCTATCGGTTGGTTTTAACGCCACTTATATGTACACCAAACAAGATTTAAAAGATTCCAACGGACTTTTTTCTACCACTTTCGATCGTGATGAAGAAGAGCTTCAAGGAGCATCACCCTTAATTTTGAATGCAGATATAAGTTACAGTCCCATATTTGGAAATTACAAACCTATTGGAAATTTAGTGTTCTCTTATTTTTCAGATCGTATCGATGCAATTGGCTCAGGACAATTGGGAAATATTATTGAAAAATCGATTCCAACACTAGATTTTATTTGGAGAAACAATATTGGCGATCACTTTGAAATCAACGGTAATTTCAAAAACTTATTAAACCCAAACATTACAAGATTAAGAGAAAACACCTCGCAAGGAGACGTGATTTTATCACAATATAAAAGAGGTGTCAACCTCGCATTACAAGTAAAATACAAATTTTAAAACAAGAAATTAATCAATACCTAATCAAAATGAAAACAACTAAATTATTTTTTACAATTGCATTTGTAACAATGCTTTTTACCGCTTGTCAAAAGGATGACACCGCAGACATTATCATTAACTCAACTACCAATAATAATGGTGGTGGAGTAGATCCAACTTCAAACTTAATTGAAATTGGAGGAACAAAAACGCAAGATTTCACTTTAGAAATTGGGGAAGATTACGTGCTTACTGAAGCATTAATTATGACAGAAGGAACTACCTTAACCATTCCTCAAGGAACGGTAATAAAAGCCAATGCAGGATCTGATGTGTATGTGGCAATTTCGCAAGGAGCAAAGATTATTGCTGAAGGAACCTCAAGCGAACCAATCGTTTTTACATCAAATGTAGCCACTCCAAACGCTGGAGATTGGGGAGGATTAATTCTTTTAGGAAAAGCACCCATCAACTCAGTATCTGGTGGGAATGCAACTTCAACTTCAGAAATTGGAGGTTTGCCTTATGGCGGAAGTAATGCAGAAGACAATTCGGGAATCCTTCGTTATGTACGTGTAGAATACTCTGGTGGTGCAGCGGATGCTTCTTCAGAAAACAATGCGTTTTCTTTTTACGGTGTTGGAAACGAAACTACGGTAGAATACATTCAAGCTTTTGAAGGAAAAGACGACGGATTAGAATTTTTTGGAGGAACGGTTGAAGCTAGTTTTATTTCGGTAATTGGAGCGCAAGATGACTCTGTAGATTGGACTGAAGGATATAGCGGAACCATTTCTAACGTATATATCGAACACGGTGTAGAGCACGATAAAGGAATTGAAGCTGATGGTTTTAATACTGATATCGGAAACAATTCAAATCCTCAATATTTCTCTAAACCAACAATAAACAATATAGTAATTATTGGAAGAGGATCTGCAACTGGAAATGAAGCAGTGCGTTTAAGAGCAGGAACACAAGGAGTCTTTAACAATATCTTAATTATTGGTTTTGAAGAAGGTTTTGATCTTGATGGAGATTTAGGAGATAGCCCAACTGGAAATGGAGTACTATTTGGAGATTTGCACGTAACCGATGTAACTTTTAATGACGTAGTATTAAAATATAAAAATGACACCGAAGTACCTTTTACTGAAGAAGATTTTATGACTGGAGAAGGAAATGGAACAGGAACCGAGTACGCAATCTGGAAAATTGGTTGGACTCGTAATTAATTTAAATTAACCAAGACACTCTTCAAAAATCGTTTAGTTTTTGTCAACTTGATTTTTAGAGTGAAAGGCTGTTCTTTATAGAGCAGCCTTTTTTATTAGGACATTAATTTTGCAATGGTTTTTGTTTTGGGATATTGTTCTAAAATAATTTTTAAAAACACCGTGATTGGAATGGACATAATCAACCCTGGAATTCCCCAAATAAAACCCCATAACATTAACATTACTAAGATAGTAATTACGTTTATTGAAAAAGATCTTCCCATAAAAATAGGCTCTAAAATTCCACCAAATAATACCTGAACCATTGTAACTGAAAGAATAAAAAAGAATAAGGTGCTCGTTGGATCTAACTCTACAAAAGCAAATATTGCCAATAATATAACCGAAATAAAGGAGCCTACCATTTGAAGAAAATTAATTACAAAGGCAAATATCCCCCAGAATATTGGAAAACTAATATCAAATAAATAACAAGCCAAGCCAATACCAACCCCAGTTGCTAAACTTATTAAAAACTTTACTTTCATAAATTTAATCAAGTCATTTTCAACTTTCATAAACACTTTTACCGAGGAATGTTTTTGTTTAAGAATAGTACTATTAAGTAATTTTTGAAAATTAATAGATTCAGCTAGCCATAATATTGTAAAAAACAAAGTAGTTAAAGTCATTGAAATGGTGCTCCCTAAAAAATCGAGTGTAGATCCAAAATTTTTCATTAAACTATCATTCTGAAAATAATAACTGAAGGCATCTTGACCTTCGGGACGTTCTATATGAAAGGTAAATTCAACATAATTAATTAATGAAGAAAGTTTTAGTTCCGCTTTATTTAAAAACTCACCTTTAGTGGCTAAAATTTCTTTGCTAGAAAGTTGAATCAATTCAAATCCAAGAAAAAGGACGCTTGTAATTATTAATATTACGATAACAATACTAATTAATTTTGGTATTTTTCTTTTTCGCAACCAACGCATTAAAGGTAAAAACAACAATGCAATAAACATTGACAAAATCAATGGTATTAATATAAAAGACACCGTTTTTAATAAATAAAAAACAATGGGAATTACAATTATTAAAAGTAAAAAATTGGTGGTTCTTTGAGTATTCATTTTTTGTAAAACAATTAACTTCAAAAGTATAACAAACTATGCAAATAAAAGAATAGTTTTACTTAAGGAAATTTATAATTTGATATGCTAAGGCGTTATTGCTTTTAGCAAATTTTTTATGTGCTGAATTATTTTTATTTGATTTCATTCTTATATATCTAATTTAGGCTCTCTTCAAAAGTAGTGAAGAGTTGGTGTTTTGGTGCTAAATCTAGAATAATATCAATCCGGATAACACTCAAGCCCAATCCAGAGCTTACATCAAAGGCTAATGATAAGGCAACAATTTCTGCTGTTACTCCTCCAAAAAGACCCCCTTTAATATGTTTGAAATTAAATATTTTTTTCATTGATTTAATTTTGTATAATGCAATTTAACACGTTTTAAATAAAATTAATTGTCAAAAAAACAATTTTATATTTTATTCAGAGCCAAAAATAACGCAAAACATCTAAAGTAGGTGATTTTAAAAATTACTGAAAACTAAAAAAGTTGTTGATAAAAAACAATGCGTTTTTTACAAACAACTTAAAGGTAAGTTACGAAAGGATAGTTTATTCGAGAGTTTCCTTTTTTCTAAAATCGGTATTAAAAAATAAAGCAAATTGTAAATACCATTTCCCTGTGGTGTTTACTTGTTGGTGCATCATTCCAGCTTGAACATTTATGTCTTTATTAATTTGATATCCCAAAGCACCGTACAATCGGTTTCTGTCAAAATAGGTTTCTTCGGTATTAATAAAGAGTTCGTCATAAATTCCTAAAAAGAAAGTTCCTTCTTCAATTACTGGTTTATTTAGCGGAATAAAAAGCATTAATCGATAACGTAACCGCATTCTAAAATCGTCTTTAATCCACCGTTCTTCAACTCTGTAACGGTGTTCAAATTTTACCCTTCCTATTTTATTGGTTAAAATAAATTGTTGCCAAATACGGTGTTCTTCGCTTTCAGGAGCACTTTGTTCAGAATCATATACATAAGAAGGTATGTAAGCATATCCAGCCGTCGCAAATGCTTTTTCTGAAAAATGATAATTCAGTCCTGTTCTAAGCAACCATTGTTCGGTATTGTTTGGAGTTATGGTATGATTTCGGAATTGTATTTCGGAATGAATACTAAATTTATCTGAAATACGATTGGTTCCAAAATACATCAACCAGTTTCCTACTTTATCTTCTTGAGAAAACATAGTTAAAGGAATAAAAAAAAGTAGTGCTAATTTGACTGATTTACTATAATTAAAAAATTTCATATTCTTATTTATACTATTTAATATAAGTTAAAACCTAACAAATACAATATCTGTTAGGTCTATTTTTAAAATATAAGTATGTTTATAGCATTTCTACTTTACCAGATGACAAATGGTAAACACCTCCTACAATTTTTATTTCTCCGTTACTTTCCATTTCTTTAAGAATTGGGCTTTTCTCACGAATTCTATCCATGGTAAGTAACACATTGTTTGCAACTGTTTTAGCAACCATTTTATCGTTTGAAGAGTTAGATTCTCCTTCTATTTGACCAGCAGATAATTTTACTGCAGGCATGATGTTAGAAAGCAAACCTGTTATGTTCCCTAATTCTACCCCATCGCAAGCAGCTTTTACAGCGCCACATGCTTCATGTCCTAGAACCATTACTAATTTACTTCCAGCTACTTTACATGAGTATTCTAAGCTTCCCAGAATGTCTCCATTTTCAAAATTTCCTGCAACTCTTGCAACAAAAATATCGCCTATACTTTGATCAAAAACTATTTCAACAGGAACTCTAGAGTCAATACAAGATAAAATTACAGCTTTTGGAAATTGTCCTCCAACAGTTTGTTTTACTTGTTCTAAATAATCTACAGCTTCATTATTTGCATCAATAAATCTATTATTCCCTTCTAATAAATCTGTTAAAACAGATGTTGGAGATAATGCGCTTTGTCCTTCTTTTGTGATTGTTGTTGTTCTCATTTCTATATTTTTTTAATTTAATTGATTTACTCTTTAATTTTATTTAATTTGAAAAACTCGATATAACTTGGAGGGTTTTCAACAATGCCTCTTTCTGAAATTAATTTTACAGTAATATTTCTTTCCTTAGCTTTAAATACAAAATCTTCTAATATTTCTATAACGTCATAATCTAGGTGTCTTGTTTTTCTAACATCTAGTTCTAAGCTTGAGTTTTCTGGAAGGTTATCAAGCTCTGTTAATATAGTTGCTTTGTTAAAAAAGGTTACTTCTTCTGCCAAGGTCATTTTTATTTTTCCATCACCTGTGCCTTCTCCTTCTTTATGTAAAAAGTGAGAGTTTTTGTAACTATTTCTAAGAGCTATTACAATCCCCACGGCTAATCCTATTCCTAATCCATAAAGTAAATCTATAAAAACGATTCCTAAAACAGTAATTACGAATGGTGCAAACTGCTTCCATCCTAAGTTGTACATTTTTTTAAATAGTTCTGGTTTTGCTAGTTTCCAACCAACTATAAATAAAACAGCTGCTAAAACAGCCAATGGTATCATATTAAGTAATGTTGGAATAAGTATCACTGAAATTAAAAGTAAAAATCCGTGTATTATTGCCGATATTTTAGTTCGTCCACCTGATTGTATATTTGCAGAACTTCTTACAATAACTTGAGTTATTGGAAGTCCGCCTATCATTCCAGATATTATGTTTCCTGTTCCTTGTGCTAATAACTCTCTATTTGTTGGTGTTACATTTTTGTGTGGATCTAGCTTATCTGTAGCTTCTACGCATAATAATGTTTCTAAACTTGCAACTAAAGCAAGCGTAAATGCAACCACCCATACTGCGGGGTTTGATATCGCACTAAAATTGGGTAAACTAAATTGTCCCAAGAATGAATCTACGCTATCTGGTACTGGTACGCTTACTAAATGTGAACTAGCAATAGCCAAAGTGCCATTATCTTTTGTTAGCACATAAAATAAAATAGATACAACAACTGCTACAAGCGGTCCTTGTACAAGTTGAAATATCTTTGCTTTTTTTGAAAGCACCTTGTCCCATAATATTAAAATTGCCAAACCTATTAACCCTATAAGTAATGGTCCAATATCGATATTGTTTGCGGTATTTAAAATTGCTGTAAAGGTACCTTCACCTTTTGGCGAGATATAACCAAAAAAGATAGGTATTTGTTTTAGAATGATAATAATACCAATTCCTGTCAACATTCCTTTTATTACAGATGATGGAAAAAAGTATCCAATAACTCCTGCTTTTAAAATTCCGAACACAATTTGTATAATTCCTCCTAATACTACGGCTACTAAAAAATCTTCATAACTTCCCAAAGAAATAATAGCAGCAAATACGATAGCTGCTAATCCTGCCGCAGGACCACTTACGCCAATTGTAGAGTCACTTAAAGCCCCTACAATAATACCACCTACAATTCCTGCAATTAATCCTGCAAAAAGGGGAGCTCCACTTGCTAATGCAATCCCTAAACATAAAGGAAGAGCAACAAAAAACACAACGATACTCGCAGGTATGTCATTTTTTAAATACTTAAATGGGTTTGTTTTTTCTTTATTCATAATTTATTGATTTTATTTGTGATTATTTTAAAATATTAAAAATTAACTCTGTATAAAAAGTAGGTATTGAGTTATCATCATTAACCTTATCGGTTAATGACGGTATGTGATTTGTAAAAAAATGTTGTTGATGTGCTCCTTCAATAACTGTTGAAATCAACATATTAGGGAATACGTAATCGGGTTTTAACTCCAATATAATATTACTTATTCTTTTAACTACATTTTTATAGGCTTTAAAGAAACCTTTTTTATTTTCTTCATCTACGTTTTTTGTATGATATGCTTTTATTGATTCCGAAAAAATTATTTCACTTAACAAAACTTCATTTATATAAGAGAAAGAATTATCAATTAAAACTGGTTTGGTTAATATTTCTATAGCCTTTATGATACGTTCTTTTGGTGAAACAATATTTGTTGTTGCAAATGCCAATCTATATTCTGTCCATGACCAATACCAAGAAACCAAGTAAACCAGTAGAGAATGCTTATTCTCAAAATATCTATAAATTGAACTCTCAGGTGATTCTATTTTTAAACCTAGCTTTTTAAATGTAAAAGTCTCAAAACCCAATTCGTTAATCATTGTAATACTTTGATTAACAATTTTCCTTCCCAGCTCAGAGGAATCAGGGTTTTTCAGATAAAGATCTGGATTAATTTCTATTTTTACTTGAATGTGATTCATTTTGCGATTGCAAATATAATAGTATTACTATCAATTTTGCAAGTATTATTTTAATTAATTGTTTTTCTTTTAAAATGTTTTATGCTCTATCTTAGAATTAAATAGCGTTTTGGAATTTAAAAAACAGCTATGAAAATCAATGTATAATAAAGATGCAAGAGGAAAAAGCAAGAAGTGTAAAATTGAAATATATGCTTAGGTAATTAATAGTTTTACTCGTTGTGCATTAATAAAAGGATAAAAAAAGCTGTTCATTGACTTAAAAAAAGTCATTTATTTATTTGAATATCAAAACAACTAAATACTATGAACAACTTTAAATAAAATTACGATAAAATATTAGAAGTCTTAACAACAATTACAAAAACAGAGCAATAAACCTTGATTTACGCGAACTTTCTAAAGCCAAATTCAGATAGTCTATTTGTCCTTTTCTGTTTCCTATATTTTTTTCGTCCCCAGCTGCATTATAATAAAAAGAAGGGAGATTATCGTAGTTTTCGGTGGCTAAAGATTGTTTAATTATTTCATCTCTTTCGGCCTTAGCTTCTTTATAAAATCGGTTTTTAGAGTATAAAATCGCTAAGCTATTTCTCGTGTCATTAAGGCTGGAGGTATCTTTAATTTTTTGAAAATACCGAATGGCATCTTGAAGGGTAATTGATGCGTTTCCGAAATCTCCCATATCGGTAAAAACTTGTCCTTTTCCCAATTTAGACCTTCCGATGTATTTTGAATTATTCTCCTGTTCTGCCCAATAATAAACACTGTCGAAAAGTTGTAAAGACTCCTCAAATTCGCTCAGATAAAACAAGCCACTTGCTGCATCATAATAAAATTTACATTTGACAATATTGTTGTTGACTTTGGGTAAATATTTCCTGTTTTGTAGGTATAATTCTTTTCCTTTTTGAGGTGCTCCTTTTATATTATTTTGAAAATAAATAAGGTTTGCCGTTTGATGAATTGCAATATCGAATGAATCTAATTCAATTGCATAATTTCTGGTTGCTAGGACTATAGAGTCGTTTTCAAAGGAAGTATCAAAAGCGATACTATTAGACAGACTGTCCATCCATTTAAGCTTTTCGCCTTTTTCAGATTGCTGAATTTTTGTTTTTAATGATTGAATGTTTTTTTCTAAATCTACTTCCTGTGCAAAAACAGAAAAGGACACCAATAAAATCAATAGAGATAAAAGGGGCTTCATATTCACAAATATATCAAAAATGAATTAGATGCTGAATGTTGAAAAATGAAGTGTTTAAAAATTGAAATATGACCTTTAAACTCTTGCAGCCTGCATCCACTTAAATTTATATTCTTCGTTTGGGATAACAATTCGTTCAGCAATTCTGCCCATTCTTGCAGGAAGTTTCACCAAATAATCTCTGGCTTTTTCGGCTTGATCGTTTAGTCCTGTGATGTTTTCTAAATCCCATGCAAGGTTTAATTTTTCCATAATATGCACATAATCAAAACTTGTATAAACTCCAGCTCGTTGTGCAGCATTCGAAAATTCATCAAAAATAGAACCCTTTGCTCCAAACGATTCCCGAATATGCATGGCAGGCATGGTGATTTTATGCTTCATCATATGTAAGTAACTCAACATCATTTCACTTGGATCGATTTCAAAAATTCGTTTTACAAATTCTGCATACGCTTTATGATGTCGCATTTCGTCTCCAGCAATAATTTTACACATTTTTGAGAGCTGTTTCATTCCTGCTTTTTTAGCAGATTTCGCTACATTATTATGTGAAACATACGTCGCCAATTCTTGAAAACTTGTATAAACAAAGTTTTTATAAGGATCTTTTGCGGTTCCAATATCAAAACCATCGGCGATTAAATGCTGCGTACTTATTTCTACTTCGCGCATATTTACTCTTCCCGATAGGTAAAGATATTTGTTTAAAACATCTCCGTGTCGATTTTCTTCGGCAGTCCATTTCCGAATCCATTTTGCCCAACCATTATCACCGCCATCTTCTGCGTGTTGAGTAACTCCGTCCAAATCCATGAGCCAAGATTCGTAGGTTGGCAGGGCTTCTTCAGTAATCATATCACCAACAAGCGAAACCCAAAAATCATCGTTTAATTCTTTAGAGAGTTCTCTAATTTCTTCAATTTCAGTTAAAAAATTAGCTCCTTGAGGATCTGGTAAAAAATCGGATGGTTGCCAAATTTTTTCAGGTTCGATGAGGTAATTATCTTGAAAATAATCCACATCTTTTTCAAGAGTTTTCATTACTTCTTTCCGAATGTTTGAAATTGCCATAGCGTTAGTTTTTTACGAATTTATTGAAGTGTGGCTAACTCTTCGTTGCAAATTTTACATTTTATTCAATTAGAAGTCATTAATTACCATAGGTTCATGTTAAGGTGTAGTTTTGTAGTCTTAAACTTTTATTTGACGAATGGTTTTGCTTTCAATACTATCGATAGAAAGTTCGTGAACAGCTTCTTTTAAGGCGAAACTTTTTTCTAAACTTCTGTTAATCAGGTTAATTTCAGTTCCACTTAGATTGTTTTGAGCAAAAGAAAATGTGCTAAAAAACAGCAATAAAAGAAATGGAAGGGTAATTGATTTCATAGGTGTAAAAATATGAAATTTAATAATTGGATAAAGCATCAACTAATCCTTTCTCTGAACAATTAAATAAAAATTATTGTCCAATGGCAAATAGCCTTGGTCATACAAATAATAATAAACGGTTCCTGCTTTTGTAGTGTAAATACTTGTGAAATAATCGAAACTAAATCCCATTCTAACTAACCTTTCTTTGGTCGTTTTTGTTTTTCCGGTCGTATTAATAGCTTCTAAAATTCGATGATTTTTTCGAAGTCGGTTGTTGATATTCCGAATTAGATTTTTACTATCCTTATTAAGGGCATTGTTGTGAGCATTTCGGCAAGCATCGCTACAAAACTTTTTATCGGCTCTACCAATAATTTTATCACCACATTCTGGACATTCTCTATTCATAATTTTATTAATAATCGGTTACGTGACCCCAGTTTTCACCAGATTTAATTCTATATAATTGCATTTCTGAAATACCAAATTGTTTGGCAATCATTTTCATTCTGGTTTTGCGGTTAGGGTCAAATATTTTTCGTTTAATCATTTGTACTTTTTTTACATTTAATTTCGAGTTTTTTGGCGTATAGTATGGAAGTTTTCTTTTTTCAAGAAATACAGGATTATTTCTATGGTGTTCTTCCATTTCTAGACGAGTAGCATATTTTAGATTATCCGCACAGTTATTGCTTTTGTCAAAATCTTTGTGAATCACCATTAATCTATTTGGATCAGGATCTAAAAATAACTCTGCTACAACTCTATGAACATACATTAAGTCTGTTTTGCTATCTTTTTTTATTTCTGAAAAATTTTCATAACCACCTAGAATATAAATTCTTACATCTTTATCATTAGGACTTTTCTTTATTCTTTTAATTACACCGTCCCTCGAAACTTTATAAGTTCTTTTAAATTTCCAATTTGCACGTGTAAAATCTTTCCACAAATGTTGTTTTTGTGTTGTATTCATAATAATTAATTAGGGAGTAATTTCAAAGATAATAAAAATCCTTTATAGAAAACAAAGAAGAAAAAAAACGACGATAAATTATTTCTTCTTTTCCTTAAAATGAATGCGATAAATAGCTTCCATTTTAAAAAATAAACTTCCTAAAATATCGGGATTTAATTGTGTCCTGTCATCTCCAAAACTAAAGGCAGACAATCTAAAATCCAATTTATCACCTTGCTCATAAACTTCGTGAATATTGCTGGAATAACCAACTTTTGCACGAAGGAGAATGCTGTTTTTTAAAATTCCGTATTGAAAATAATAGGTAAATTCCAAAGGACTTTGTTCTATATAGACAGGAATACTAGTTTCTTGACTAATATTATAACTACGGCCAATTCCGAAGTAATCAATACCCACCGCAGCCTTTCCAAAACGGTAATTGATATCTGCTGAAATGGGTAAAGAAGCATCAATCTCAAGTCGCTTACTAGGGCTTAAATAATAAAACCCAAAAATGGGTGTTGCAAACAATCCAAAAGCTTCTGTTGAGGCATAAAGTCCAAAACGATATTTAAAATGTTCACTCTTTTTTAACTTAGCAACGGCAAACCCTCCGAAGTAGAAATCATCACCCGATAAGTTTTTATAATCGGAAGAAATTTTAGGTAAAAACACTATGGTACTGCTCCATTTTTCAGAATGTGTAGTCGCAACACCAATTTTTAATAAGGTACTATAAAGATTGGTGGTCTGATTGTAATTTGGAGATAAAAAAAGCTGATTCGTACTGAAGTTTATGCCAGTTATCAAAGCGTATTTGTCGTTTAAAATAATCGGAAAAGTTACTCCTGCTTCAAACGAATTCACATCGGTACTTTCATTAGAGCCTTCAAATTTAGCATTAGAAGTGTAACTATAACCCGTCTTTAAAATATCTATGTATTCTTGAGCTTCAGAAAAAAAGGAAATAAATAATAAAAGAAGAAGTAATTTTTTCAAAATGTATTTTTGCTAGTTTAAGGTCACTAAACTACTAAAAAACAAACTATATTTGCCAAAATTTAAAAATCATAATTATAAAACTATTAAAACCCTTTTTAGCAATTTTTATAATCGCTTTACTTGCTTCTTGTGATAAAGACGATGATGCCATCAATTTTTATTAACAAACGCTAATGTAGCAGGTTCGTACGATGTTACTTTTTTAGAAACCAGGGAGATTAAAACCACCGTTGTAAGTGGTGCAGATATTATCACAGAAACAACAGAAGTAGGAAGCATTTTTCAATTAGAAATTATTTTTTCTGAAAACGGAAATGTTTTAATAGACGGTCAGTATGTTGTTGATTACAGAGTAGTAGTTGCAGGTAATTTATTTGATGAAGGTACAGATATTATTGATATTGACTCTGAAGAATCGACCTATTCAACAAACGATGCTACTATGAAACTAACATTAGATGGCGAAATTTATAGTGTAACGCTATTTAACGCAAATGAAATTAGATTATCCCTTGAAGAGATTTATACAGAAGAAGGTGAAGATTTTGTTTACACAGAAGAAATAAGAATGGTAAGACAATAAGATTCTATTGTTATATTTTAAAAAAGCCTTGTAGTTAATTCTGCAAGGCTTTTTATTTGCTTAATTTTAAGGTATTAAGCGTTGTATAATGCGTGACAATTTATTAATTTCGCAGCTATCTTTATAAGTAACTTAAAATTATTTAAAAAGGAACATGAAAATATTTACTGTCTCGCATATAAAAAACCCATAACTAACAATAGAAATAGAACAAATTGAAAGCCCTAAATATATACTTGATTTCAAAACGTTACGCAAGGAGCTTCTATAAATGTTTTTGTGAAAAAGAGAAAAAATGATTACAACAAATTATATAGAAACCATTAAGCAAATAAAAAGTGAGATACTACAAAGTAGGCTCTTAATTGCTAAAATGGCAAATAAAGAGTTACTTCTGCTCTATTTTAAGATTGGAAAAATGATTTCAGAAAAATCTACCAAAGAAAAATGGGGAAGTAAAATCATTCAAAAATTAGCAAAAGATTTGCAAAATGAATTAAATGGTTTGAGAGGTTTTTCTTATGGTAGTTTAAGAAAAATGAAGCTTTTTCATGAAGAGTGGAATACTTCTATTAACCTATCTAACACCAATATAATAATCAGCCAATCATTAACTGACCAATTTAAAACAAACAACATTCCGATTAGCCCGTTATCAACGAACAAATCAAATAAAGTTTCAAATACTATTTGTTCGTTATCAACGGACAAATTTACAGCTCATTACCAAATATAGAAACATTAAAAAAACTAATAAATTAGACTATAGCAAAAAAATCGTTTTGACCTTCACGTAAAACGAGAATTACCTAATAACTAATTAAAATAAGATTCCTGTTTTTACAGAAAATAAATATGAACACAAATTTTAAAACATACAAAGGCTTAGATCTTCCAAAATTAGGAGAAGAAATACTCGATTTTTGGGAAAAAGAAAACATTTTTGAAAAGAGTCTTTTGGCTCGTGAAGGAAAAAAACCTTTTGTGTTTTTTGAAGGGCCACCATCTGCCAACGGATTGCCAGGAGTACATCACGTTTTAGCACGTGCGATTAAAGATATTTTTCCTCGTTATAAAACTATGAAAGGCTTTCAAGTAAAACGAAAAGCTGGTTGGGATACTCACGGATTGCCCATCGAACTGGGAGTCGAAAAAGAATTAGGAATCACCAAAGAAGACATTGGCAAAACCATCTCTGTAGAAGATTATAATAATGCTTGCCGAAAAGCCGTAATGCGTTACACAGACGTTTGGAACAAACTCACCAAACGCATTGGTTATTGGGTAAATATGGAGGATCCCTATGTAACTTACGATCCAAAATATATGGAAACCGTTTGGTGGATTTTAAAAGAAATTTACAACAAAGGACTCCTTTACAAAGGATATAGCATTCAGCCCTATTCTCCAAAAGCAGGAACAGGATTGAGTTCACACGAGTTAAACCAACCAGGAACTTACCAAGATGTAACCGACACCACAGTCGTAGCTCAATTTAAAGCCATAAAAGAAACCTTGCCCGATTTTCTGAAAGAAATGGAAGGCGACATCCACTTTTTAGCTTGGACAACAACTCCTTGGACCTTACCGTCAAACACCGCTTTGACTGTTGGAAAGAAGATAGATTACGTTTTAGTTAGGACATTTAACCAATATACATTTGAAGAAATTCAAGTAATTTTAGCGAAGAATTTAGTTGGGAAACAATTTACAGGAAAGTTTGAAGAAGCTGAAAACGAAGGAGATTTAGCTAATTATGAAGCAGGTGCGAAGAAAATCCCTTTCTTTATCTTGAAGGAATTTAAAGGAGCCGATGTTCTTGAAAGTCGCTACGAACAATTACTTCCTTATGCTTTACCAAACGACAATCCCGAAAATGCTTTTAGAGTAATTGCCGGAGATTTTGTAACCACAGAAGACGGGACAGGAATCGTACACACCGCACCTACTTTTGGAGCAGATGACGCGATGGTTGCTAAACAAGCAGTACCAGAAGTATCGCCAATGTTGGTGATGGACGAAAATGGAAAATTAGTTCCTTTAGTGAATTTACAAGGGAAATTCCGTTCAGAAATGAAGGAATATGCAGGGAAATATGTGAAAAATGAATATTATGCAGATGGCGAAGCACCAGATAAATCGGTAGATGTTGAAATTGCAATCAAATTAAAAATAGAGAACAAAGCTTTTAAAGTAGAAAAATACACACACAGTTATCCTAATTGTTGGCGTACCGATAAACCTATTTTATACTATCCATTAGACTCGTGGTTTATAAAAGTAACCGACTTTAAAGATCGGATGTTCGAGCTTAATTTAGGAATCAATTGGAAGCCTAAATCTACTGGAGAAGGACGTTTTGGAAACTGGCTTGCCAATGCAAACGATTGGAATTTATCACGATCCCGATATTGGGGAATCCCACTTCCTATTTGGCGTACCGAAGATGGTACCGAAGAAATAGCAATCGGTTCTATTGAAGAACTAAAGACCGAAATGCAAAAATCCGTCAAAGCTGGAGTATTAGAAAAGGACATTTTTGAAGATTTTGTTTCGGGAGATTTTTCTGAAGAAAACTACGCAAAAGTAGATCTTCATAAAAATATTGTTGATGAGATTGTATTGGTTTCCGCTTCAGGAAAACTAATGAAACGGGAAGCAGATTTAATAGATGTTTGGTTTGATAGTGGAGCAATGCCTTACGCACAATGGCATTATCCCTTTGAAAATAAAGAGAAAGTAGATAATACTTGGCGAAAAGCAGATTTTATTGCCGAAGGTGTTGATCAAACTCGTGGATGGTTTTACACACTTCACGCAATTGCTACGATGATTTTTGACGATGTTGCTTATAAAAATGTAGTTTCCAACGGACTGGTTTTAGACAAAAACGGACAAAAAATGTCCAAACGTTTAGGGAACGCCACCGATCCATTTGAAACTTTAGATAAATTTGGTCCCGATGCCACACGTTGGTATATGATTAGTAATGCCAATCCTTGGGACAACTTAAAGTTTGATTCCGCAGGGATTTCAGAAGTAAGAAATAAGTTCTTCGGAACACTTTATAATACCTATAGTTTCTTCAGTTTGTATGCAAATTTGGATAACTTCAATTATTCCGAAGCAGCTATAGCTTTAGAAAAACGTCCAGAAATTGACCGTTGGATCCTTTCAGAATTACATACTTTAATTGCGAAAGTTGATAAATTTTACGAAGAATACGAGCCTACAAAGGCAACGAGATCCATTTCAGAATTTGTACAAGAAAACTTGAGTAACTGGTTTGTACGTTTGAGTAGAAGACGTTTTTGGAAAGGAAGTTATGGCGAAGATAAAATTTCGGCATACCAAACTTTACATACTTGTTTGCTTACCATCACAAAATTAAGTGCACCAGTAGCTCCATTTTTTATGGATCGTATGTATCGTGATTTATTTGCAGGAACGGTAAAAACTGGTGAGGAATCGGTACATTTAAGTAACTTTCCAACGTCAGATTCGTCATATATTGATAAGTCATTGGAGCATAAAATGCAAAAGGCACAAACAATATCTTCCTTGGTGTTATCGTTACGTCAGAAAGAAAAGATAAAAGTTCGTCAGCCGCTTCAAAAAATAATGATTCCGGTGCTAAATGATGCACAGCGAGATGAGATTTTAGCCGTTTCAGATTTAATAAAATCGGAAGTCAACGTAAAAGAAATTGAGCTTATCGATGAGGGATCTGGAATCTTAGTAAAACAAATTAAACCAGATTTTAAAAAGTTAGGTCCTCGCTTCGGGAAAGAAATGAAAGCCGTTGCACAGGTGATTACTAATTTTGGTCAAGAAGAAATTTCTACCCTTGAAAAAGAAGGCGAAATAAATGTGATAATTAACGAAAAAAACACTATTTTGTGCAAAGATGATGTGGTGATAAGCTCTCAAGATATTGAGGGTTGGTTAGTTGCCAATAGTGATGGAGTTACCGTTGCATTAGATGTTACGATAAGTCCAGATTTAAAAAATGAAGGGATTGCTAGAGAGTTGGTAAATCGCATTCAAAACATCCGAAAAGATGCTGGTTTTGAAGTGATGGATCGAGTAGAAATTATCCTTCAAGAAGACGAAAAATTAAACGAAGCAGTAAGCCAAAATTTAGAGTATATTAAACGTGAAACCTTAACCGAAGTTTTGCAATTTGAACAAAAACTAAATGAAGGAAACGAGATAGTTTTTGATGACATTACAAGCAGGTTAATTATAAAAAAAGTATAAAATGGAAAACGAAATTAAAGTACGATATAACGATAGAGAGTTAGGAGAATTCAAACAATTAATTCTTGATAAAATTAAAAATGCAGACAAACAATTGCATTTAATTGAAAGTGCCTTTAGAAACGATAGTGATAATGGTACAGACGATACTGCACCTACGTTCAAAGCTTTTGATGAAGGAAGTCTGGTGATGAGTAAAGAGACTTCATCACAGTTGGCAATTCGTCAACAAAAATTTCTTCGCGATTTAAAAAACGCCTTGATTCGTATTGAAAATAAAACCTACGGAATTTGCCGTGTAACCAAAAAATTAATCAATAAAGAAAGATTAAAATTGGTGCCACACGCAACACTTAGTATTGAAGCTAAGAATATGCAGTAACCGTTTAATCCCAATAATTATCGGGACCAAAAAGTAAAGTTCCTAATACCAAAATTCTAATTGGGATTAGGAATTTTATTTATATAATATTTCAATTTGAAAAAATTCACCTTTATATTATTTTTCTTATTCCTTGGAAATGCTTTTGCTCAAAAGATAATTGAACGTGAGTTTAATGCTTCCGAAATAACTTCTATTGAAATAAACTCCGATGTTATTTATCATATTAAGATTACTTCAGAAAAGACAAAACAGATAAAAATCAAAACCTATATTGAAGGCGAAAATTACGAAAATGTGGTTTTAGGAATTGTTGAAGAAAATAATAACATATTATACATAAACACATCTTTCACCCCTTTTTTTAAAGCTAAAAACGACAAATTAGCGGTACATAAAGTCATTTCAATTGAAATGGAATTAATAGTTCCAGAAAGTAAGGTAATTAAGATTGAGGCTTCTATTGCTTCTGTAGAAATTACTGGTAAATATAAGGCTGTTTCAGTTTTATTAGAAAGCGGAAATTGTTCACTTTTTAAATTTAAAGGAAATGCCAAGCTAAAAACCAAACAAGGGTTTATTAAGGTGTATGCTTCGAGAGATACTTTTGGGCTGGCAAATTCTATTAAAGGAGTGGCTACTAATAATCTTGATAGTCAGCGTTTTAAAAACGGATATTATAGAATAGTAGCAGAAAGTGTAAGCGGAGATATTTCTTTATATCATGTGTTTAAATAATAATTTTTAGCGATAACACTTGCTGTTCGCAATTAATTATTCGCATGGGTAGATAATTTTGTATGCTCGTTTCAAATTCATTAATTAATCTTATTTTTGCGCTCTTTATAAGAGCCTATGACTTTAAAAAAATCCATTTTTATTATTGTTTTGATCATATTGATAGATCAGATTTCAAAAATATATATCAAAACCAATTTTGTATTAGGTGAAAGTATCACTGTTTTTGAATGGTTTAAAATTGCCTTTGTAGAAAATGAAGGAATGGCTTGGGGAGCAAAAATTCCAGGGCAATATGGAAAATTATTTCTAACACTTTTTAGATTGGTTGCCATTGTTGGTATTGGATATTGGTTATGGGATTCTGTACGAAAAAAGTATTCTAAAGTATTAATTATTTCTATTGCATTAATCTTTGCAGGAGCTTTAGGAAATATCATAGATTCTGTTTTTTACGGAATTATTTTCGATGATTCGCATCGTCAAATTGCTACGATGTTTCCGCCAGATGGAGGTTACGGAACTTTGTTTCACGGTAAAGTAGTTGATATGTTACATTTCCCGATGTGGGAAGGATTTTTACCAAGTTGGATTCCTCTTTTGGGAGGTGATTACTTCACATTTTTCGACCCTGTTTTTAATATTGCCGACATGTCTATAAGTACCGGTTTTGGGTTACTAATTGTATTTAACAAAAGGGCTTTTCCGAAGGAAGAGAAAGAAGAAGGTGAAAAATAAATAAGTTAATCGACCAAGGATTAAAAGACATTGTAGAGGGACGAATTCATTCTCCTGAAAATGTAATAGCTGAGTTTAAAGAAAAGTATTATATTTCTTAATGAACGTTTTTTGGACAGATACTGCAAAGTCCAGTTTCCAAGAAGAAGGAATATTAGAATTTCGGTTATCTCAAAACAAACAACGATAGTTTATAAAGACCTCACAGGTTTTTAAAACCTGTGAGGTCTGGTTTCATATTTAAATTACATTCCTAAAAATCCAAAATAAGACTGTTATTATAAAAAAACTATAAATAAACAGGTTGCTATAAAAAAGTTTTACCTGGTATTTTGTTTCAAAAAGATAATTCCAAACTTTAATTACTAAGCCAACAATTAGCAAAGGTAAGCTCAAAACCAGCAAAGGGTTCATCCTAAAAGCATCGCCAATATTTAAATGTAATAATTGGTGAATTGCACGTTGAGACCCGCAACCTGGACAATCATATCCTGTGGTGTATTTAAAAGGACAGGGTATAAAAAAGGAATGCTGTGTAGGGTTGAAACTATAATAAAAATATAAAAAGCCCCCAAAAGCCAATCCAATGAGGGCAATAATTAATATTTTAATCGAGTAAGAATGCACTAAAGCCAAATACTAACATTGCAATTACATATAGAGCAACAAATACACCTATACTTATAGCTCCCCAAATAGAATATTTTTTAGCATCTGCTGCAGCTTTTATTGCACCTTCCTTGTCGCCTTGATACCAAAGAGTGTTAACTTTTGTTGCTTTAATAATTGCTACTATTCCTAAAGGCATACAGCACATTACTGTACATAATATTGCCCAAACAAGATTATTATCTGGTGGGTTTTCCATTGATTGGTTTGTTGTTTCCATAAAATTATATAGTTTTAATTAATTTCATAAATATACTACGTTTTTTTTAAATCTGTAACCATTTTTGGAGTTACGCAAAAATGCAAGGGAACATCCGTTTCTTCAAAGGGAATAGCTGCTTCAGGTTCAAATAAAGAGAGTCCAATAAAGATAGTTTCTGGTTTGCATTTTGCTAAAAACCGATCGTAAAATCCTTTTCCGTAGCCTAACCGATTTCCGTTTTTATCGTAAGCTAACAGTGGAATAAAAACCACATCAATTTGTGAAGGGTTAATTTCAATTCCTGAAACTGGTTCGGGTACATTATAGTTAGAAGGTTTTAAAATCGTATTGTCTTGTAAAAGAATATGCGACATTTCACTGGTTTCAATATGTGCTTTTGGTATGATGATACTTTTATCTTTTCCCTGTAAGATATGAAGGATATATTCTGTGTTTACTTCCTTTTTATTAGGAATAGGAAGGAAAATATGATAATTTTCGAAATCCCAAATAGGAAGTTGTAAAACATTATTTGCAATCTCGATGCTTAAATTTTCTAAAGATTCTTCAGAGATTTGCTCTCGAAGGTCTTTATATTTTTTTCTAAATGCTGCTTTATTCATCAACGTTTTCTCTTTTTTTTTCAATTGTAGTTCCTTCTTTGGTAGATATATGAAACGAGCTTGTTAAAATTTATATTACATTGTAAAAATACTAATAGCGAACTGCATTTGTCCTATTTAATAAAATAATGTTGACAAATGAAAAATAGCATCACCTTGATGTACGATGGGTGACTGATTTACATTAATAATATATCCTTTATTAGGAGCCAAAACTTTAAAACGCATTGTTCCGTAGGGATCGGTGATGGTGGCGAGTAATTCTCCTTTCTCAACTAGCGTATTGATTTTAATTTTAAGGTGAAATAATCCGCTTCGTTGGGCTCTTACCCATTTTGATTTTTCAATAATTACGGTATTATTTAAAGGAACAGTTACTTTAAATTTAGAATCTAGCATCCCTAAGTAATTTAAAAACCGAACGGTTCCTCGCACCCCATAATTTACAATTTGTTTGTTGCTTTCTAATGATTTTCCGCCTTCAAATAAAACAATAGGAATTCCCATTTTATCGCAAGTAGCCCGATATGTTTTTTTAAGATTGTTGGAGTAAACTGTAAAAGGGACATTGAATATTTTTGCTAAATGAAGCAAGTTTTTATCGTTTGGTTTTACTCTAATTTGCGGTGCATTGAACCTACTTGCACCTCCAGTATGAAAATCTAAACAGTAATCTGCGTGAGGTAAAATTTCGGAAGTAAAATGATAAGCAACTCTACTTGCCAAAGATCCTCTTCGGGTTCCAGGGAAGGATCTGTTTAAATCACGACCATCAGGAAAAGCTCGATGTGTATTTAAAAATCCAAATACATTTAATATGGGAATACAAATAATAGTTCCTCTTTTTGGTTTATTGATTTTTCTAGCTATTAATTGCCGAACAATCTCAACGCCATTTATTTCGTCTCCGTGAATTGCTGCGGTAATTAGTATTGTAGGGCCTGGAATTTTAGCACGTTCTATTATAATAGGTATTTCTATTTTAGTAGAAGTAAATAGTTTGGCTAAGTTAAAATCGATGGTTCTACTTTCTCCTAATTTTATTTTTTCTCCTAATATTTCAAGGGTTTCCACAAACTTTCCCATTATTTTTTATTCCTTTCAATATAACTAATTATTTTTTTTGAAATATCGATTCCTGTGGTGGTTTCGATTCCTTCTAATCCCGGTGAAGAGTTAATTTCTAACACCAAAGGGCCCTTTTTAGATTGCAATAAATCCACACCACAAACTCCTAATTGCATTGCTTTGGCTGCTTTTAATGCTATGTTTTCTTCTTCTGAAGTAAGTTTAATTGTGGTTGAAGATCCACCACGATGTAGGTTGGATCTAAAATCGTTGTCTTTACTTTGTCGTTTCATAGCAGCTACTACTTCGCCATCAACAATGATTACTCTAATGTCGGTTCCTTTTGATTCTGAAATATATTCTTGTAATAAAAATTTTACGTCTGCTGTTTTTAAGGTTTCGATAGTAGATAAAGCACTAACGTATGTTTCAGCTAAAATCACTCCGTTACCGTGGGTGCCTTCTAAAATTTTAATAATGACAGGTTGGTTTTTAAACATAGAAAGCAAGGGTTCTGCTTCGGGTGAATATCCTAAAACTGTCTTCGGAATAGGAACACCCGCTTTTGAAAGTAATTGCGAACAGATCCATTTATCTCTAGTTTGTAAAATAGCATTTGCCGAAACGGTAGAGAAAACACCCATAGACTCAAAATGCCGAACTAATGTAGAACCATAAAAAGTATTTGAAGCGCCAATTCTTGGTATAATCGCATCTAAATCGTCCACAATATCGTTATGAAACCGAACAATGGATTTCCCGTTTTCTATAGCCATAGTACAGAAATAAGGATCTATAACTTCCATTAATTGCTTGTTTTTTTCTCCTGCTTTAAAAATACTTTGCGTAGAATAAAGACTTACCCCTCTAGAAATTATAGCGATATTCATTTTTAAATTTCTTTGTTGCTAAATTAGCATTTTTCTGTTAATCATTATTTCTCACTTTAAAAAACATCAATTACCTTTGAAGTATGACAATTCCTTCGGTAGCATTACAAACATCCACCTTGCCCAACAAGCCTGGCGTCTATCAATATTACGATAAAGACGATAAATTGTTATACGTAGGGAAGGCAAAAAATTTAAAAAAACGGGTTTCTTCTTACTTCACCAAACAACACGATTTAGGAAAAACACGCGTGTTGGTCAAAAAAATTGCCACCATTAAACACATTGTGGTCGAAACCGAAACGGATGCGCTGCTTTTAGAAAACAACCTGATAAAAAAATACCAACCTCGGTATAATATCATGTTAAAAGACGATAAAACCTATCCGTGGATTTGCATAAAAAAAGAACGATTCCCAAGAGTTTTTTCTACCCGAAGAATGATAAAAGACGGCTCCGAATATTTTGGTCCTTATACCTCGATGAAAACCGTGCATACTTTATTGGGCTTGATAAATGGACTCTATCCACTTCGGAATTGCAACTACGATTTATCTATAAAAAATATTAAAGCTGAAAAATATAAAGTTTGTTTAGAATACCATCTTGGGAATTGCTTAGGTGCTTGTGAAGATTATCAAACTGAAGAAGATTACAACCAAAGTATCATCGCAATTAAAAACATTTTAAAAGGAAATTTCAAAGAATCATTATCGGCTTTTAAACTTCAGATGAAGGAATATGCAGAAAATTTGTACTTTGAAGATGCACAAAAAATAAAGGAAAAGATTGATGTTTTGATGAATTATCAATCCAAATCGACCATTGTAAATCCGAAGATTAATAATGTAGATGTTTTTTCAATTGTTTCAGATGAAGGTTATGGGTATGTAAATTACCTTCAGATTTCATATGGTTCGATTATTCGTTCTCATACCCTAGAAATTAAAAAGAAGTTGGAAGAAACCGACGAGCAAATGCTACAGTTGGCGATTATAGAATTGCGACAACGATTTCAGTCGCAATGCAAAGAAATTTATGTTCCTTTTAAAATAAATGTGGGAGAGAATTTAAAGATTTATATTCCGAAGGTTGGCGATAAAAAACACATTCTAGATTTATCTGTTCGAAATGCAAAATATTACCGAATGGAACGCTTTAAACAAGCACGAATTACCGATCCAAACCGACATGAAAACAGAATCATGGCACAGATGAAAAAAGATTTACGCCTGTCGGAAGAGCCACGACATATAGAGTGTTTCGATAATAGTAATATTCAAGGAACCAATCCAGTGGCAGCTTGCGTGGTTTTTAAAAATGGAAAACCAAGTAAAAAAGACTATCGGAAGTTCAATATAAAAACAGTAGTTGGACCAGACGATTTCGCATCGATGGAAGAAGTGGTTTACAGAAGGTACAAAAGAATGGTCGATGAAAAGCAACCCTTGCCACAATTAATCATCATAGATGGAGGGAAGGGACAGTTGTCTTCCTCCTTAAAAAGTTTAGATAAGCTTAATTTAAGGGGAGAAATTGCCATTATTGGAATTGCAAAACGGTTGGAAGAATTATTTTATCCCGATGATCCCATTCCGTTATATTTAGATAAGAAGTCGGAAACTTTAAAGATTATTCAGCAATTACGAAATGAAGCCCATCGATTTGGGATCACATTTCACAGAAATAAAAGAAGTAAAGAAGCGTTAAATACAACATTAGAATCTATTGATGGGATAGGAGAAAAAACCATCGTAGATTTGTTACAACATTTTAAAAGTACCAAACGTATTGCCGAAGCAAGCTTTGATGAATTAACAGAAGTTGTTGGAGTAAGCAAAGCAAAAAAAATAGTAGCATATTTTAAATAAAATCAATATGTAGCTAGCAAACGTGTCTGCTAGAATTTTAATAAAGAATAGAATTAATAATAAAGTGAAAACAAAAACAACTCAAAATATTAATAGTACGTCATTCCATCCTGAATTTTCGGGATTGCGAAATTTCATTATTTTCTCCTTATTGTTAGTTAGTTTCACATTGTTTTCACAAGATAAAAACCAGGAAGATATAAAAGTAGGTTTGGTATTAAGTGGTGGTGGCGCCAAGGGGTTTGCCCATATAGGAGTGCTTAAAGTTATTGAAGAAGCGGGAGTACGTATCGATTATATTGGTGGTACAAGTACGGGAGCGATAGTCGGTGCTTTATATGCATCCGGGTACTCTGCTGTTCAGATAGATTCAATTTTAAAGACAATCGATTTTGTAAAATTAGTACAAGATGATCTTCCGAGGAGTGCAAAAACTTTTTTTGAAAAAGAGGAGGCCGAAAAATATGCAATAACCCTTCCGTTTGACGATTTTAAAATTGCCTTACCTTCTTCCATTTCAAAAGGACAGAATGTATATAATTTATTTTCAAAACTTACTTCTCACGTTAATGATATAGATGATTTTAATGAATTGCCAATACCCTTCTTTTGTGTAGCTACCAATATTGAAACTGGTAAAGAAACCATATTAAACAAGGGCTATTTACCTAGAGTAGTAACGGCAAGTGGTGCTTTGCCCACCTTATTTACTCCAGTAAAATTGGGAGATTCGTTATATGTGGATGGCGGTATTACTAATAATTATCCAGTGGAAGCAGTTAGGGCTATGGGAGCCGATATTATTATAGGAATAGATGTTCAAGACTCTTTAAATACTAGAGAAAATTTAAAGACGGCTATTGCTATAATGAATCAAGTGGGTAATTATAAAACCATAGAAGATATGGTGGATAAACGTAAACAAACAGATATTTATATTCATCCAGATATTACTAATTATTCGGTGGTTTCATTTGATGATAAATTGGAAATAATTGAAAACGGAACAAAGGAAGCTAAACTATATTTTGAAGAATTGAAAGCACTTGCATCCCGTCAAAAACCTAGAAAGAAAAAAATATTTGATTTTGCAAAAAATGACTCCTTATATATTACTAGTATTGAAATAACGGGGAATGAACAATATACTCGTTCTTATATTTTAGGCAAATTAAAACTCAGGACTCCTACCAATACTTCGTTTGAAAAATTTAATGAAGGAATAAATAACCTATCTGCTACCAATAATTTTAACGAAATAAATTATCGTTTTTATAAAGACGGAAACGGAGGGGTGAAAGTGGTGTTTGATATTATGGAAAGTGAAAGTAAAATTTCATTAAGATTGGGTATTCATTATGATGATTTATATAAAACAGCAGTTCTGGCAAATATCACTAGAAAACGTCTTTTTACAAATAATGACATTACATCCATCGATTTTATAGTGGGAGATAATCTGCGTTATAATTTTAATTATTTTATAGATAAAGGCTATTATTGGAGTTTAGGTTTGCATTCAAATTACAATGCATTTAATGAAAATATAGCGTTAAATTTTGTTACTCAAGACAATGTAAGTTCAGAGGATACAGATTTAAATAGCCTTAATTTTGAATATAGCGAACTTACCAATCAGTTTTATTTACAAACATTTTTCAAGCGTGTTTTTTTGTTAGGAATTGGTGCAGAACACAAATGGAAATATTATAAAACCGAAACCATTGGGATTGATGAAGATGACATTCCGCAAACTATTTTTGAAGACACCAATTATTTTAGTGCTTTTGGTTATGTGGTTTTTGATAATTACGATAATAAATTTTTTCCAACCAAAGGTTTGTATTTTAGAGGGGATTTTAATTTTTATCTTTTTGCCAACGGAATCAATGAAAACTTCAATGAATTTTCTTTAGGAAGAGCAAAATTAGGCTACGCACATTCCTTGTTTGGAAATCTTTCGGGACTAATTGAAGCAGAAGGAGGAGTTAAAATTGGTGGAGATGAAACCACCTCCTTCGATTTTTTTGCAGGAGGTTATGGTTATAAAGAATCTAGTAACTTGGTTTCACTTTATGGTTACGATGATTTAAGTTTTAGAGGAAATACATTCCTAAAAGCAACGCTTACTTTAGACTATAAAATCTTTAAAAAGAGCCATATCAATCTCGCAGCAAATATTGCTAATATTGGCAACGATTTATTTGATAATAAAGGTTGGGTGGATGGTATTGATTATACAGGTTACGCCATAGGTTTTGGTTGGGAAACCATTATTGGTCCAATTGAAGCAAAATATGCCTATTCTCCAGAAAGAAAGCAAGGCTCTTGGTATTTTAGTGTTGGGTATCCATTTTAATTTTTTTCAAGAAACATATCTTCAATAGCGACCTCATACATTTCACCTAATGCTTCTCGGGTTATTTTTTTACCTGTTGTAGGTTTTAAAACCCAAACATCATCATCCCAATAAATATTGGTAGCTGTAAAATGTAATTTTCCATTTTGAATAATTTCTAAAATTAACCCAGACAACCCATGATTTCCCATTGGACCAAATTTATAGGGTAATTCTGGAGCATACCAAGCTTCTATGGTTACAGGCTTTATTACAATTTTAGTAAATGTAGCTTTATAGCATGTATAACCCAAAATTATTTTTGTTTCGTTGATTAGCTCCCATTTTATTTGGTTAGAAGATTCTTCAATTAAATACAATTGCTCAAAAGATGTTCGTTGTTCAACAAAGGAGATAGAATCTACATAATACCGTGTTAAATCCATTGCAACTTGTACTGGGTTTGGTTTTTCATGCCAAAGATTCATTTTTTTTATAGTTTCAAACTCAGAAGTATTCCCATCTATTTCTAATAAAAACGCTACACTTTCCATCCATTCCTTCACCATCAAATAGTATTTCATTTTAGCGGGATTTGATTTATAACTATCATCCAATTCATCTGGATTATTTTCAGAAAAAGTTTTATACTGCACACTTAATTTATCACTTTTTTGAGCATTTATAGTAGCTACAAAAAGTAATAAAAAGGTATTGAAGAGTAGTTTTTTCATTTTATAAATATGATTGATTTATGTTAATAAATTGGATTTAGCATTTACTTAAACAATAACCAACAAATTTTTACGATATTTGTAACATGACAACTATTCGTTGGAAATACACACTACTCGATATTAAGTTTCTAAATAAAAGAAACCCAGAATAAACGCCCCATAATTTTTAGTCTAGATTTCAATATTTATTGGAATATAAAAGTTTAATCATTTAACAAAAAATTATGCCACGTTATCATACACTCGGTAAAATACCACCCAAAAGACATACTACTTTTAAAAAACCAGACGGATCTTTATATCAAGAAGAATTGTTCGGAACTGCAGGTTTTGCAGGAATGTCCTCATTAATTTATCATTTATATCCGCCAACGGTAGTTTCCGAAATTAAAAATTTAGGTTCGGTTGCACCAAAAATTGCGGTAGATAAAAATATGAAAGCTTTAAGTTTTAAAGGTTTTTCATTACCACCAGAAGAAGATTTTTTAGACAGCCGAAAAACATTATTTGCCAATAACGATTTACACATTGGTTTAGCGGCTCCAAAGTCTTTTTCGAAAGATTATTTCTACAGAAATAGTGATGCCGACGAAATGTTATTTATACATATCGGAAGCGGAACCTTACGAACTATGTTCGGGAATCTCGATTTTAAATATGGAGATTATCTTATAATTCCTCGAGGAATTACCTATCAAATAGATTTTGATACCGAAGAAAATCGTATCCTCTATATCGAATCTTTCAGCCCGATTGTAAGCCCAAACCGTTATAGAAATAACTTTGGACAATTTTTAGAACATTCCCCTTTTTGTGAACGTGATTTTAGATTGCCAAAAAACTTAAAAACCCACGATGAAAAAGGAGAATTTAAAGTTCTTTCAAAAAAACAAGGAGTACTTTGGGAATACACACATAAAAACCATCCTTTTGATGTAGTAGGTTGGGACGGGTTTCATTATCCTTATGCGTTTTCAATTCACGATTTTGAGCCTATAACAGGACGTATTCATTTACCACCTCCAATTCATCAACAATGGGAAGCAGCAGGATTTGTAGTCTGTAGTTTTGTACCTAGAATGTACGATTATCATCCAGAAGCAATCCCGGCACCGTACCATCATAGCAATATAGATTCGGAAGAGTTGTTATACTATGTAGATGGTGATTTTATGAGTCGGAATAATATCGAAAAAGGACAAATCACTTTACATCCAGGTGGAATTCCGCACGGACCGCATCCAGGTGCCATTGAACGAAGCGTAGGTAAAAAAGAAACAGGCGAATTAGCGGTAATGATAGATCCTTTTAATCCGGTTATGATTACCGAAGAGGCTATGAAGCTTCAAGTGGATGATTATTATAAGAGTTGGATTCTGTGATACGACCTATGACTATATGACTTAAGATATACGAGAAATTTAAGGAAATATTAAAAACAGAATTAAAAAATCATGATTTACAACGTTACGACTAAACTTTGAAATTAAAGAGTCATAGGTCGTATGTCGTACATTCATAAGTCTTTAAGAAGAAATGAAACATAATTTTAAAAAATTGACTATTTGGCAAGAGGGAATTGAACTGGTTATTGAAACATATAAAATGACCAAAACATTTCCTTCCGAAGAAAAATACGGTTTGTCAAGTCAGTTAAATAGATGTTCTGTTTCAATTCCTTCAAATATTGCAGAAGGAACAAGTAAAAGTTCAGATAAGCATTTTAAAAATTATTTAGAAACAGCTTTAGGTTCTTCATTTGAATGGGAAACACAAATAATAATTGCATTCAAAATAGGTTATATAACCGAAGATAAATTTAAAGAATTAGAAAATAGAATTAACAAAACACAAAACATGATTTATAACTTTATAATGAAACTTACCAACTAGCAGTCGTAAGTCTTATGTCGTACAGTCATAAATCTTAAAATAAATATTATGAGTAAAAAAGAAGTAAAATCAGTAAACTACGGTTTAGAAAAAATATTTGAAGGAGCGCAAGATTTCTTGCCATTATTAGGAACAGATTACGTAGAGTTTTATGTAGGTAACGCCAAACAATCTGCACATTTTTATAAAACAGCATTTGGATTCCAATCCTATGCTTATAAAGGACTGGAAACGGGTTCAAAAGACAGTGTAAGTTATGTTTTAAAACAAGATAAGATCGTTTTAATATTAACAACACCTCTTAATAGTAAATCTCCAATTAACGATCATTTAGTAAAGCATGGTGACGGAGTTAAAGTAATCGCTTTATGGGTAGAAGATGCAAGAAAAGCTTATGAAGAAACCACCAGCAGAGGTGCAAAATCGTATATGGAACCAATAGTTGAAAAAGATGAGTTTGGAGAAGTAGTAAGAGCGGGAATTTATACTTATGGTGAAACGGTGCATATATTTGTAGAGCGAAAGAACTATAAAGGTAATTTTTTGCCAAGTTTTGTTCCTTGGGAATCTGATTACAACCCAGAGCCAGTTGGTTTAAAATACATCGATCATATGGTAGGAAACGTAGGTTGGGGACAAATGAACAAATGGGTAAAATGGTATGAAGATGTGATGGGATTTGTTAACTTTTTATCTTTCGACGACAAACAAATACATACAGAATATTCCGCTTTAATGAGTAAAGTAATGAGTAATGGAAATGGACGAATAAAATTTCCAATCAATGAACCTGCAAAAGCCGCTAAGAAATCTCAAATTGAAGAATACTTAGATTTTTATGAAGATTCTGGAGTACAGCATTTAGCCTTAACAACAGATAATATTATAAAAACAGTAGCTCAGTTAAAAGCTAGAGGGATTGAATTTTTACCACCACCACCACAATCTTATTATGATGAAATTCCTAGTAGATTAGGAGTTCATATGGATATGATGAAGGAAGATATTAAGGAGCTTCAAAAATTTTCTATTTTAGTAGATGCAGATGAAGATGGTTATTTATTGCAAATATTCACAAAACCTATTGAAGATAGACCCACTTTATTTTTTGAGATTATTCAAAGAATGGGAGCTAAAGGTTTTGGAGCAGGTAACTTTAAAGCATTATTTGAATCTATTGAAAGAGAACAAGCAAATAGAGGAACTTTATAATAAAACTTTAGTGATACGATGACTCTAAGTCATCGTATCGCTTTTAAAACTTGCGTGAAAAACCTTCTTCTCTTATTATTAACCCTTACCATAACAATGCTTTCGGCTCAGCAAAAAGCGTATGGTGATGGTGAGTGGTTAAAATTCAGAATTCATTATGGATTAATAACCGCTGGGACTGCTACACTAGAAGTGAATCAAGAGTATTTAGATGGTAAGCAAGTTTTTCATATCGAGGGTTTTGGAGAAACAACAGGGATGACTAGTTGGTTTTTTCCCGTAGAAGATAATTATCAATCTTATGTAGATGTTACTAAGGACATTCCTTATAAATTTATTCGGAAAATAGACGAAGGAGGACACACCAAAGATATTATTATTGAGTTTAATCACGATACCCAAGTTGCACTAATAAAAAATTTAAAACACAATACAGAAAAATCGGTTTCGTTTCCTAAAGGAGCACAAGATATGGTTTCTTCATTTTACTATTTACGAAATAATTTAGATGTTTCAGATATTAAAGTAAATGACGAAATTGAATTAGATATGTTCTTCGATAAAGAAAACTATAAATTCAAATTAAAGTTTTTAGGAAGAGAAACTATCGATACTGAATTCGGAAAAGTACCTTGTTTAATTTTTAGACCTTATGTACAATCGGGAAGAATTTTTAAAGAAAAAGAAAGCCTTACACTTTGGGTGAGCGATGATGATAATAAAATTCCATTAGTAATAAAAGCAGACTTAACGGTAGGGTCTTTAAAAGCTACCTTAATACAGTTTAAAGGATTGTCACATTCCTTTAAAATAAAAATAGATTAAAATGGATACTAAAAGAGAAGAATTACTAAAACAATTAGAAAATAAATACAACGGAATTGGTCAAGATTTAGACACACATTTAGAAGGGTTGTTATACGGTGAGCCAATGACTTATTGGGATTATGTACAAACAGATGCATTATTAAACCTTCAAACTAAAAGAACAACACTACCAGACGAAATGGTATTTATTTTGTATCATCAAGTAAACGAATTATTGTTTAAAATGATTCTTTGGGAAATAGAACAAGTTTCGTATCATAAAAATTTAACAGCTAATTTTTTCTCCTCAAGATTAATGCGAGTGAGCCGATATTTTGATATGTTGACTTCTTCATTTGCAATTATGCAGGAAGGAATGGATGTAGATCAATATTTAAAATTTAGGAATACATTAACTCCAGCAAGCGGTTTTCAAAGTGCACAATATCGTAAAATTGAATTTGCCTCCACCGATTTAATAAACCTAATCGATGCTCGTTTTAGAGCAACTATAGACAGGAATACTCCTTACGAACACGCTTTAGACCACCTGTACTGGCAAGCAGCTGGAAAAGATTTTAAAACAGGTAAGAAAATATATATGCTAGAAGCATTTGAAGCAAAATATAAAAATGAATTTATTGCTTTTACACAAGAATATAATACCATAAATTTATACGCGAAATTTAAAGAACTTCCGGCTGAGGTTCAAGCAAACCCTGAACTTATAAAAGCGATGCGTCATTACGATTATACCGTAAATATTACTTGGGTAATGGCTCATTATAAAGCAGCCAATCATTACTTATCTGAAGGAAAAGAAGATGGAGAAGAAATAGAAGCAACTGGAGGAAGCGATTGGAAAAAATACATGCACCCAAAATACCAAAGAAGAATATTTTTCCCAGAACTTTGGTCAGAACAAGAATTAAAAGACTGGGGAACAAACGTTTAGTTATGTAATGAGTTAATGATACAATGAGTTAATTGTTAGTTATTTAAAATTCTATTTAAAACCCGAAGATTCGGAGATAAATAGTCTAATAAGTAAAGCACAAAGCTTAAGTAATTCACCTATTCATTCCTTATATCATTCACCTAACCTATTAAAAACAATACCTACTTTTGAAAAAATTAGTGCTAATTATCCCCGCAATTTTCTTGATTTTTTCCTGCGAAAAGGAAGTTAAAGAAATAGAAGTCATGCCAATTATTGAAGTTGTAAAAGCTAATTTCGAATATGGTTACGATTTAAATGAATTTGAAATAATCCGTGACACCATAAGATCTGGAGATACCTTTGGTGCCATATTAGATGCAAACCATGTTCCGCAAGGAGAAATCTATGAGGTAGTTTTAAAAATAAAAGACAGCTTCGATGTTAGAAGAGTAAAAGTTGGTAATCCCTATGTTTTATTAAACTCAAAAGACAGTATTGGTAAAACACAAGTTTTTATTTACGAAAAAAACAAGGTAGATTTTGCCGTAATAGATCTTAGAGATTGCGTTTCTACTTATAATGATAAAAAACCAGTAACATTTGTTGAGAAATCTGCAAGAGGAGTGATTACAAGTTCACTTTCTCAAACGATGGAAGAGCAACATTTAAGTCCGAATATGACGGATCAACTTGCAACGATTTATGCTTGGACTATTGACTTTTTTAGACTTCAGCCAGGAGATCGTTTTAAAGTTGTTTATTCAGAAAAGTATATAAACGATACTATTCCTGCAGGATTAGGAGAAATTAAAGCAGTAATGTTTGAACATAGAGGAAAACCAATTTATGCGTTTAGTTTTATTGGAGATTCCATTATGGGAATTACCGATTATTACGATGAGGAAGCAAATAATTTACGTCGTGCATTTTTAAAAGCACCCGTTAAATTTAGCAGGATTTCATCAAGATATAATTTAAAAAGAAGAATAAAATTTTACGGAAATAGAGTTAGACCCCACAAAGGAACCGATTTTGCTGCACCAATCGGAACACCAATTTTAGCCACAGCAGATGGAGTAGTGACCAAATCTGAACGAAGAGGTGGTAACGGTAAATATGTAAAAATCCGTCATAACGGAACTTACGAAACCCAGTACCTTCACATGAAAACTCAAAATGTAAAAAAAGGGCAACATGTTCGGCAAGGAGATGTAATTGGTTGGATTGGAATGACAGGAAATACAGGAGGTCCTCACGTATGTTATCGTTTTTGGAAAAACGGGAAACAAGTAGATCCCTTCAAACAAGACTTACCACTTTCAGAACCACTTCATAAAAAACATCAAGACAGTTATTTTGCTCATATTATGCCTCTAAAAAAGCAGTTAGACAGTATTTCATTTTAATTTTTATCGGTTTATAAACTTGTTAATAAAAAGTTAAAAAGTTAAAGGATTAATTGTTAGAAAATTACGATACTTACATAAGCAAAATAACACATTATCAATTTAAGATTATTTAACCTTAAAATCTTGTTAAAAATTAATTTGAATGTGTAAATTTGCACCAACTTTAAAACAATTTTTAATGATGAAAAAAATTACTTTTTATTTAGTAGTTGCCTTTATGTTAGTAAATGTTATTTCATTTGCACAAGGAACTATTACAGGAACAATTAACGACGGCGATATGGGAGGTCCATTATCTGGAGCTTCTGTTGTTGAAAACGGCACAGACAATGGTGCTGTTACAGATTTTGATGGAAATTTTACACTTACCGTAGATGGTAACAGCGGTACCGTTTCTATTTCTTATTTAGGGTTTACAACTTCAAATGTTAGTTATATTTTAAGTAATGGATCTGCAAATTTAGGAACACTTACTTTAACTCCAGATGCAGATGCACTGGCTGAAGTCGTAATCGTAGGTAAAGGAATTATTGATTTAGCTTCAGGAAGAAGAACTCCAATAGCAGTATCAACTATTTCTGCTGAAGAAATTCAGTTAAGAACAGCAGGTAACGTTGAGTTAATGGAAGCAGTTTCCTTTACGCCATCAGCGTATGTATCTGGACAAACAGGATTTGGAGATTCTCAATTTTTCTTAAGAGGTTTTGACCAAACTAATATCGCTATTTTATTAAACGGTCAACCTGTTAATGGTATGGAAGACGGTAGAGTATATTGGTCTAACTGGTCAGGAATTGCCGATATTGCTTCAACTATACAAGTACAAAGAGGATTGGGAGCTTCAAAACTAGCCATTTCTGCGGTAGGTGGGACTACCAATATTGTAATGAAAGCTGCCGATAAAAAGAAAGGTGGTTTTGCACGAGTTTTAGGAGGAAATGATGACTATATTAAAGCAACTGTAGGATATAACTCTGGAAGAAACGAAAAAGGATGGGCATTTTCTGTATTACTAGACCATTGGCAAGCAAGTAGAAAATGGGCAAGAGGTACTTATGGACAAGGTCAAAACCTGTATTTTGCAGTAGGATATAAGCCAAACGAAACACACTCATTTAACTTTCTAGTAACTGCAGCACCACAAATGCACGGGCAAAAATGGTCACAGAGTAAAGAGATTATTGAAGCAGATGCTAAATACAATCAACATTGGGGATATGAAAATGCAGATGGTACAAGTGTTACTTCAGAAAGACAAAATTTTTATAATAAACCAGTTGCCAACCTTAACTGGGATTATAGTATTTCTGACAAAACAGAATTATCTACAGTGTTATACGCATCTTGGGGACGAGGTGGAGGTACTGGACCAAGAGGTAATGGTCGTATTAGAACTGCAGATCCTGATGGAGCGGGTCCTTTAGGCGGACAAATTGATTATCCAGCTATTGAAGCTAACAACGCATTAGTTGGTGTTGGTGGAGATTATGGAGCTGCAAACGGTGCAGGATACATTAGAAGAGCATCAATGAATAACCATCAATGGTATGGTGTTGTATCTAATTTAAACCATGACCTTACCGAAAATCTTTCGGTTAATGTTGGAATCGATATGAGATTTTATACAGGAGATCATTATAGACAGGTTTCTAATTTCTATGGACTATCTGGATGGTCTAACGATAGACCAGATGGACGTGTAGTAACAAATGCTTACGAGGCAAACCCTTGGTCTGCACTATTTAACTCTGCTCCAGAAGAAGATAGAATTGATTATGATTATTCTGAAAGTATAAACTATCAAGGTGTTTTTGGTCAAATAGAATATGCTAATGATGATTTTTCAGTATTCTTTCAAGGAGCTTATTCTAATCAAACAAACCAAAGAGAAGGAAGGTTTACAGATCCAGGAAAATCTGAAAAAATTAGCAAAGCAGGGTATAACTTAAAAGGTGGAGTTTCTTATAATATAGACGAGAATAATGTGATTTTCTTAAATGGAGGTTATTATTCAAGACAGCCAAATTCTGATGATCTTTTTGTAAATATTAGAAGATCTAACGAGCTATTAAGCCCTGAAGTTGACAACCAAACGATTACTAGTTTTGAGGCTGGTTACCATTTTAAAGCAAAAAGGTTTAGTGCAAACTTTAATGCCTATGTAACAGATTGGAATAACAGAACATTATCTAATTTTGATGTAGATGATAATGGAACTCCCGATGATGATGCAGATGATACTTTCCTAACTATTTTAGAAAGAGGTGTAAGACAGTTTCATTCTGGTGCAGAGTTAGATGCAAGATATAGAGTTGCCGATTGGTTAACGTTACAAGGATTTATTTCTGCAGGTAGCTGGGCTTTTAAAGGAACAACAAATGTTACAATCTTTAATAGCGATACCAATGAGATAATAGGTGAAGAAGAAGGTGTAAACCGTGATGGTATAAAAGTTTCTGCGGCACCACAAACCACTATGGGTATAGGTTTTGATGCAAAAGTTATAAATGGTTTAAGTGTTGATGCTAGAATCAAATATATGGAAAACCATTATGAGTTTACAAGAGCAGAAAATGGAAGAGAAGATTATACAGGAGCACAATTAGACGGTTATGCAATAACTAATGCAGGTCTTACATATAGATTTGATTTAGGTAGTA
>JAKITD010000083.1 GCA_021648265.1 Flavobacteriaceae bacterium | reverse complement strand
GAATGGCAAATTGATGAAAAACCAAATCGTATAAGGGTGTTTCTAATCCTGTAGTGGTTGGCAAAATGATATTTGCAAACTTGGTCGTTTCATTTAAATAAATATCGATAGCAACCATATAATCTAGGGACTCCAACGCTTTTTCGAATTGCTTCCCATTTGGAGTTGACAAAACCGGATTTCCGGCAATGCAAATCATCCCCTTTACTTGACCTTCCCCTTCGGTTAAAATTTCGTCTGCTAAAGTTGCCACTGGAAACTCACCCGAAAATTCTGGTAATTTCCGTACACGACTTTGGTATTTGTTAAAACTTCCTTTTTTTCCTTTTACTCTCGACATTCCCACGATATCTATTTCAGGTTTAGTGAACATCGCTCCTCCTTCGGAATCTAAATTTCCGGTTACACTGTTTAAAACATTGATAAGCCAATTGCAAATTCCTCCAAACTCTTGGGTTGATACTCCAAACCTTCCGTAACAAACAGCGGTTTTAGAGTTTGCAAATTGTCTTGCTAAGTTCTTTATTTCTTCAGCTTTGATTCCTATAAATTCTGAAACGATTTCAGGAGAATAGGATTTTACAAGTTCCTGTATGGTTTCCCAACCCTTCGAGATTTCTTTTATTCTTCCATCAGAAGTTAAGTTTTCTTCAAAAATAACATTCAACATTCCTAATAACAACAAAGCATCTGTGCCGGGTTTTATAAAATGATGTGTGTTTGCAATTTTGGAAGTTTCCGTAAATCGTGGATCTACCACTACTACGTTTCCTCCGTTTTTTTATGGCTTTTAATCGGTTTGAAAAATCGGGAGCCGTCATGATGCTTCCATTTGAAACTGCTGGATTTCCACCGATAATTAACATAAAATCAGTTCGGTCAATATCTGGAATTGGAAATAGTAGGTAATGTCCAAACATCATCAACGATGCAAAATGATGTGGCAATTGATCTACCGAAGTCGCCGTATAAGCTTGATTTGAACCGATACTTTGTAAAAATCCACCAGCAAATAAAGTGAGCCCCGTATTATGAACCGTTGGATTGCCTCTATACGAAGCTATTGAATTGACTCCGTGTTTTTTCTGTAATCTTCTTAAATTTGAAGTAACCTCATCAAAAGCCTGTTCCCAAGAAATGGAAACCCAACCTTTTTCTGTTCTTTTAATAGGTGCTTTTAAACGGTCAGGATCTTCATATAAATCTTGTAGTGCGGTTGCTTTCGGACAAATATGTCCCTTACTTAAAGGATCTTTTTTATCGCCTTTTATAGAAATTATATTTTTGTCTTGGTACTTTATTTCAAGCCCACACATTGCTTCACATAAATTACAAGTACGATAATGTATTTTTGTTTTTTCCATTATTCAACTTATAAACCCATAAATCGTTTGATCCAATTTAATTTCCCTTCGGAATGCGGGTAATATTTTAGGGATAATTCTATCAAGTTCGATTTTTCTAAAATGCTTTTATAATGTGTAAAAGTTCTAAATCCAGCTTCTCCGTGGTAACTTCCCATTCCGCTATTTCCAACGCCTCCAAAAGGCAATTTACTGTTGGCAATGTGCATTACTCCGTCGTTAATTGCTCCGCCACCAAATGAAATTTCTTTTAATATTTTATTTTTTTGAAGCTTGTTATTCGTAAAAACATAACAAGCCAATGGCTTTGGATGTTCGTTTACTTTATTGATAGCATCTTCTAGTTTTTCATACGAAATCACTGGAAGTATCGGCCCAAATATTTCTTCTTGCATTACTTTATCTTGAAATGTAATGTTTTGTAATATTGTTGGCTGAATGGTTCTTTCTGAAGCATTAACTACACCACCATAACAAACTTTATTTGAATCTATCAATCCTGAAAGTCGTGTAACATTTCGGTCATTAATGATTTGTGTATAGTTTTTATTATCGATTGAGAATTGTTCTTTTTCTATTTCAGATTTCAGTAATTCTAAAAATTGATCTTCAATATTTTTATGAACTAACACATAATCGGGTGCGATACAGGTTTGACCAGCATTTAAAAATTTTGCCCAAACCAAGCGTTTTACGGTCATTTTTAAATTGCAATCTTCGGTAATAAATGCAGGGCTTTTTCCACCCAATTCTAAAGTAACTGGCGTTAAATGTTTTGCTGCTGCTTGATATACAATTTTACCAACTTGCGGACTTCCTGTAAAGAATATTTTATCGAATTTTTGATTTAAAAGTTCGGTAGTTTCTAGAATTCCTCCTTCTACTACTTTTAAATAATTTGGGTTGAAATTTTCATTAATCAGTTTTGCCATTACAGCACTTGTATTAGCAGCTATTTCACTCGGTTTTATGATTACCGTATTACCAGCAGCCATTGCAGCAATTACAGGAGCGAGTGTTAATTGATACGGATAATTCCAAGCACCAATTACCAAACAAACACCTAAAGGTTCTGGAATAATATAGCTCTTCGCTGGAAAATTGAGCATATTGGTTCCCACCCTTTTTACTCTTGCCCATTTTCTTAAATTCCGTTTAGCATCTTTTATATCACTGTATAATAAGGCGAGTTCACTAACAAAAGTATCGAACTCCGATTTTTTGAAGTCTTTGTAAATAGCTTCATATAGTAGCTTTTCATTGGACTTTAAAGTTTCTTCTAATTTTGCTAATTGGGAGAGTCGAAACTTAAGTTCTTTAGTTTCGTGGGTGTTGAAGTATTTTCGTTGTGTTTCTACAATATGATTCATAAATATGAGTTGCTTTTATTATAACCAATTTTTGTTCGATCATTAGAACTAGGCTCAGAAATCAATTTTTTAATTACATTATAAATTTCGCTAAACTGTTCGTTATATTGAGATTCCATTGCTTCGATTTTATTTAAAATCTCTTCGTAGTTATTTGCTAATTTTCGTAATTGCACAAATGTTTCGATTATTTGGACACTCATTTTAATTGCTATTTCGCTATTCAAAATACTTGATAACATTAAAATCCCATGTTCTGTAAAAGCAAAAGGTGGGTATCTGAAGTGTTGATTTTGTAGTAAGGTGCCAAATTGGCTCCTTAAATAAATATGCTCTTCTTTTGTAAGTTCAAACATAAAACTTTCAGGAAAACGATTTATATTTCTTCTTGTCTTGTCTTTTTAATTGTTTGTTTTCAACTCCAAAAAGAACTGCCAAACCTAATCTACATATCTTAACATCTTCAGTTCAGTTTCTAATTCTGGTTTTATGTATTTATTATCAGGATATATTTTTAAAAACAAATTAGAATCAAATCTAGGGCGTTTCATATATCTATTAAAAATTACAGCATCCATCACATTAGAAATATCATTTTTCATATAATAGTTACCTAATGGTCTCGAATTATAGTTGTTAAAATCAAACTCTAATAATGGCATTAAAAAATTATCATATTCAGATTCTCCCAATAGATATTCTAATGTATTTGATTTTGGCTCTTTTATTTTTTTATTTCTTGTAAGACCATAGTTACCTTGATAAGCAGTAAAACCGATGGTAAAAACTTTTGACTTATACTTTTCTTTAATATAGTCGCCCATCATTAAATGACTTTTATAATAATTCCCCAATAAAACCCTAACTATCGGGCTTTTCATTTCTACACTTTTTGAATTATATAAAAAATGACTAGTTGCTCCCCAACAGATAATTTTTTTATTAGGATACATTTCTTTTATCCTTATTAAATTATCTGCCATCTGTTGGTCTCTTAAATTTGTATTTAAAGCTAAATCAGATAAATGAACTTTAGCAGATTTTAAAGAGGCTATCCAAAATTTTGAAGCTATATCATTGTTATAAAGCTCTATTTTTTTTATGATGTTATTAATGAAAACAGTATCTAACTGGATATTATTTTTTTTAATTTCTTTATGTTTTACTGAGCCATGAAAATTAAAATCAAATAATAAATCTAAACTATTTTTTAAATGCTTCCATTTGTCTGTTTCCACTATTAAAGAATCTACTTCATTTAAATAATTGGACAAATCATCCAAAAAATATTTTTCAGAAATAGACCCTGAAAACTGACTGTCAAACCCTAAAATCTGTAAACTATTATTAGTATTTTTATTTTCTTCAATATATTTAACAAGTGGTCTAAATTCTTTTGTTGTTGACCACAGATAAAAAACACTTTCCGCTAATGCTATATCCACCTTTTCTCCTTGTTCTATTAAATCCCAAGCTTTTTTACAATCATAAAAACCAGACTCAAAAGCTAAAATTTCAAACCCTAAATTTTTATGTAAGTATTTTATTAGTTTTATTTTAGTCTCGTATACTGTTCCTTCTCCGTGTGATTGTTCTCCTAGCATTACAATTTCTACACCTTGCAACAAACTATCTAATTGCTTATATCCTGTAAAATCTTCGTCAGTAACATCTCCTAAATTAATAATGCTACTTTCAATATCTTTAAAGTCTAAGTTTTGAGAAAATAGCTGAGAAGTGAATAATATAAATGTGTATAAAAGTGTTTTCAAAATAACTATTTTAGTGATTATTATTCCCTAAAAATACTACTTCATAAACAAACAATCAATAAAATCTGTTAATATATGAAGAAGTAAACCTACGGAAATGATTCTAAACTTTTTAAAATAGAATAATATTGCATAGATTCCCATTGCATAATACGTATGTAAAATATGGAAGTTGATACTACAGCGGTTGGGCGAATAAATTGGGTTTGCTAATAAATGATCTACGTCAATCAACATCGTAGCGATCATAATCAGCCAAGCCTTTTTCCAATGTTTTCTGAAAAACAC
Source organism: Flavobacteriaceae bacterium (assembly GCA_021648265.1). GTDB lineage: Bacteria > Bacteroidota > Bacteroidia > Flavobacteriales > Flavobacteriaceae > Marifrigoribacter. The sequence goes on along the minus strand of JAKITD010000083.1, from coordinate 3,093 downwards.
CCAAGCGATAAGTCCTGGAAATAAGAAGTGTAAACTGTAATGGAGAATCGGTTGGAGCATTAAACTTATTCCCTCCCTCTATTCAGCACACGATATTCTTCATAACATTCGCTAATAGCATCTAATATCTGAAGATCGTTTGCTGTTTTTATAAAGTTTTTAGAGTAACTACAATTATTCAATATTTCATCTATATCTACTTTTTCTAATTGCAAAACTGCCATTAAAGTTTCGCGATCATATTTACTTTGAAGTAGGTTTCTAATCTCATCATCATCCTTCATTTTACGCAACTTTTTCATTTGATGCGGTCTTTTTCCAAACATATTATACAGAAAATCTGCGGGATTAAAAATAGAATTCAATACTTTACTTACAGCTCCAGGTTTAGATTTTCCACCTTCATAACCGCCTCCAATACCTGCAATACGATAACGATGATCGTCGTAAATAGGGATTAACTTCGCATCAACTTCAATATAACCTGTAAGCTGAATAGGTTTTACCACTACTTCTTCCAAAGCAATACTCAGCTCAGTCATTTTAATTTTAATCTCACCAAATTTTAACCAGTCATTGGTTACCCGAACTCGAATGGACTTAAATCCTAAATATGAAAAATATAAGGTGTCATTTACCGCAGCTTTAATTTCAAAATTTCCCTCTTCATTGGTCAACGTACCAATGACTGAATTCAAATTCACCACGTGAACATTCTCTAACACCAAATTATTTGAAGCATTTTGAACTTTCCCTTTAATAATCGTTACATCTTGCGACCAACCTGTTGTTATTGCAAAACATAAAATAAGAAGTAATACTGATTTTTTCATACGGTGGTAAATATACAAAAGTAGCGCATAATTTATACTAAAACTTCTTTAGACCTTTAATTAGATATAAAGAAGTTTTACATAAGTATTGTATGTCAGAAAAATATAGAATATTATCGTCTAGAACGTCTTCTTCCTCCAGTTCCCGAATTACTTGGACGATCGTCTTTTCTACGGCTTCTACCTTTAAACCCAGAGTTTCCACCATCACGGTTTCCCTCTCGTCTTCCTTCACTTCTACCTTCTCTTCGACCACCATCTCTATCCTCACTGCGTCTTCCTTCTCTTCTACCTTCAGATCTTCCTTCACCACGTTTTTTGAATCCACCACGGCTTCCACCACGATCACGATCTCTTCCTCTTCCTCGATCTCTTCCGCCTCCGCGTCTTCCGGTGTCTTTTGAAATTTCTACGGAAACTCTTCTTCCTTCCAATTCAAAATCCTTGAAAAAATTCATCACCAATTCTTGATGTTTGGTATCGGTATTGAAAAATGAAAAGCTTTCTTTTACATCAACTTTATATAAATCGTCTTGTCCTAACTGAAGCATATCTTTTAGGAAATCCTTTAAACTCATCCAATCAAAATCGTCTTTTTCACCAATATTTATGAAATAGCGAACCGAATCTTTTGAACCTTCAGACATATCGCCTTGAGCCACATTAAGGTCTTTTGCTTTTTTGTAGTAATTATAAAAACGGGTGAATTCTACTGAAAACACCTTCTTAATCAATTCATCTTTTGAAAAATCTGCTAATACTTCGTTGATATTTGGAAGGTAGGCTTCAATATCGTTATTAATTTCTGTTTCTTTAATTTTATTTGCTAGGTGAAATAATTGTACTTCACAAATTTCCATTCCGGAAGGAACATCTTTTTTCTCAAATTTCTTTTGAATAATTTTTTCAATCTGGTGAATTTTTCTGTTTTCACTTTTTGAAACAATTACGATTGAAACTCCTGTTTTTCCAGCTCTTCCTGTACGACCACTACGGTGTGTATAGGTTTCGATTTCGTCTGGAAGTTGGTAATTAATAACGTGTGTAATGTTTTCTACATCAATTCCACGAGCAGCAACATCGGTTGCTACTAGCATTTGGATTTGTCTGTTTCTGAAAGATTTCATCACCAAATCACGTTGATTCTGACTTAAATCTCCGTGTAAAGCTGCTGCACTATAACCGTCTTCAATTAGTAATTCGGCTACTTTTTGTGTATCTCTTTTAGTACGACAAAATATTACTGAAAATATCGACGGATTTGCATCTGCCAATCTTTTTAATGCTTGGTAACGATCACGAGCATTTACTAAATAGTATTCGTGTGATACATTTTCGGCTCCCATATTTTTACCTCCAACGGTAATCTCTACAGGGTCGTGCATAAATTTTTTGGCAATAGCAGAAACTTCTCTCGGCATTGTTGCACTAAACAACCAAGTACTTTTTTCGTCTGGTGAATAGGAAAGGATTTCTGTGATATCTTCATAGAATCCCATATTCAACATTTCATCGGCTTCATCCAGCACACAATATTCAATTTTAGAAATATCGATCATTCTTCTGCCAATCATATCTTTCATACGACCCGGAGTTGCCACAATAATCTGTGCTCCTCTTTTAATATCTCTTGCTTGATCCGAAATACTTGCACCACCGTAAATTGCAACTACATTTAAACCTTTTAGGTATTTTCCGTAGTTTTTAATTTCGTTGGTAATCTGTAAACAAAGTTCACGAGTTGGTGACAAGATAAGTCCTTGTGTAGTACGACTTTCTACATTAATTTTCTGAAGCATCGGAAAACCAAATGCGGCTGTTTTACCGGTACCAGTTTGTGCTAAAGAAACCATATCGGTGTCTTTATCTAAAAGGATTGGGATTGCTTTTTCTTGAATTTCAGATGGAGATGTAAACCCCATGTCTTCGATGGCCTTTAGAAGATTTTCTTCCAGACCTAATGCTGCAAATTTGCTCATTATAGTATTTTAATTTATTTATTTGTGTATTGATTTTGAAGTATTCGACAAATAAATTCCATACTACTCCTTACAACACGTTCCTCACCCTGAGGATTTTCAAGCGGCAAAGATAGTGTTTTTATTTGGAAGTAGATTAGTCGGTCATTTCGATACAGGGCAGAATCATACTTTCAAATTCAATATTCTGAGTAAATAGTCTTCGTTCCAGCCAGCTTCAAGTCTTTTGCTTTTCATTGATATTTTTTTAGAAGTTTCATTTTTTAATAAGTTTAAAGCTA
>JAKITD010000015.1 GCA_021648265.1 Flavobacteriaceae bacterium | reverse complement strand
TACGTACTGCGAATGCTAAGTAAAAATACAATTTTGAAAGCAATTCACAACGAAAAGCTACCGATAGTAATGAATGCTCAAACTGCGAATGCTAAGTAAAAATACAATTTTGAAAGCAATTCACAACATCGAAGCTATATATACGCCAATTGCTATTACTGCGAATGCTAAGTAAAAATACAATTTTGAAAGCAATTCACAACTATAAAAGCTTCAGCAACTTCTCTAGCTATACTGCGAATGCTAAGTAAAAATACAATTTTGAAAGCAATTCACAACTGTAGCCCTACAACCTGCGTGGCGCTTTTAACTGCGAATGCTAAGTAAAAATACAATTTTGAAAGCAATTCACAACACACCAACATTGTTTCCTGCATCATAATCCACTGCGAATGCTAAGTAAAAATACAATTTTGAAAGCAATTCACAACAAAGGGTGATAAATACTAAAAAAAGCATTTACTGCGAATGCTAAGTAAAAATACAATTTTGAAAGCAATTCACAACGTGCATCTATAGCTGTTGCCATCTTCCCAACTGCGAATGCTAAGTAAAAATACAATTTTGAAAGCAATTCACAACGGAAACGAAAGAGATATGTTTATAACGTTGACTGCGAATGCTAAGTAAAAATACAATTTTGAAAGCAATTCACAACTACAGGGTTATCAACAGATAAAGGGATTAACTGCGAATGCTAAGTAAAAATACAATTTTGAAAGCAATTCACAACCAGTATTCATTTCTAACAAAGTGAATCTTTACTGCGAATGCTAAGTAAAAATACTCCCGAAGCATCGGGATTGAAAGCAATTCACAACCCATTATCAGATGCTTACCAAATTTCGGTACTGCGAATGCTAAGTAAAAATACTCCCGAAGCATCGGGATTGAAAGCAATTCACAACCATGTAATTTTGCTTAAAATTTTTCCCATGACTGCGAATGCTAAGTAAAAATACTCCCGAAGCATCGGGATTGAAAGCAATTCACAACTAAGTCTTCAATCACTTCTATTATCTCATTACTGCGAATGCTAAGTAAAAATACTCCCGAAGCATCGGGATTGAAAGTAATTCACAACATTAAACCGAAAGATGAAAATAAAAACAAGACTGCGAATGCTAAGTAAAAATACAATCAATCTTTTTTTTTATAGTAAAATGAAATAAATAGTAAAAGCTTACGACTACCCATTTTTAATGGTTCTATGTTGTTTGTAGTGGGTGGCTTATTTTTAGATTCCTTCCTCAGTAGGTTTTGATTTAGGAATTTAGACCTACTAGGTTTTTAAAACCTAGTAGGTCTGTAAACACATACATAAGGCTTTCTTTTAAGTAAAATTTCTAAGTACATGACAAAAAACTAAATATATCAATATTGTTTTGATTTTCAGAGTTTAACAAGACATTCGCTACAAAGGTTAGCCTATATTTAAAAATACTTTTAGCCTTTCTACCGTGCTTTTTAATTGTGATTGGATTTATTTGATGCAAATAGATTCCAATTTTATAACACCACACAAAGGCTATGATAACCAGTAAAATCAATTTTTCTATTCTTTGAATATCTTGTAGATGTGTTTTTTCAATATCAAACCCACTAGATTTCATTGCCTTAAAACACATTTCAATTTGCCATCTTTTTTGATAGTCTTCTTGTGCCTTTTCAGGTTTATTAAATGATACGATGATTAAAAATTCTTGTTTTAAGTTCTTTGGATTGAGTTTACAACCTGACAAATAGCATAGTTGTCCATTTACTCTCACAATTTTATGATAATACACAAACTCATTGGTTTTAAGTCGATTAAACAAGTGAGATGCTTTGATTTCTTTGTTTTTGTGCGGTAGAAATATCTTGAAATTATTACGGATACGAATGTAATATCGAATCTCATTTCTGTTTAAAAACGCTAACCAGTCTTTACCCACAAACTCTCTATCAGCAACAACGGATTCAATAAATCTTTTCCGAAAAGACGGATAAATCTATTGATTAAATCGATCCGTTCCTCACTATTAGAATTCCCTCTTTTATCAAGCATGGTAAACAATAAAGGAAAGGCGACACCCTTATAAACTACACCGAGCATAAAAATATTAATGTTCGTTTGTCCAAACTTCCAGTTGGTTCTATCAATGCTTAAAATGAGTTTGCCTTGGGTAGGAAGAAGATTAAAAACAAGACGAGCAATAAGGTCAGAATCCAAACTATAGCCTGCTATAAATCGCTGTATACGCCTCAAGGAGGAATCAGAATTGGATTGGGAATCAAAGGCATTAGCAAGTTTTTCAAAAGTAACTGTTTGTACTTTGCACAAAGCAATGACAAAGTGAGAAATGAGCTTTAATCGGGCTAAATTAATTTTACCTTGTAAATGAGTGTTCAGAACTGAAATTAATTCACTATTTTTAGTGACTGCATTGGTTTTCTTCATTAGAAAAATAAGTCGAATTATTCATCTAATATACTGAAAATCAATGCTTTATTCTAATTTTTTAACACTTAATTTGCTGAAAATTAGTGAATTATATTTTTGTCATGTACTAAGGTAAAATTTACTAAAAACCAAAATTTGGATTTATATTTACCTACCTAAATCAACATAGAGCCTTTTTAATAAATATCCAATTATGAATTTCTTACATTTAATTTTTCCGTTATTATTTATAACCTCTTGCAATTCTTCAGATAACCCTGTTATAAATACCGATAATGAAGTTATACCGATTACTGAGCAAGCTGAAATTGTTTGCGTTTTAGTTAGTGGAAGTGAAAATGATTATAGTTTTAGCGTTGGAATTCTTAGTTCAGACACAGGTTGTGAGCAATATACAAATTGGTGGGAAGTTATCTCGGAAGATGGAACCGAACTCATTTACAGAAAAATTTTAAGTCATAGTCACGTAAACGAACAACCTTTTGTTCGTTCGGGAGGTCTGGTTGAAATTACAGATAATCAATCCGTAATTATTCGTGCTCATATAAATACTTCTAGTTACGGAATAAAGGTTTTTAAGGGGACAGTTGCTTCTGGATTTACAGCTTTTACACTTTCCGAAGGGTTTGCAACAAATTTAGAAACACAAGACCCATTGGCTACCAGTTGTGCGTTTTAGTTTTCAGAATTAATCCAAAGGAGAAATTTTATTGGTTTTCCAAAGACGGATTAATAAAAAAGCTGAAACGAAGATTACAACAAGGAGTCCTGCTGCTAATTGATAGTTTCCGTAGAGAACATTTCCAGTAGCAAACATGATACTATATACCATAATACAACCCAAAACCATCGCTAAAATCCCCGAAGGAACCGACCATTCTTTGGTATTTTCTTTTTCTATAAAATCTTTATCAGTGAATGAATTTATCACATTTTTCCAACCCGGACCACCAGGCGTGGTTTGTTTGTAGAAATTTCGAAGCGTTTCATTGGCTTCAGGTTTGGTTAAAAAAGTTACCAATACCCATACGATTGTTGTTATTAAAACAACCAACGGAAATTTAGCCCAAGCAGGGAATACACCATCTACAATAATTCCCCCATCAATTTTATGGTCGAATAATATTGTTTTTAACGAAGTGAAATTCAGAAGGATAGAAATGACTCCAGAAGCAAACATCGCAGAAATTTCACTCCAAGCATTGATACGCCACCAAAACCAACGAAGAATAAAAATTAATCCTGTACCTGCACCAAACATTAAAATAATCTCAAATAACTGAAGCGCATTAGTAAGAGTTAAAGCAAGAATAGCACTAAAAAACATCAAAACTACGGTTGAAAGTCTTCCAACGTTTACCAATTCTTTTTCTGAAGCATTTTTATTAATTTGCTGCTTGTAAAAATCATTAACTATATAGGAAGATCCCCAATTTAAATGCGTGGAAATGGTTGACATATAAGCCGCTCCCAAAGAAGCCAATACCAAGCCTAAAAGACCAGCAGGTAATTTGGTAAGCATTGCAGAGTATGCTAAATCGTGACCTAATTTACTTTCATCCACATTTGGGAATGCCTGTTGAATACTAGCCAAATCTGGATATATTACCAACGAAGCCAAAGCCACCAATATCCAAGGCCAAGGTCGCAAAGCATAATGCATTATATTAAAAAAGAAAGTAGCACCAATCGCATGATTTTCATTTTTTGCAGCCAACATACGTTGAGCAATATAACCACCACCTCCAGGTTCTGCACCAGGATACCAAGCACTCCACCATTGTACTGCCAACGGAATTATAAAAATACCAATCAAGGCTTCGGTATCTGAAAAGTCTGGAAATATATTTAGTTTTCCTGCTACATTTTCATTCTGAAATAGTTTTTCCAATCCGCCTATTTCAGGAATATTAACTAAATAATAAGCTGCACCAATAGCACCTGCTATGGCAACAAAAAACAACACGAAGTCTGTATAAACAACGCCTCTAAATCCTCCTAAAGCACTAAATACTACCGTAATGGTTCCTGCGATTAATACCGTTTCGATAGGAGAGAGTCCTAACATTACTTGACCAATTTTAATAGCTGCTAAGGTTACAGCTGCCATTGCCATAATATTAAAAACCACACCTAGATATACCGATCTAAATCCTCTAAGAAAATGAGCAGGTTTACCACCATACCGAAGATCGTAGAATTCCATATCGGTACTTACATTCGATTTTCGCCATAGTTTAGCATAGACAAAAACTGTTAATAATCCTGTAAGCAAAAAAGCCCACCAAACCCAGTTTCCTGAAACGCCATTATTACGAACAATATCGGTGACTAAATTGGGTGTGTCTGTAGAAAAAGTAGTAGCAACCATCGAAAATCCTAGCAACCACCAAGGCATACTGCGGTTGGATAAGAAATATTCTGAAGTGTTTTTACCAGATTTTTTTGAAACGATGATTCCAATGGCAAGAACTAAAGTAAAAAAAGAAATAATTATTACCCAGTCGAGTGTTGTTAATTCCATAAATATTTTGTTGTTAATGTACTAATAAAGCATAGGCTTGACCAACCCAATCATCACGCTCTATTCTTTCAGGAAAGAAATCGATTAGTTCAGTAATTTTACGAATATCATCGGGAGTTAATCTGCTAATTTGATCGTAGTTATAAATACCAATATCATTAAGACGTTGCTCTATGTAAGGACCAATTCCATTTAATTTGGTAAGATCGTTACTATTGCTTTTTGTGGCTTCTCCAAAATTTTCAAAGTTAAGTTCTGGTTTAGATTTTGTATAAGTTACAAAGCTTGTTCTTGTTCGTTCTGCAATTTCTTGTTGGTTGTTTTTTACTTCTTCAATTTTTTCTTGCGCTTCGTGAACTACTTTTAATATTTTGGGTTTTATTTCAGTGAAAATAGTTTCAATATTATTAATACCTTTATTTTTAACAGTAGAGTTATGTTGAATTTTTAGATTATTGACTTTCTTTTTAAGCTTTTTAATAATAGTCTTATTTCTGTTTTTCTCCATTATTAGTGAAGAAAAATAACCAATTAAAAAGGCACTAAGCATTAATAAAAATATACCCACATATTGTGGTTGTAATAAATCAATTATAGAAATTGGTATGGTCATATTTAATAAATAACTTCTATTCTTTTGTTTACAGTTCTACCTTTTTTTGAATAATTACTTTCAATTGGTTCCGATTCTCCTTTTGATGCTGCTTTTAATTGAGATTTTTTCAAATCACCTTTTGAAATTAAATACCACCGCACTTGTCGTGCATATTTTAAACCAACATTATAATTATCGTTACTATTACCAATATTATCAGTATGTCCAACGATGGTTATTACACTATCAGGGTTCTCGCTAAAATAAACAATTAACTCACTCAATAATATTTTTAAATCATTATTTACTGAAATGCCCGAATCTGTAAAATTTGGATATACAATTCTTGAATCTGGAATACTATTTCTAGTTTCCTCTACGCGTTTAAAATCAAGTTCTTTAAATGAAAAATTGATAGCAGAATTATAATTTCCTTCATTATTAAAGTTAATATCTTTAATAATCGGTTTTATAACGATTCTTTCTTTATTAACTCCAGTTTTAATTAATTGTTTTTCAATTTCAAAGCCTCTTCTAATACCCATATTTGGACTAGAAACACTTTCAGTTGGACTATAAAGTGAGTTGATATGTACTTCTTGATTTGGATGTTCTATTAGATAAGTATTAATTTTATATTTATAGTCAATTGATTTTTTCGGAATAAAAACCTCAGTTTTATCTTTTAAAATTCCAATTCCTTCATTAAAAACAAAAATAATATCACCATTTGCATTTGTTGCTTTTAACTGAATGTTTTCATTTTTAAGTTCAATATTAGAAGACTCTAATACTACTTGCATTTTGTTTTCTAATTCATTTGTAACTGAAGTATCTGCTTTTGAAGGATCCTGTTTTGATTCATTAACAATCTCAGGGATAGGAGTAGTGTTTTTTATTTCAGTTTTTGCAGTTGCATTTTCTGGTAATAACCAAGAATAAATCCAAAGTCCAAAAACGGACCAAACCATAAATACAATAAAGGCTGTTAAAAAATTCTTCATACTAAATAAACAGTAGTTTTTTAGAAACTATTGCTCTGTGAGGTTGGTTTTCAAATTTATATAAAAAAATCATTTTATAATGAAAACAAAAAATATGTTTTCCACATATTTTTAACAATTACTTTATAATAGTAAAAATAAGTTATCTTTTATTTTGCATAACCATTGCAAGCAATAATTTGTATATTTGCCGAAGTGAAAATTTTAGCATTCATATTATCAATTTATATCTTAGCACTCAACTTTACTCCTTGTGAAGATAGTTCGGTATTCGATAATTCATCAAATACCGAATTGGCACAATTGCAAGATTTTAATCACGATCATAACGCTTTAGATCTTTGCTCTCCTTTTTGTCATTGTCAATGTTGTCAAGTACACGCGGAAGGTATTGGTATGATTGATTTTACAACTCTTACTACTGAAATCTCTTCAGAAGTATTTTTTCATTTCGATAATTTAGGAAAAGACATCCCTAAATCTATTCTCCAACCCCCGAGGGTTTAAACTAATTCCTATAACCTAGTACCGCTGAAGCTTTAGCGGAGGAACAAGGCAGGAATCTTTTAATTTATCACTTATAATCTTCATTATAAGTCAATTCCCTTATTTCAAAAATTTTAAACTCAAAATTCATGATTAATAAAATCATTAACTTTTCTATAAATAATAAATTCATCATAGGTTTGATGGTACTTGTGTTAATTGGTGCAGGAACCTATTCTATGATGACTATTAAATTAGGGTCGGTACCCGATATTACCAATAATCAAGTACAAGTTATTACCGTTGCCCCTAATCTTGGTACGGAAGACATTGAGCAGTTTGTAACATATCCAGTAGAACTTGCCGTAGCAAATTTACCGAGTGTAATCGAGCTTCGTTCGGTTTCTCGTTTCGGGCTTTCGGTAGTAACCATCGTTTTTAAAGACGATATGGGAACCTACCTTCCAAGACAATTGGTACAAGAGAAATTAACCCAAATTAAAGAGGATATTCCTGCTGGCTTCGGAATACCTTTTATGGCACCAATAGCTACTGGTTTAGGTGAAATTTACCAATATTCGTTGGTAGCTAAAGAAGGTTATGAACATAAATATTCTCCTTCAGAATTGCGTACTATTCAAGATTGGATTGTAAAGCGACAAATGGCTTTAGTGCCAGGTGTGGTTGAAATTAATTCCTTTGGAGGAAATGTAAAACAATATGAAGTCGCCCTTAACCCAAACCGTTTAAACAGTATGGGAATAAGCATTAGCGAAGTTTTTGAAGCCTTAGAAAAAAACAATTCAAACACTGGTGGTGCTTATATTGAAAAAAATCATCAAGCTAATTTTATACGTGGAGAAGGATTGGCAAGAACCATCGAAGACATCGAAAACATTGTAGTTGAAAATAATAATAACACACCTATACTTATAAAAGATGTTGCAGATGCTGTACAATATGGTTCAGCAGTACGATTTGGAGCTTTTACGGAAGACGGTCAAGAATCTGTTGGAGGACAAGTTTTAATGTTGAAAGGTGAAAATCCAAATGAAGTTATTAAAAATGTAAAAAAGCGTATTGCAAGCATTCAGAAATCATTACCTGAAGGATTGGAAATTCGTCCATTCTTAGACCGTAGCGATTTAATAGCACGTACCACAAGTACCGTAACAAAAAACCTTTTAGAAGGTGCTTTAATTGTAATTTTTGTATTGGTTTTCTTATTGGGGAGTATTCGTGGAGGCTTATTAACCGCTTCTATTATCCCTTTATCATTGCTCTTCGCTTTTATTTTAATGAAGGCAACAGGAGTATGGGCAAACTTAATGTCTTTAGGAGCAATTGACTTCGGAATTATCGTAGATGGAGCCGTAATTATTGTGGAAGGAACCGTACATCATATTCAAGAAAGGGTCAAGAAAAATAAAGCAGATTTTACTTCTGAAGAAATGGATGAACTCACCTATAAATCGAGTAGTATGATGATGAATTCGGCTTTCTTCGGACAGCTAATTATTCTAATCGTTTTTACTCCAATCTTATTTTTAACAGGAGTGGAAGGAAAAATGTTCAGACCTATGGCATTTACTTTTGGTTATGCCGTTTTAGGAGCATTATTGCTTTGTTTAACGTATGTTCCAGTAATGGCAACCTTATTTATGAAGCCTACTTCTCAGAAAAAAAGAAACTGGTTTACCAATGTTGAAGATTGGCTTACTAAAATTAGCGAAAAAACAATGGGTGCTATTTTTAATGCGTATAAACCCTTAATAAATGGAGCTTTAAAAGTTAGAACTTTGGTTATTGCAGTTGCAGTTTTATTATTCGTAGTTGCAGGATTTGTATTTTCAAGAATGGGAGGAGAATTTATTCCAAAGTTAGATGAAGGTGATATGGCAATGCAGATTATTATGAAGCCTGGTTCTTCACTTTCTGAATCTATTAAAGTTTCAAAACAAGTCGAAAATATTATTAACGAAAATTTTCCCGAGGTAAAAACAATGGTATCTCGTATTGGTGTTGCTGAAATTCCTACCGATCCAATGCCAATGGATATTGCCGATTGTTTTATTATTCTAGAAAAAGATATGGATAAATGGACTTCAGCTTCAACAAAAGCAGAATTAATCGAAAAAATGAAGGATAAATTAAAGGTGATTATAGGAGCTAATTTTATTTTCACTCAACCTCTTGAACTTCGTTTTAATGAATTACTAACAGGTGTTCGCGAAGATGTTGCGATAAAACTCTACGGAAATGATCTTGATGTTTTAGCCGTAAAATCCGAAGAAATGGCGGCAATTATTCAAACGATAGATGGTGCTGCTGATGTTCGTGCGGAAGCTACCGACGGACTTCCGCAAATTACCGTAATTTATCAACGTGAAAAATTAGCGAAATACGGTCTTACCATCGATAAACTGAATAGTTATGTAAGTGCTGCTTTTTCTGGTGCAAATGCAGGAATTATTTTTGAAGGTGAAAAACGATTCGATTTAGTGGTTCGATTTTCAGAAACATACAGACAAAGCATCGACGATTTAAAAAATTTATTCGTAGATCTTCCTAATGAAAAAGCTCAAATTCCTTTAAAAGAATTAGCTGAAATTAGTTATAAACCTGGTCCTATGCAGATTTCAAGAGATAATACTTACAGAAGAGTTTCCGTTGGTGTAAACGTAAGAGGTCGTGATGTAGAATCGATGGTAGAAGAAGTTCAAGAGCGATTAGATGCCGAATTAGAATTACCTGAAGGGTATTTTATAGAATATGGTGGTTCTTTTGAGAATTTAAAACGAGCAAAAGAACGCCTTTCTATTGTAGTACCGATTGCATTATTCTTGATTTTTATATTGCTTTATTTTGCATTAAACTCTATTTCCCAAGCTTCGATGATTTATATGGCGGTTCCTTTAGCTGCTATCGGCGGGATCTTTAGTTTGTCGCTTCGAGGAATGCCTTTTAGTATATCGGCAGGAGTTGGTTTTGTAGTTCTTTTTGGAGTTGCTGTATTAAACGGACTGGTTTTAGTAAGTAGATTCAATAGTTTAAAAGAAGAAGGACATTCCAATTTAAAAGACCGAATCTTACTAGGAACCAAAGAACGTTTACGTCCTATCTTATTAACCGCCGTTGCTGCGATTATGGGATTTGTACCTATGGCAATTTCTGCATCTGCAGGTGCCGAAGTACAACGACCATTGGCAACCGTAGTAATTGGAGGACTTATTTCTTCAACATTACTAACCTTATTAGTGGTGCCAGTTTTATATTATGTATTTGAAAAAAGAGTAGAAAAACGACATCTTAAAAATATGAATAAAAAGTTAGCAAGCCTTGTGTTTATCGGATTCTTAACTTTCGCAGGAAGTCAGAATTCATTTGCTCAAGAAGTAGCACCCGTATTAAATACAAAAGAATTAACCGTAGAAGATGCTTTAACCATCGCTTTTGAAAATAACCCGAGTTTAAAAGCTGCCAATTTTGAAATTGAAAGGCAAAAAAACTTAAATAGTGCTGCTATTGATTTCGACAAAACTTCGGTAACCTATACTCGAGGTCAAATTAATAGCGTAGCAACAGATTATCAATGGGAGATTTCGCAAGACTTTAAATTTCCTACGGTTTATGGCACCCAATCTAAATTACAAAAGGAGAAAGTAGCATTAAGTGAAAGTACTATGCAGCTTCATAAAAATAATTTAGAACGAAGAGTAAGAGCTATTTATTGGCAACTTCAATATGCAAAAAGTAAATTAATATTGATTGGCGAACTGGAAGACGAATTTAAAAACTTTGCTGTTATTGCTGGTAAACGCTTTGAAACCGGAGAAACCAATTTGATTGAAAAAATGTCAGCTCAAGGTAAACGAGAAGAGGTTCGTTTATTAAAGTCTGAAGCTGGTTTAGATGTAGGAAACCTTCAAAAGCAACTTCAATTTTTGTTAAATATTGAAGAGCAGGTAACTATTTCAGAAGTGGAACTAACAAAGGTTCCGTTTGTAATGGTGGATAGTCTTTCAAGTGAAAGTCCTTTTTTAGTGATTCAAGAAAAAAAGGTAGCCATTTCAGAAAGAGAGCATAAATTAGAAAAAGCTCAATTTTTACCAGACATTTCAGCAGGTTATTTCAATCAGCAAATAGATGGTGTAAAAAACTTTTCTGGATTTCAAGTCGGTGTTAAAGTTCCTATATTTTTATGGTCACAAGATGGAAAATCGAAAGCTGCCAGAGTAAATTCAGAGATTGCTCAACTTAATTATGAGCAAACAAAATTAGATATGAATGCGGTTTTAAAATCTAACATTCAGGAGTTTGAAAAACATCAAGCTTCTTTAAATTATTATGAAACACAAGGTTTACAGCTTTCAGATAAACTATTCTTTTCGGCAAACAAAGCATATAAAGAAGGGGAGATTGGTTATGTAGAATACATTGCTACTTTGGAACAAGCAATTGCTATTAAGAATGGATATTTAGACCGACTTAATTTGTACAACCAAACTGCAAATGAAATTAACTATTTAACAGGAAAATATAACCAATAAGTCAACCAAAAAAAGATACTATAAAACCAGAATAAAATGAAAAATATATTAAAATTAAGTGCCCTAATCCTCTTCATTCTAATTTTAGGAAGTTGTGGAAACAAAACAGAAACGAAAGCAAGTGCAGATGAACATGGTCACGAAGAAAAAGCAAAAAAAGACCATGATGATCACGCAGATGAGCTTGGCGATGAACATGGAGAGGAAGAAGCAAATACTAAAATCACTTTGGAAACTAAACAACTAGAGGTGATGAATATTGAAATTGGTACTGTTGAGCAAGTGAGTTTGGGAGCGAAATTAAAAGTAAACGGGCAGCTAGAATTACCTCCACAAAATATGGCGAGTGTAAGTGCTTTAATTGGCGGTAGAGTGCAAAGTGTTCATGTAATTGAAGGGGATAAAGTAAGAAAGGGGCAGGTAATTGCTAGATTGAGCAATCCAGTATTTATTACGATGCAACAAGAATACCTTTCAGCTAAAAGCAATATTTCATTTTTAGAAAACGATTATTTGCGTAAAAAAGAATTGTTAAAAGATGGGATTACTTCCTCTAAATCTTTTCAGCAATCGGAGGCTGCTTATTTTCAAGGAAAATCTGATTTAAACGCTTCAAAAGCAACTTTGCAGTTGATGGGTGTTAGTGTTTCTACTTTAGAAAAAGGTCAGATTGTTTCTGCCATTCCGATTACAGCTCCTATTGCAGGTCATATTCAGAATGTAGAAATTAATATTGGAAAATTTGTGGTACCAGAACAAGAAATGTTTGAAATTATAGATAATGAGTTTCTTCATATTGGTTTAAAGGTTTTTGAAAAAGATATAAACCAAGTTGCCCTAGGACAAGAAGTCACTTTTGCTTTAACCACGAGACCTGATAAAATTTATCATGCTGAAATTTTTGCAGTTGGAAAAGCATTCGATATGCAAACACGTGCGGTAAAAGTACACGCTAAAATTGTTGGGAATCATGAAGGATTATTAACAGGAATGTTTGTAGATGCTAGAATAATTATAGCTGCTAAAAAAGTAGATGCACTACCAAATGAAGCTTTTGTAACCGAAAAAGGGTTAGACTATATTTTTATTCAGAAGAATAAAGATGCAGATTATGTAGAGTTGGAGAGAATACAAATAAATCGAGGGAAATCTGATTTGGGTTATTCTGAAATAGTTTTTATAAAACAAAATCATAAAGATACCATAGTGGTTGTAAAAGGAGCATATTATGTGAATGCTGAATTAAATAAAGGAGAGTTTGAAGAACATGAACATTAAAAAACAAAACAATGAAAGAAATTAAAGCATTTATAAAACCCAAAAGATTAGGTAACGTAGTCGAAGCTTTAAAAGAAAAAGGATTTGATTGCGTAACACTTTCAGAATGTGAAGGAACAGGTTCCTATAAACGGGAAGATTCAACACCTTCGTTAAAGTATCACTTTACAGATAGTAAAATAATTAAATTAGAAATTGTTTGTCAAAACGATAAGCAACAAGAAATAATTCAGATTATTTGTAGAAGTGCTTCGACCAACTATCCTGGAGATGGGATCATCTATGTAACAGATGTAATTGAAGCTTTCAAGATTAAAACGTGTAAATCTTTAAAAAAATAAAGTTTACCCTTTATGGAAGGTTTCGAACAGATATTACAAAATAATCATATAAAACCAACAGCAATGCGTCTGTTGGTTTTACAATTTTTACTGAATAAAAGAACAGCCTTAAGTTTAAGTCAGTTGGAAAATTATTTTGATAATGCAGATAGAACCACCATTTTCCGAACCATAAAAACCTTTGTAGAAAAAGGCTTGGTTCACCAGATTGATGATGGAACGGGAGTGACAAAATATGCACTTTGTGAAGAAAATTGCGAATGCGAAATTGAAACCGATTTGCACCTACATTTTCGCTGTTCAAAATGTAAAGAAACCACTTGTTTAACCGAACATAGGATTCCACATATAAATTTACCAAAAGGATATACTGCCGAAAACATTAATTTAGTAGTAAAAGGAATATGTGAAAATTGCAATCAAGAATAATAAAGTATTTTTACAAAAAAATAAATAAACATGAGCAAAGAACATTCTGAAAATGACGGACACAACCACGAACATGGTGGGATTTTTGGAGAAAAAACAGAACTATACTTTGCTGTTTTAAGCGGTATTTTCTTTTTTACAGGAATATTTTTAGAATTTGCCACAGATTTACCTGAAAAATGGGCATTGTATAGCTATGTAGTGACTTATTTTTTTGGTGGTTATTTTACAACTCTTGAAGCCATTGGTAAGATTAGAAAGGGCGAATTCGAAATTGATTTTTTAATGATTGTTGCAGCAGCAGGTGCTGCATACATTGGTAGTTGGGAAGAAGGAGCTTTGTTGCTATTTCTTTTTAGTATTGGTCACGCAATGGAAAAATATGCGATGAATAAAGCCAAAAAGTCTATAGAAGCACTTGGTAATTTGTCTCCAAAAATGGCTTTGGTAAAAAATGGTGAAAAGGTTGAAGAAATTCTGGTTGAAGAATTGCAAATCAACGACATCATTTTAATAAGACCCAATACAAAAATAGCAGCCGATGGTGTAATTATTAAAGGATTTAGTAGTATAAACCAAGCTTCAATAACTGGCGAAAGTATGCCAGTAGATAAATTTGCAATTTCAGATGCAACTAAGTTACCAGAATTTAATGAAATTGATAAACTTAATGTTGTTTTTACAGGTACCATCAACGGAGATAGTGCTTTAGAAGTTAAAGTACTAAAATTGAGTAAAGACTCTACAATTTCTCGCTTGGTTAAAATGGTAAGCGAAGTAGAAACCCAAAAATCACCTACACAACTACTAACCAAAAAATTTGAAAAATGGTTTGTGCCAGTTGTCATTATCTTGGTTGTTTCCTTATGTTTTGCTTATCTAGTAATAGACGAAACTTCCGTAGAAAGTATCTATAGAGCCATTAGTGTGTTGGTTGCTGCTAGTCCTTGTGCTTTGGCAATTTCTACACCAAGTGCTGTACTTAGTGGTATTTCTAGAGCAGCAAAAGGAGGTGTTTTAATTAAAGGAGGTCGCCCCTTAGAAGATTTAGGAAGTCTTACCACTATTGCATTCGATAAAACAGGAACACTTACCGAAGGAAAACCAAAACTCACAAATGCCATTCCTTTAAATGGGTTTGATAAAAATGAGTTTTTAGGGTTGGTATTAGATGTGGAGAGTTTAAGTAATCACCCATTAGCAAAGGCAATCGCGAAAGATATTAAATCACAATATAAATTAGAGACTAAAAATCAAGCTTTAAATATAAAAGCTATTCAAGGAAAAGGAATAGGAGCAACTTACAAAGGCAAAAATGTTTTTATAGGAAATGCAAAATTAATGATTGATGAAAACATCACTATAGATAAAGAGATTTCTTCGCAAATGGAAGATTTACTCAACAGCGGTCATACTGCAATGTTGGTTGCTTTAAATGAAAAGATTATTGGATTATTAAGCGTGATGGATACGCCAAGAGAATCTGCAAAGAATACCTTAAAACGATTAAAAGAAATGGGCATTAAGAAAATGATTATGCTTACTGGAGATCATCAAAATGTAGGAGATTCTATTGCTAAACAAATTGGATTAACGGAAGCAAAAGGAAATTTATTACCAGAAGATAAAGTAAGAGCTATTCAAGAATTAAAAGAAAAATACGGCAAAATAGCAATGGTTGGCGATGGTGTAAATGATGCTCCAGCAATGGCAAATAGTACAGTTGGTATCGCAATGGGTGCTGCTGGAAGCGATGTTGCTCTCGAAACAGCGGATGTTGCTCTTATGTCCGACAAAATAGGAAATCTCCCTTTTGTAATTGGATTGAGCCGAAAGTCAAAAAGTATCATTAAGCAAAACCTATGGATAAGCTTAGGTATTGTTGCTGTTTTAATTCCATCAACTTTAATTGGTTGGGCAAGTATTGGTATGGCAGTTGCTATTCATGAAGGCTCTACATTAATTGTTGTTTTAAATGCTTTAAGGCTCTTAAAATATAAGGAATAATTAAGTATAGCTTTAAGATAATTTTAGAGTATTATCAGTTTATTTTAATTAACTTTAAACCACCTTTAAAGCAAAAATCAAAATGAAGACAATTTATATTTTAGCTATTTTCTTTCTATTAAGTAATACTATTAATGCTCAAAATATTTATACAACCAAGAAGGGACATATGATAATAATGTCGGAGCTTGACAATAAAAATGTTAAGGCTGAAAGTCATAAAATGTCATTATTTTTAGACTACCGAAATAAGACCATATCTGGGTCTATAGATATGAAATCGTTACTTTCTAATAATGATGAAATAAATTCAAAAATTAAAAATTCAAACGAACCAATACTATTAAAATTTACAGGATCAATTCCAGATACTGATTTTATGCAAGGGGAACATCCACCTATAAATTTTAAATGGTTAGTAAATGTAGAATATCAAGATAAAAATATAAATTTAACTCTTAATGCAACTATACAGCATATGTTCCAAGAAGCTACATACTCTTGTATGTTTAGTGCAACAGGAGAAATTTTAGCTTCAGATTTTGGATTATTAAAGGTGTTTCCAGAATTAGATGAACACTTACAAATTCAATTTGCACAGCTTTTATTATTACCAAAATAATAAATTAATACATCAATTCTCCAGCAAGTATTTTAATAGGTAAATCATTTTCCATTGGAGGAATTGGACAAGAATGATTAGGGTTATAAACACAATAAGGATTGTACGTCATATTAAAATCGATAGTTAAAAAATTTCCTTCGGGGTTATCTAAAACCAAATACCTTCCTCCGCCATACGTTTCATCGCCAGAAGTTTGATCTGTAAAAGGAAGGAAAAGAGTACTCGTTTTTCTTTTTTCTTCTGGTAACCTAGCACTTTGATAAACACTTAATTCGTAGGATTTACTACCAATTTCAAAGGTTATTTTTCCATAAATCGCATAATCTGAAACTTTTCCAGTAGAAGTTTTAATTTTAATTATTGGCAAATTTTCTAGCCGAGTTAGTTTCCCTATTAAATTATAATTAGAATCAATAGGAAAATATTTTAATCCTTTAAAATCTTCCATTAATTCCTTTGTAAGCATTGTTTTTTCAGGAATCATGTAATCTATGTCTTTTTGCTTTCTAAAATCTTCAATTTGTTTTTTGTAAGCAGTTGTATTGTCTAGATTATTATCATATTGTTGTGCTAATAAATTAGAGTTAGATAATGTGGTAAATAGTAGTATTGAAAAAAATATTTGTACGTTCTTCATAAGATTTATTGTGATTTTAATAGGGTAAAATTTAAAAGTCAAAATATACAAAACTACTGTCTATTCTATTGTTTTCTATAGTACTTGCAAATATATTATTGTTGTAAATTATTAAGTAGTAGGTTTAGAATAAATTTAATTTCTTCTTTTGAACTTAATGATTAATGTTTATCTTCTCTTAATAATTCAGGAAATTTTTTCTGAAATTTTTTTAATCTTGGGATGGATACATTTTGAATATAAGAATTGTTAGGATGTAATTTTTCATAGTTTTGATGGTATTCTTCAGCGATCCAAAATTTTTGAAAAGGCACCACTTCTGCTGCGACTTTCTTACCTTTTAATTGTTTGTTTAATTGTCCGATTTTAGTTTCGATTATCTTTTTTTCTTCCTCATTTTGATAGAAAATGATAGAACGGTATTGTGACCCTCTATCGTTTCCTTGTCCATTTACTTGGATAACATTCTGCGAACCAAAATAAATAGTAACTAATTGTTTGAAATTAATTATTGTTGGGTCATAGATTATTTCAACAGCTTCGGCATGTCCTGTTTTTCCAGTGTTGCTTTCGTCGTATGTTGGGTTTTTTGTATGTCCTCCGCTATAACCTGAAATTGATTCCTTTACACCTTTTACACTTTCGTAAATTGCTTCTACACACCAAAAACAACCACTTGCAAAATAAGCTTTTTTAAGCCTATTTTGAGTCTCAACTTGTATAGGTAAATTTATTGACACATTGTTTTTTACAATTTCGGGGCTTTCTTTTTTTAATAAGAAATAAGTTCCACCAAAAGCAGCAGCAAAAATAAGTGCAAGTAATAAATATAATTTTTTTGGCTCCATTTTTTTGTTTTTTTACTTTGTCGTTGCTTTCAAAAATACCTTTCTTTTTAGGAATAAAAAAAGCCTTCAAAACATGAAGGCTTTACTTAATTTGTATTTAAAAATGGATTATAATTTTTTAAACATTTTTTCCATTTTTGCTTGCTCTTCTGTTGCAAGTTCTAAATCCACTAAAATCCGACCACTATGCTCATCGGTAATAATTTTTTTACGACCTGCAATTTCCATTTGAATTTGTGGAGGAATTGTAAAGAATGACCCTCCAGATGCACCACGGTCAATAGCAACAACTGCTAATCCGTTTTTTACATTGGTTCTAATTCTTTTATATGCTTTGATTAAACGCTCTTCGATTTTCTTTTCGAAATCTCCAGATTTTTTTAACAGTGCTTTTTCTTCTTTTTCAGTTTCTGCTAAAATCTCATCTAATTCACCTTGTTTGTGAGCTAAATGATCTTCACGTTGTGTTAAACGGTCTTTCGTTTCTTGAAGAATTATTTTCTTTTGTTCTATTTGAATCTTGAATTCTTTAATATGCTTTTCATTCAATTCCATTTCTAATTCTTGGAATTCCATTTCCTTGCTTAAAGAATCGTATTCGCGATTATTTCGAACATTATCCTGTTGTTTAGCGTATTTTTTTATAAGAATTTTAGATTCTTCAATCTGATTTTTCTTGTCTGAAATACCATTTTCAACAACTTCAATTCCATCAATTAACTTTTCAAGACGTGTGTTCATACCCACTAATTCGTCTTCAAGATCTTGAACCTCTAAAGGTAATTCTCCACGGATGTCACGGATTTTGTCTATTCGAGAATCAATTAATTGTAAATCAAATAACGCTCTTAATTTTTCTTCTACAGTAATTTCGGTTTTTTTTGCCATATTTTAAAAATAGGTAATAGGATTGGTGTTTGTTTGTGATAAAACGACTGCAAAAGTACTAATTTTTTCGGAAAGGAATGCAACTAATAACTCTTTTGTGTATTGTTCGCTTTCATAATGACCAATGTCTGCCAAAAGCAAGTCGTTTTCTGCATTAAAAAAGTCATGGTACTTGCAATCTGCGGTAATAAATACATCTGCTCCAGCTTGTTTTGCAGCATTTATTGCAAAGCTTCCACTGCCTCCCAAAACAGCAATTTTTTTAATGGATTTTTTTAATAATTTTGAATGACGAACACAGTCTGTTTTCATAGTGATTTTCAGATATTTTAAAAATTCTTTTTCAGAAATAGGTGTTTCTAATTCTGCAATCATTCCCATTCCTAAATGCTGATTGGTATTTTCTAAAGTATTGATTTCATATGCAACTTCTTCATAAGGGTGAGATTTAAACATAGCTTGAAGTATTGATGATTCTGTATGTTTATGGAAGGTTACGCTAATTTGTGTTTCGTTTTCAAAATGGAGTTCACCAATTTTTCCGATGGCAGGTTTGGAATTTTGACCTCCTTTAAAGCTACCTTTTCCTTCCGTGTTAAAACTACAATTACTATAGTTTCCTATGTTTCCAGCTCCTGCTTTAAATAAGGCATTTCTAACTTTTTCTGCATTCTCAGTAGGAACATAAGTTGTTAGCTTTTTAATGGTTTCTTTCTTCGGAATTAAGATCTTTCTATTAATCAACCCTAATTTTTCGCAAATCATTGCATTTACTCCATTCCAAGAATTGTCTAAGGCAGTGTGCATTGAGAAAATTGCAATGTTATTTTGAATGGCTTTAATGACCACACGTTCCACATAATTTTTTCCAGTTAGTTTTTTTAATCCTGAAAAAATGATGGGATGAAAACTCACAATTAAATTACAATTGTTTGCTATTGCTTCATCTACAACGTCTTCTAAAGTGTCTAAAGTAACTAAGATTCCTGAAACATCTGTGTTGTAATTTCCAACCAGCAAGCCCGTATTATCAAAATCTTCGGAGTAGGCGAGGGGCGCTAAATTCTCTAAAAGATGAATGACTTCTTTAATTTTCATAAAAAATAATTTAGGGTAAATATAATGTATTCCTTTTTTGAAACATCCAAGACTAAAAAAAACATTGCCATATATAGTAATGACTATTATAGGTGAACCTTATAAAAGATATGATAAATATTAAAGACACAAGAAATATAATTTGAGTTTCTCTTTTAATGGGAAGTTGTATTTTCGCCTTATGAAACTTCTTCGGAAATTATTATTACCCTTTTCTTGGATATACGGAAGTGTACTTGCTTTGCGTAATTTGTTTTTTGATTTGGACTGGTTTGAAAGCAAATCATACAACAAACCAATAATTTGTGTCGGAAACCTATCGACAGGAGGAACAGGAAAATCGCCTATGATTGAGTTTTTAATCGGGTTTTTAAGAGAAGAATATCAAGTGGCTGTTTTAAGCAGAGGCTATAAAAGAAAGACTAGGGGATTTAAAGAAGTTTTTACAAATAGTACCGTTGAAGAGGTAGGAGACGAGCCACTTCAGTTTAAAAAAAAATTTCCAAATATTAGAGTGGCTGTTTGTGCAAATAGGCAAGAAGGAATTGAAAAACTGAAAATAAAAGCAGATGTTATTTTGTTGGACGATGCTTTTCAGCACAGAAAAGTAAAAGCTTCTTTAAATATTTTATTGACCACTTTTAGCGATTTATTTTATAAGGACCTTGTACTTCCTGCCGGAAATTTACGAGAATCTAAAGCTGGAGCAAGACGTGCAGATGTTATTGTAGTAACGAAGTGTCCAGAAAAAGTATCGTATGCTAGACTACAAGAAATTCAGTTTGAAATGAAATTGAAACCACATCAGAAAATATATTTTTCAAAGATTGGTTATGCCGAAAATATTATTGGAATTTCTGAAAAACTTCCGATAAAATATTTGTTAGAAAAAAAATTCACACTGGTTACAGGAATTGCAAATCCAAAATTATTGGTTGATTTTTTAAAAGAAAATAATTTTAAATTCGATCATAAAAAATATGCTGATCATCACCATTTTACTACTTCAGAAATTGATGATTTAAAAGAGAAAGAAATTATACTAACTACCGAAAAAGACTTTGTAAGATTACAGCCAAAATTAGAGAAGTTTGCAATTTATTACCTTCCTATTAAAACGATTATTTTAAAAAAACAAGAAAGGTTTTTTAAAGATTTTGTTGTTGAAGAAATTGAAAAATTTAATAGCTAACTAGCAGAGGTTTTACTAGCTTCAAGAGTGCGATAAATTTTCTCGAAAAAGTCTTCAGGTTTAAATGGTTTTGGGATAATTTCGTTAAACCCAGCCTTGTAAAACTCGTCTAAATTCTCATCAATTGTAACTGCCGTTAATGCTATAATTGGAAGTTCTTTGTTGAACTCTCTAATACGTTGTGTTGTTTCAATACCGCTAATTCCTGGCATATGAATGTCCATTAAAATGACTTCAAAATCGTTTTCGTGAACCATTTTTATAGCATCCATTCCGTTGTCTGCAACTTTACAAATAAATTTATTTTTTTCGAGAATTTTCTTGGTAATCATTTGGTTGATTTTATTGTCTTCAACCACTAAAATCGAAACATTTTCTAATGCTTTATAATCAATATTGTAGGTCTCATTATTTAAATTAGACACATCCTGCAAGCTTTCAGAAATGTTAAATGAAATATCAAACCAAAATTTAGAGCCTTGACCTAGGGTGCTTTCTAAATTGATTTTACTATTCATTAATTCTAGTAAATTTTTAACAATAGACAGTCCTAGCCCTGAACCACCAAATTTCCTGTTTATTTGAAGGGATCCTTGATTAAATGTTTCAAAAATACTTTTTTGTTTTTTCTTAGATATTCCAACTCCAGTATCTTCAATTTCTATGCGTAAATTTACACGGTCCTTCGAGCTATTGTTTTTCTGAACACGAATAGTTACATCTCCATTCTGTGTAAATTTAACTGAGTTTCCAATTAAATTAATTAATACTTGCGATAATTTTAAAGGGTCACCAATTAGCTTTTCTGGAATACTTTCGTCGTACTCGAATGTTAATGTGTTTTTACGATCTTCGGCAGTTTTCTTTAAAGCAATTAGCACATCGTTAATTCTCTTTTTAAGGCTAAAAGTAGTTTTTTCAACTTCAACTTTATTGGCTTCTAATTTATTTAAATCTAAAATGTTATTTATTAGAGATAGTAGATATTCACCAGAAAATTTCAATGAATTAAGATGTTCTTTTTGATTGGGTTTAGGGTCTTCTTCTAATAACAAATGCGTAAGTCCTGTTACTGCATAAAGCGGTGTCCTAAGCTCGTGTGTAATGGTTGATAAAAATTGAGCTTTTGCTAACGATGCTCTTTCGGCTTTTTCTTTTGCAAGTGTTAGCTCTATATTTTTATCTTTTAATAGATTGTTTGCTTTTGCTCGTAAATTATTGTTTTTAAATAACGAAAGTGCTAGTAATGAGAGTATAATTATCAAGGCAATACTCAAGCCTGTTGTCATTCTGCCAAAATCAATAGATTTCTGTTTTTTCTCTATGTCGTCTTGCTGCGACGCGATAATTTCATTTAAATCGCCAATGTTTGTATTTCGTTCTATATTGGAAGATATGATGTTGAGGTAGGAACTGTACATCGAATCTTTCTTATGAGTATAAGAAATTAAAAATCTTGATGCTAGGTTAGGATTGTTTTCTCTAATAGCAATTAAAGATGAAATTCGAAAACTATCTATTTTTAATTCGTTAAACTTATTAGTTTCAATTATTGTAATTGCTTTTGCTAAAATTTCTTTTGCTTGAAATAAGTTTTTGTTATTTTCTGTATCTTGTAATTGGAGTAGTGCTTCTGCTTCAAAAACATAAACTTCTGCTTCATTATGCTTTAATTTATTTGAAATTAAAATAGGCAAACTTGCTTCAAAATAGTTGATTGCAACTTTAGGGTTTCCTCTTTTTAATTCTAATTTTCCTATTGCTACTAGTGTTAAGGCTTGATTTGTATCATTTTTTAATTCAGTAAAATAAGAATCAGCAATTTTTAATTGTTTTTCAGCATTTTTAAATTTTTCAAGTTGTGTTAATATTTGACCATATAAAAGTGCTGCATTGGCCTGTTGAAGTTTATCGTCAGTATCTTTTAATTGAGCGATGGCTTTAATAATTAAGGAAGATGCTTTATTATAATTATGCAAGTTATAATGAAATTTTGCAAAACTAATATTCACACTTGCTTTTAAAAGAATGTTATTTGTTGGTGTTACAAGATCGCAAGCCTTATTTAGGTAGTTAATTGCTTTTGAAAAATCTTGAGAAAGAATGGCTTTATTTGCTTCTTTTTGATGAGATTTTACTAACGACAATGTATCTTGTATATTCTCTTGTGCTTGAATTTGAAGCAAAAAAAAGAACCATACAAAAACGGCAGATAATGTGATATTTTTATTTAAAAAAGAAGTCATTCTTAAAGGCTAAATATACTTATTTCTTCGTTATTAGTTGAATTAAATCTATAATTCTTGACGAATATCCAACTTCGTTATCATACCAACCAATAATTTTTATCATTTTACCGATGGCAGAAGTCATTCCTGCATCGAAAACACAGGAGTTAGTGTTTCCGTTAATATCAACCGAGACTATTGGGTCTTCGGTGTATTGAAGTATATTCTTAAATTGATTTTCTGACGCTTTTTTGAAGGCTTTATTTATTTCAGAAATACTTACTTCTCTTTTTGCATTTATGGTAATATCGGTAAGTGAACCATTGGGTACAGGTACTCTAATACCGCAACCTCCAATTACATTTTCCAAGTCAGGAAATATTTTAGTCAATGCCTTGGCAGCTCCCGTTGTTGTAGGGATTATTGATTGACTTGCAGCCCTCGCTCTCCGTAAATCACGATGGGGTTGATCGTGTAAACTTTGGTCGGTTGTGTAGGAGTGTACTGTCGTTATGTAGGCTTGTTCAATTCCGCAAAGATTGTTGATGATTTGAAGCATTGGTGCAGCATTATTAGTAGTACATGAAGCACTTGAAATAATTGTGTCTTCCGAATTTATTATAGAATCATTTACGCCAAATACTACCATTTTTATAGAATCATCGGCTGGAGGAACCGATAAAATTACTTTTTTAGCACCATTTTTTAAGTGATTTTCTAATTGAATTTTTGTTTTAAACTTTCCAGAACATTCAATTACAAAATCAAGTTTTCCCCAATTTAATTGCTCAATATCTTTTTCTGAAGTGAATGTTATTTTTTCTCCTGAAACAATTATTTCGCTTTCTGAAAAACTAATTTCTTCTTTTAAAACACCGTGAATACTGTCATATTTTAATAAATGACTCATTGTTTTAGCATCCGAAAGGTCATTGATAGCAACAACTTTAATAGAAGGATGGTTTCGTAAAAGCCTAAAAAGTGTTCTTCCTATCCTTCCAAAACCATTTATACCTATTTGAATATTGTTTTTCATGTGTCTATAATATTTGTTGAATCGGTCACATGCTGTTCGCTCCCGAAGCGTCGGGAGTCATTCCCTTGGGTGATAGGCTTTTTAACTTGCTCGTTTCATAATCAAAAACTAGGTAAGATGTTTTTGAGCTTTGTAAGAGGAACGGACTAATGCGCCGCTTTCTACGTGGCGGAAGCCCATTTCCAATCCAATGGTTTCGTATTTTTTAAATTGTTCTGGAGTAATAAATTCCTTTACGGATAAGTGTTTTTTAGAAGGCTGTAAATATTGACCTATAGTAATAATATCCAATCCAACGTTTCGTAAATCCTTCATGGTTTGCAATACTTCGTCTTCAGTTTCTCCCAAACCAAGCATAATTCCGCTTTTGGTTCGAGGAGCGCCTTGTTGTTTCAGGTAGTTTAAAACCTCTAGACTTCTTTCGTATTTTGCTTGAATTCGTACTTCTCTTGACAACCGTTTTACCGTTTCCATGTTATGAGAAATAATTTCAGGTTTCACCGCTAAAATTCGATCTATATTGGTCGTGTTTCCTTGAAAATCTGGAATTAAAGTTTCCATTGTTATGTCTGGATTCATTCGTCTAATCGACTTAACTGTTTCCGCCCAAAGTATAGAACCCATATCTTTTAAATCGTCACGATCTACCGATGTGATCACGGCATGTTTAATTTTCATAAGTTTAATAGATCGTGCAACTTTTTCAGGTTCGTCCCAATCTACGGTATCTGGTCGTCCAGTTTTTACACCACAAAACCCACAAGAACGGGTGCAAATATTTCCTAAAATCATGAAAGTTGCAGTACCTTCTGTCCAACATTCTCCCATATTTGGACAACTGCCTGATGTACAAATGGTGTTGAGTTGGTATTTATCTACCAGGTTTCTTAAATCGGTATATTTTTTTCCAGTTGGAAGCTTTACCCGAAGCCATTTTGGTTTGGGTGTATATTGTTTTTTTGTAGTAGTTTCTATGTTCATAATTGGGGTCAAAGATACAAAGATTCCATATAAAGAAAAGAGTGATTTATCAAATCAATTACGATGGTTTTGTGTTATAATTTCGGCTAATAATTTACGTGCTCTTAACAACCTAATTTTTACATTATTTAAAGGTTCATTTAGCTCTTCCGAAATTTCTAAATAACTCATTTCTTGAAAATAACGAAGATTAATTACATCTTGATAATGAGGTTTTAATTGCTTGATAAAATTTAATAATTCGGCAAGATTTTGCTTGGTAATTAATTTGTCTTCAGGAGTTGGTGCGTCATCTGGAATTCTTCTTACTTGCTCATCAGAAGCATCAGAAGATTGTGAATGAATGGAAGCATTTTTTTTTCTGCTTTTATCAATTTGTATATTTTTTGAGATGGTAATTAACCAAGTTCCAAATTCGTAATCTTCATTAAAAATTTTAATTTTATCGAATGCCTTTGAGAACGTTTCAATAGTAATATCTTCGGCTTCATATTCGTTTTTAATTCGCTTTAATAGAAAACGATAAACGTCACTCCAGTAAAAATCTAGTAGTATATTAAATGCAGTTTGTGAGCCTTCTTTTGCATTTTTAATTTGAAGGGTTATTTCTTTTTTGGTTATTTCCACGAAGTAGATTTTGATGAGCTATTGGAAATAAAGATACTAAATTGAAACAATATCAAAAACAGTTCTAAAAATGGGAGCCAAATAAGCAGGTCTTTAACCTCTAATTTAATTGCTGCTTTTCTTAAAATAATAAATTGAAAAATAATACGGAAAATAATGATTGCCAATGGTATTTTCCAATCTAAAAAAACCAAAGTAACAATTGCTAATAGCCAGAATAAAAGGTTAGAAACATAGTATAGTCCTAGTAAAAACTTATGTTTTTGTTTGTAATGTTTTGCGGTACTAATATGTCTTCTTTTTTGATGTATCCATTCTTTCCAAGTTTTTTTTGGTTCTGATATTGTAAAAGATTCTTTTGAAAAACAAATGGTTGTGTTTACATTGTTTGCAACTTCATTTATAAATAAATCATCATCGCCAGATTTAATATCCATATGCGACATAAAACCGCTGTTGTCAAAAAAAACGTTGTTTGTATAAGCTAAATTTCTGCCAACTCCCATATAAGGCATCCCATTTTTTGCATACGAAAAATACTGAACCGCGGTCATAAAAGTTTCAAACCGAATGAGTTTATTTAAAAGCCCCGAGAGTTTATTATAAGTTCCAAAACCCAAAACTATTTGTTTTTCTTTAGAAAAATGATTTGCCATTTCTTGCAACCATTTTTTTGAAGCTGGCTTACAATCGGCATCAGTAAAAATTAAACGTTGATGGCTTGCCTTTTTAATTCCTAAAGTAAGTGCGTATTTTTTTGAACCCCAAAAAGCTTCATTATTTTCTACATCTACAATTTTGATGTTTGTGTTTATTTCGGCGAAAGATTCCATAACTTCTAATGAATCATCATAAGACGCGTCATTAATTAAAATAATTTCAAAGTTGGAGTATTCCTGTTCAAGCCAAAAAGGAATGTTTTTTTTTAAATTTTCCGATTCGTTTTTAGCGCAAACTATTAACGAAACAGGGTAGGTTTTGTTTTCTACTATATTAATTGAAGAGGCAAAAGAAAATTTTGAGAACAATAAAAAATAAAAACAATTAATAAGTACTACAAAAGCAAAAATGTAAAGCAATACCATAAGACACATTTTTATTTATCTTCTTCATTACTACATGTGTCAAACTGGTCAGGAGTTTTTCCACAGTAGCCACAAGTAGCACCTTCTTTATTTAAAAATGGATTTTGACTAGCACAAGTACCACCAAATTCCCCATCTTTTTTAGCCCAAATTTTTATTGCAATGCCCGCAAAAGCAAAAAGTAATAATCCGATAGTTATAATAAAGATTCCCATAACAAATATTTAATTGCAAAAATACAATCTTTCTTGTTTTTATAGTATCTATTTTAGTATTTTTAGCAAGAATTATAACACTATTTTATGAAATCTATTTCCTCTTTTCTTTACATTTTATGCTTTGTTTTTATAGTTACATCGTGTAAAAACGATTCTGATAAATCAAATGGAGAACAAGTTATTAAAGAAATTAAAAAAACAGAAGCAACAATAAAAAAAGAACCGAAAGTTTTAACAGAACAAGAAAAAAAGGTGATTGGTAGTTTGTTAAGCTCAGCTATGAAGACACCAGAATCTAAGGGTTTTGTAAGTGCGACAATTTCTGCGGGTTTAACCAAAACGCTTTCAGATCAAGATGGACCATTTACTGTATTTGCACCTTCTAATAATGTGTTTAATAGTTTAGATAAAGAAAATAAAAAACGGTTATTCAATACAAAAAATAAGGATAGTTTAATGATTTTTATAAATTCTCTTATAGTTGAAGGAAGCTATACAATGGATGAGTTAAAGTCTGAAATTAAAAATAACGGAGGAAAATTTACATTAAAATCATTGTCAGGGTCTTCACTTACAGCCTCTAAGAAAGGAAAATCTATTATTATTAAGGATGAAAACGGAACTAAAGCGACGATAGAAAAAGGTAATATTAAAGGCACCAATGGAGTGCTTCATATTATTGATGCTATGATTGTTATTGATTAAATGATGTTAACTTCAGGTGCAATTTTTATTTTAAAAATACGAATTACTTCTTTTTGAATTTTATTGGCTAATGCGATAATTTCTTGTCCAGATGCATTTCCGTAGTTTACTAAAACCAACGCTTGTTTATTATGAACTCCTGCGTCACCAAATCGTTTGCCTTTAAACCCTGCTTTTTCAATTAACCAACCCGCTGGGATTTTATATTCGGTTTCAGAAATTTTATAATAGGGAGCATCAGGGTTCTTTTCCTGAAATATATTAAAAGCATTTAAATCGATAATTGGGTTTTTAAAAAACGAACCACTATTTCCAAGTATAGAAGGGTCGGGGAGTTTAGATTTTCGAATTTCAATAACAGCTTCTGATATGCTTTTTAAACTTGGTTTTTTAATATTGTTTTCTGCTAATTTATCTTGAATTGCACCATATCCAATTTTTAAATTATGATTCTTTTTAGTAAGTTTAAAAGTGACATCGGTTATAATGTACTTTCCCTTTGCTTCATTTTTAAATATAGAATTCCGATATGCAAAATTACAATCCTTTATATTAAAATTAGTAGTTGATAAATTGTTTATTGATAATGCATTACAACTTTCAAAAACATCTTTTAATTCAACTCCATAGGCTCCAATATTCTGTATTGGGGCTGTACCAACATTACCTGGTATTAACGATAAATTCTCAATACCACCGTAGTTGTTTTCAATGCAATACTGAACAAATTGATGCCAATTTTCGCCAGCCATCACTTTTAAATAGACAAAATTTTCATCTTCTGAAACAATTTCAATTCCTTTAAAATTAATATGCAGAACCAGCGCATCTATATTTTTGGTAAGCAATAAATTACTACCACCTCCAAGCACTAATAGATTAGGATTAACTTTAGCGTTTAAAACGTTATAAAGCTCTGTTATTGTAGCAACAGAAACAAAATAGCGAGCTTCACAATCAATTCCGAAAGTGTTGTAGTTTTTTAAAGATTTATGTTCTTCAATTTGCATTAATCTTGGTATTGTTGAAGTGCTTGTCTTAAAATTTCAACCGCTTTTATTAAATCTTCTTTTTTAAGAACATAAGCAATTCGTATTTGGTTTAAACCAACTCCTTTTGTTGAATAAAATCCAGCGGCAGGAGCAACCATAATAGTTTCTCCGTTCAAATCGAATTCTTCTAAAAGCCATTGTGCAAAGTTATCACTGTTTTTAATAGGAAGTTCCACAATACAATAAAAAGCTCCTTTTGGAACTCCAACTTTTACGCCAGATATGGTTTGTAAATGTTGCACCAATGTATCTCGACGATCTTTATATTCTACAATTACTTCATCAAAATAACTTTGTGGTGTTTCTAGTGCAGCTTCACTTGCGATTTGAGCGTATGTTGGAGGGCTTAATCTTGCTTGTGCAAATTTTAAAGCCGTCGCTATCACTTCTTTATTTTTGGAAACCAAGCAACCAATTCTAGCACCACACATACTGTATCTTTTTGAAACCGAATCGATTATGATTCCGTTTTCAAACAAACTATCTTCTTGTAATATTGAATAATGCTCAGCTCCATCATAGGTAAATTCACGGTAAACTTCATCGGCAACTAAAAATAAATTATGTTTTAAAACGATGGAAGCTAACTTTTTTATTTCTTCTTTTGAATATAAATAACCCGTAGGATTTCCAGGGTTACAAATAATTATTGCTTTGGTTTTTGAAGTGATTAATTTTTCAAATTCCGAAATAGGAGGTAGAGCAAAATTATCTTCAATTTTCGAAATTACAGGAACAATAGTTACTCCAGATGCAGTTGCAAATCCATTGTAATTCGCATAAAAGGGTTCTGGTATAATGATTTCATCAGCTTGATCGGCAATAGTCCCCATTGCAAAAAGTAGTGCTTCACTTCCTCCAGTTGTAACAATAATTTCGTTTGCTTCAACAGGAATGTCATTCTTTTTATAGTAACCAGAAATTTTCTTACGGTATTCTTCAGATCCTTCAGAACGAGAATAAGCTAACACTTTTATATCATTATTTTTAACAGCGTCTAAAGCTACTTGTGGCGATTTAATATCGGGTTGTCCAATGTTTAAATGATAGATTTTTTTTCCTTGTTTTATTGCTTTTTCAGAAAAAGGGACCAATTTTCTAATTGGTGATTCTGGCATGTTTTTCCCTTTTGAAGATATTGAAGGCATAATTAATGATTTAAGATACAAAGTTGCAAAATATTTCTTAAATTTTCTCCTTAATGATCGCTCTTTTACTTAATTTATTTATCTTAACACTATTAAAACGTCATTCAAAATAATTCATCATTCTTTTATTGTTGTGTTTTTCTTTTTAGTATTATTTAAAGGAAATGCTCAAAAGGGATTTTCTTTGCCTAATGGAGTTGAAAAGGATAAGGTTTCGTTTCAATTAATAAATAATTTAGTAGTGATTCCTGTTGAAGTTAATGGGAATAAATTAAATTTTTTATTGGATACAGGGGTAAGTTCTACAATTATGTTTAGTATGATTGAAGCAGATTCGTTACTATTAATAAATGCGAAATCTATTAAATTAAGAGGGATTGGAAACGAAAAACCCGTCACTGCATTAAAAAGTAATAATAACACTATTAAAATTGGAAAAGCAATTGATATTAATCATTCAATTTTTGTGATTTATGGAGATGAATTAGATTTATCTGCAAGAATGGGAATACCAATTCATGGAATAATTGGATATGATTTTTTTAATAGTTTTATAGTGAAAACCAATTATTTATCTGAAAAGATTGTTTTTTATAATTTTGATTACAGCGTATCTAAATTGAATAAATTTGAAAAGTTTGAACTAATTATTGAAAAGAATAAACCTTTTTTAAATGTTGATATTTCCGAAGAAAACACAATTGAAAATAAAACATTATTAATAGATTCAGGATCAAGTGACGCTATTTGGTTATTTAATGATGTAGTATTTAAAAATAATCCACTAAAAAAATATTTTGACGATTTTTTAGGTCAAGGTTTAAGCGGTGTAGTTTTTGGCAAACGATCAAAATTATCAAACCTTTCAATTGGAAATTTTAAACTAGAAGAAGTAAAAGTAGCCTATCCAGATAAAAACGCAATAGAGAATATTAAATTCTACAAAGAAAGAGATGGGAGCTTAGGTGGCGAATTGTTAATGCGATTTACCGTAATTATAGATTATTCCTCTAAAAAATTATATCTTAAAAAAAACAGTCACTATAAAAAACCATTTCATTATAATATGAGTGGTATTTCTATCAAACACGACGGAGTGATATTAATAAAAGAAAAACAAGGAACTCCTTTAAATAATTCGGAGAATGAGGGTGCAATTACTATAAGACTAAGTACCATCTACAACTTTTATTTAGCACCAAGGTTTGTGATTTCAGAAATTAGAAATGGATCTCCTGCAGAATTAGCTGGATTTAAAGCTGATGATGAAATAAAAACTATTAATGGTAAGGCAATTCACAAATACCAATTATCTGAAATTATTGGACTCTTTGCTTCAAAAGCAGGAAAAAGAATAACTTTAAAAGTAAGTCGTAATGGAATTTTATTCACTAATAAGTTTAATTTATTGAAAGTTTTATAAATAAATAAGCTAGCAACATAAATTGTTACTAGCTTATTAAATAGGTGTAATAATATTATTAGTTCTTTTTTTCTAATACACTTTTGCCATCATTACTTAAAACTTTTCCTTTTATTTTTAATGAAACAATAGGCTTTTCAGCGTTAGAATATACAGTTATTGTTTTTCTAATGGGTCCCACACGTTTGGTATCGTATTTTACCTTAATAATATCTGAAGCACCTGGAGCGATTGGTCCATTTGGTTTTGAAGGGACTGTACAACCGCAAGTAGATTTTACTTCAGAAATAATTAATGGTTCATTTCCAGTGTTTGTAAACTCAAAAGTTCGAGTTCCATCACTTCCGTGTTTAATTTCACCATAATCTACGGTTTCCGATTTAAATTCAATTTTTGCTTGTGCATTTGCTTGAGTTGCAAATGATACGATTGCTAATAAAGCAATTACTAATATTTTTTTCATAACATATAGGTTTTAATTGTTGCTAATGTAATTAAGTTTAAAACATTCGCAAAATAATTTATTCACTTTTATAATCTTGTAGTTATACTTACTTTTGCAAACTATTATTCAAAAATTAGACCAAAATGGCTTTAGAAGCAACAGATAGTATTCAAAATGTGGAAGATAAGTGGTATGACTACTGGATGAAGAACAATTATTTTCATTCTGAAGTTGATGAAAGAGAGCCTTATACTATTGTAATTCCACCACCAAATGTGACAGGAATTTTACATATGGGTCATATGCTTAATAATACGATCCAAGATGTTTTGATTCGTAGAGCACGATTACAAGGTAAAAATGCTTGTTGGGTTCCAGGAACAGATCACGCCTCAATTGCTACTGAAGCAAAAGTGGTTGCGAAGTTGAAGGAACAAGGAATCGATAAAAATGACCTTACTCGTGAGGAGTTTTTAAAACACGCTTGGGATTGGACACACCAATATGGTGGCGTAATTTTAGAGCAATTAAAGAAATTAGGATGTTCTTGTGATTGGGACAGGACAAAATTCACATTGGACGAGGATATGAGTGAATCTGTAATTAAAACCTTTGTAGATTTATACAACAAAGGATTAATTTATAGAGGCTACCGAATGGTAAATTGGGATCCGGAAGCAAAAACGACTTTATCTGATGAAGAAGTTGAATATGTAGAGCAAAACGGAAAACTTTATTACATTAATTATAAAATTGAAGGGTCTGAAGAAACGTTAACTATTGCTACCACACGACCAGAAACTATTTTAGGAGATACCGCCATTTGTATCAATCCAAATGATGTGCGTTTTACACATTTAAAAGGAAGAAAAGCAATTGTTCCTATCTGTAACCGTGTAATTCCTATTATTGAAGACGATTATGTAGATATAGAATTTGGTACAGGTTGCCTTAAAGTAACTCCCGCTCACGATATTAATGATAAAGCTTTAGGTGATAAGCACAACTTAGAAGTAATCGATATTTTTAATGATGATGCTACGTTGAATAGCTTCGGAATGCACTACCAAGGCAAAGATCGTTTTGTGGTAAGAGAGGAAATTTCGGCTGAATTACAAAAATTAGGATGTCTTCAGAAAACTGAAAACCACTTAAATAAAGTTGGAACTTCAGAACGTACTAAAGCTGTAATCGAACCAAGACTTTCAGACCAATGGTTTTTGAAAATGGAGGATATGGTGAAGCCTGCTTTAAAAGCTGTTTTAGAAACTCAGGATATTAAATTATATCCAAAGAAAATAGAAAACACGTATCGTCATTGGTTAGAAAACATTAGAGATTGGAATGTATCGCGTCAATTATGGTGGGGACAACAAATTCCTGCTTATTTTTATGGTGATGGAAAAGAAGATTTCGTAGTTGCTGAAACTATAGAAGAGGCTTTGAAATTAGCTCAAGAAAAGACTGAAGACCGAGGACTGAAGGCTGAAGACTTGAAACAGGATAACGATGCACTTGATACGTGGTTCTCCTCATGGTTATGGCCAATTTCAGTATTCGATGGAATTAGAAATCCTGATAATAAAGAAATCAATTATTACTATCCAACAAACGATTTGGTAACAGGACCCGATATTATTTTCTTTTGGGTAGCTCGTATGATTTTTGCAGGTTATGAATTCAGAAATGAAAAGCCTTTTAATAATGTATATTTTACTGGAATTGTTCGTGATAATCAAGGTAGAAAAATGTCGAAGCAATTAGGAAATTCTCCCGATGCTTTAAAATTAATTGAAGATTATAGCGCCGATGCAGTAAGATCAGGAATGATGTTATTAAGCTCTGGTGCAGGAAACGATTTATTGTTTGATGAATCTAAATTACAACAAGGAAAAGCCTTCAAAAACAAACTAATTAACGCTTATAAATTAGTGAGTGGTTGGGAAGTTAATGATGAAATTCCGCAATCTGCATCTAGTAAAATTGCGTTAGAATGGTACGATTCTAAATTCCAAGCTGCTTTTGCTGAAATGGAAGATCACTTTTCAAAATATCGACTTTCAGATTCGTTAATGACCATTTATAAATTAATTTGGGATGATTTCTGTTCCTGGCTATTAGAAATGGTAAAACCAGGATATCAGCAACCTATCGACCGAAGAACTTTCGATGCAATTATTGAAGCATTTGAAAATAATTTAAAAGTATTGCATCCATTTATGCCATTTATTACCGAAGAAATTTGGCATCAAATTGCAGAGAGAACTACAGAAGAAGCCTTGATTGTTTCTTCTTACCCTTCTGTTAAACCTATTAATACTGAAATTTTAAAAGACTTTGAAATTGCTTCCGAAGTTATTTCAGGAATTAGAACTATTAGAAAAGAAAAAAATATTTCGTTTAAAGAAACCATTAATTTATCGGTGATTAATAATATAGACGCTTCCACTTCATTTGATACCGTAATTGAAAAAATGGGAAATATTGAAAGCCTAAAATATATTTCAGAAAAAATGGACGGTGCTTTAACCTATCGTGTTAAATCGAATGAATATTTTATTCCGATGAGCGGTGCGATTAATGTGGAAGAAGAAATTTCAAAAATTAAAGAAGAATTAAAATACACCGAAGGGTTCTTAAAAAGCGTACAAGGAAAACTTAAAAATGAACGTTTTGTAAACAATGCACCAGAGAAAGTAATTACGATGGAGCGACAAAAAGAAACCGATGCTTTGGCTAAAATTGAAACTTTAAAAAGTAGTTTAAAAGGGTTACTTTAGGTTTTAATGAGAAGATAGAGTAGAGAGAATAGAGTAGAGAGAGTAGAGAAGAGAAGAGAGAAAGAAGAGAGAAGAGAGAAGAGAGAAGAGAAAAAAGAAGCTAGAAAGCAAAAATAAAACTTAGCGACCTTGCGTCCCGATAATTATCGAGATTGCGAGAGAAAGCTACAATTTTTCACCAAAAGCTAAATCTCCAGCATCACCTAGCCCCGGGATAATGTAACCGTTGTCGTTTAAAGTATCGTCAATGGCAGCAATCCAAAGATGTGTGTTTTCTGGGAAATGATTTTTTATGTAATCGATTCCTTCGGTTGCACCTAAAACTACTACTAAATGAATTTCAGTAACGGGACGTTGTTTTTTAATAGCTTTATAAACTTCTACTAAAGATCTTCCTGTAGCCAACATTGGATCTGCTAAAATCAAGGTTTTGTTTTCTAAAGTGGGTGCAGCAAAATATTCGACTACAATTTCAAATTCAGCATCGTTATTTGGGTGGTGCCGATAGGCAGAAATAAACGCATTCTCAGCATCATCAAAATAATTTAAAAGCCCTTGATGTAAAGGAAGTCCAGCTCTTAAAATGGAGCATAATACAATTTTATTTTGAAGTAAATTAATTGTTTTCGTTCCTAATGGTGTGGAGATTTTAATAGCTTGATATTCTAAATACTTGCTTAATTCATAACCTAAAATTTCTCCAATACGTTCAATATTTCTTCTAAAACGCAACGAATCTTTTTGAATGTTTTGATCTCTTATTTCAGCAATAAATTTATTTAAAATGGAGTTTTCTTTTTCTAAATGATGAATAATCATAAGATTCTATTTTCTATATAAAAAATAATGTTTAGCACATTCTATATATTGAATTTTTGCTTCGTCTGGAGTTAGACCTTGTGCTTGAAACAACGCATTTGTTTTAAATGCATTTATTAATGGTATTCTACTGTTTGGTGTATCTTGATCGTTTGTTGCTACTTTATAAAAAGAGTACAAACGCAATAACAAATCCGCAGGAAAAGGTTCCTTGTGTGCATTGACACTAGCTACAGATTTTCTGAATACGATTTCGAGTTCTTCGGATGTCATTTTTGTGCTAATACAGTAATTCCTCCTTTTACAACTTGGTTAATACTTACATTAATATTTGTCCCTAAAGGTAAAAAAATATCTACACGTGACCCAAATTTTATAAAACCACTATCTGATGCTTGTACTACATCTTGGTCTTCCTCAGCATAATTTACAATTCGCCTAGCAACAGCTCCTGCAATTTGGCGATGCAAAACTTCTCCAAACTCTGTAGATTTTACTACAACAGTAGTGCGTTCGTTTTCTTCTGAAGATTTTGGATGCCAAGCAACTAAAAATTTTCCAGGATGGTATTTACTAAAAACAACATTTCCGCCAATAGGATATCTCGTTATATGAACATTTAAAGGCGACATAAAAACAGAAACTTGCAATCTTTTGTCTTTAAAATATTCCTTTTCAAAAACTTCTTCAATTACTACTACTTTTCCATCAAC
The DNA here is from genome assembly GCA_021648265.1 of Flavobacteriaceae bacterium. Lineage (GTDB taxonomy): Bacteria > Bacteroidota > Bacteroidia > Flavobacteriales > Flavobacteriaceae > Marifrigoribacter. The sequence goes on along the minus strand of JAKITD010000015.1, from coordinate 8,181 downwards.
AGGTGATAAAATTTCCTTGTTGTTTAGTTTGAAATTACGTTTTGGATTTCTAAAAAATTGAAGAATAAGAAATAAAAATATAAATAAAACGATTAAAATTCCCTTTTCAATCCAGTTATTTTCAACTAAATACTTTGTGCTAAGACTTAGAATAGCAAAGATTAAAAAAGTAATTGTTATTATTTTAAATCCTTCTTTATGAAACATATTTTACAATTATTAAAAATAAATAAATAAATGGGCTTGCAAAAATAATACTATCCAATCTATCGTAAACGCCACCGTGTCCAGGCATAATTTTTCCGCTGTCTTTAACTCCAGCAAGGCGTTTAAATTTAGATTGAATTAAGTCGCCAGTGGTTCCTAACACCGAAACTAATATCGCCAAAATTAACCAAATAATTAGAGTGTATAAGGAAGAATAACTAAAAAATAAAAAGCTTGCAATTAAAGCACCAACGATTCCTCCAAAAAAGCCTTCTATTGTTTTTTTAGGTGAAATTTTCTCCATTAATTTTCTTTTTCCAAATTGTTTTCCAGCCAAATAAGCAAAAGTATCATTTGTCCAAGCAAGAATAAAAATTCCGAGGACTATTTTAGGTTCAAATGTTCCTTCTATTGAAGGGATTAAAGACAAAAATACAAATCCACTTATTATGTAAAAAATAATACAGAAATAACGCCGCTTTTTAAACAATCTTAGTTTATTAAAAATCATTACATCTCTGAATAAAAAAAGATTTACAATAATAGTTAGACCTAATAATAGTGGTGTGATAATTGTACTTATTTCTTTATAACTAATAAAATAAAATGAAATTGCAAGTATTAAATAAGCAATAAGACCTTTTAGTTTTACTAAACGTAAAAATTCATTTAATGTAAAAGCTGCAAGAATAAATAGGAGTCCAATAAACCATTCACGAGAGGTGAATAGTGTAAAAAAGATGATTGCGACATAAAGTACTCCCGATAAAAACCGAATGATAACTTCTTTCATAAATTATAAGTCTTCCAGTAGCAACAAATATAAGTTTTTTGTGCTACTTCCATAACTCATAAAATTCTTTTCTTTTTCGGTTTCAAAATCTTGGATGGTTGTAATATTACTTGGTATTAGATTTTTGCTCTGGTTTTTTATTTTTCGCATTCCTTCACTAATGGTATCTGTAAGTTGACTAGTTGTAGCAAAAACGATAAATTTTGAAGGAAGTTCATTTAGTTTTTTCTCTTTTATTTGGTTAGAAGAAAATAAAATAGAACCATTTTTAGCAATTAATGATTCGCAAGTTGTTAAGAAAAAAGAATTATCCGTTGCCTTATTAAAATTAAAATCATCCGATTTAAACACGTCTCCTAATTGTTTGTTGATACAATAAACGTCTTTTTTATCTAATTGGTTTTCTTCAAGTATATTATTAAATGCTTCAAAAACTTCGTCCATTGTTAAACAATAAAGAAATTTTCCGCCATTTTCATTGAAATTATAAGTGAATTTTTCGTCAATGGGAGTGTCTTCTCTAGGGACATAACTACTTTTATCAGTTTGATTTATAGAAATCTCTGACTTATCTTTTATACCAAAAATTTTTTTTAGCAGATTCATTTGCTATTTATTGGGGAATTGAAGCTGTTTGTAATCATCAAATATATAAAAACTAAAGATAACAGCTGTTTTCTAATGTTAAATTTCGTGAAAATTTATTTCGAAAACAGCTGTATATAATATAGATTATTTATCGTTTTTATTTTCGATTTCAACTTCCTTTTCCTCTTGGTCATTAGTCATAGCTTCTTTTATTTCTTCAGAAGCAGTTTCTTCGGATTTTGCATAAGGACGGTCTCCAAATATTTTTTGAAGATCATCTTTAAAAATAACCTCTTTATCAAGTAGCACAGTTGCTAAATCGGTAAGTTTATCTTTATGTTGCTCTAAAATACTGATGGCTCTTTGATATTGTGTTTCAATTAATTTAGAAATTTCTTGATCAATTAATTCAGCAGTTTTTTCGCTATAAGGTTTTGTGAAACCATATTCGTTTTGGCCAGAAGAATCGTAATAAGTTAAGTTTCCTATTTTGTCATTCAGACCATAAATAGTTACCATTGCTCTTGCTTGTTTAGTTACTTTCTCCAAATCGTTTAATGCTCCAGTAGAAATTTCGTTAAAAATTACTCTTTCAGCAGCACGACCACCAAGAGTTGCACACATTTCATCCAACATTTGGTCTGGTTTTACCAATTGACGCTCTTCGGGTAAATACCAAGCAGCACCTAAGGATTTTCCTCTTGGTACAATGGTAACTTTTACCAATGGAGCAGCGTGTTCTAACATCCAACTTACTGTTGCATGTCCTGCTTCGTGAAATGCAATTGATTTCTTTTCGGAAGGAGTAATAATTTTATTTTTCTTTTCCAATCCACCAACAATACGGTCAACAGCATCTAAGAAGTCTTGTTTTTCAACAGATTTTTTATCACTTCTAGCTGCAATTAAAGCCGCTTCATTACACACGTTTGCTATGTCGGCACCAGAAAAACCAGGAGTTTGTTTAGATAAGAAATCAGTGTCTAGATTCTTATCTACTTTTAATGGACGTAAATGCACTTCGAAAATTTCTTTACGTTCTCTAATATCTGGAAGATCAATATAAATTTGTCTGTCAAAACGTCCAGCACGAATTAATGCTTTGTCTAAAATATCTGCACGGTTAGTAGCAGCCAAAACAATTACGTTTGAATTAGATCCAAAACCATCCATTTCAGTTAGTAATTGATTTAATGTGTTTTCACGTTCGTCGTTTGAACCAGACATCGCGTTTTTTCCTCTGGCACGACCAATAGCATCAATCTCATCAATAAAAATAATAGATGGTGCTTTTTCTTTGGCTTGTTTAAATAAGTCACGAACACGAGATGCACCAACACCTACAAACATTTCTACAAAATCGGATCCAGATAATGAGAAAAAAGGTACGTGCGCTTCTCCAGCAACTGCTTTTGCTAATAATGTTTTTCCAGTTCCTGGTAAACCAACTAATAAAGCTCCTTTAGGAATTTTGCCTCCCAAGGCAGTATATTTTTCAGGTTTTTTAAGGAAATCTACAATTTCTTGAACTTCCTCTTTAGCACCTTCTAACCCTGCAACATCTTTAAAGCTTGTTTTTATATCGGTTTTTTGATCAAATAATTTAGCTTTCGATTTTCCGATATTAAATATTTGTCCACCTGGACCACCTCCAGCACCACCAGACATACGTCGCATGATAAAAATCCAGATTCCAATAATAACCACAAATGGTAAAAGTGAAATTAATATCTCACTCATTACGTTGTTATCATCACTATAGGTGTCGTAGGTTTGTAGATTATTATCTTTTACAATTTTGTCGAATTTTTCTTGAAAATGACCAAGATCTCCAATCTGAAATTGATAAGAAGCTTCCTTTCCTGTAGCAAGAAAATCAGATTTCTCTTTTTTCTTTGTGTGAACTTCTTTGTTTTTTGCTTCAGAAGTAAGAAAAACTTTTACGGTCTTTTTATTTACAATGTCAATTTTTTCAATGTCTCCATCTAATAAAAAGGAATTAAATTTAGATTGCGTTATTTTTTCAGGCTGAGACCAACTTCCACCACCAAAAACATTTAAGGCTAGAAAAACCAATATTATAGCAGCATAAATCCAATAACTATTAAATTTAGGCTTTTTAATTTCCGGTTTTTTATTGTCTGATTTTTTATTTTCGTTTGCCATTAGGCTTCTTCTTTTTTAGTTGATGTTTCAATTATTACCGACTTTGCATCGCCCCACAATCCTTCAATATTGTAAAATTCTCGAATGTGTTTCTGAAATACATGAACCACAACGTGAACATAGTCAATCAGCACCCATTCGGCATTATTACTACCTTCAATGTGCCATGGCTTTTCTTGAATTGCTTTGCTAACTGTTTTCTGAATTGAATTTACAATAGCATTTACTTGGGTGTTTGAAGTACCGTTGCAAATAATAAAATAATCACAAACAGTATTTTCTAATTCTCTAAGGTCTAGAATTTCAATGTCTTGACCTTTAACTTCTTCAATTCCAATAATAATTTGGGTTATGAGTTGGTCGGTACCTTTTTCTTTCTTCAATATAATTTAATTTTACCTTTTAATAAGGTTGTAAAGTTATTCTTTTTTTGTTTATTGAAACGTTTTTATAACGTTACATTAACACATATTTTATATGCGGTGAAGATAATCAAACTTAATGCCATTGACTCAACAAATTCTTACCTAATTAATTTAGCTAAAAATGAAGTGTTAGAAGACCAAACAATAGTCCTTGCTAACAAGCAAATAAGTGGACGTGGACAACAAGGTGCAGCTTGGCAATCCATACCTCAACAAAGTCTTACCTTTAGTATATTTAATAGGTTTTACGGCTTGTCAGTTTCCGATATTTCGAGTATTGCATTTGCCACTTCACTTGGAGTACAAAAAGCGTTAAAAAAACTTTTAATTCCAAAGGTTCAAATAAAATGGCCTAACGACATTATGTCACAGTCAAAAAAGGTGGCAGGAATCCTTATCGAAAACCAAGTTAAACAAGGAAAAATTGTGTCTTCGGTAATTGGAATTGGACTTAATGTAAATGAAGAGCATTTTAACAACTTACCACAAGCAACTTCTATGAGGTTGACTACGGGTGTAAAATACAATCTTGATGAAGTGCTTCACGAGGTTTCTGAAGCAGTTTTTTCTGAATTAAAATCCCTTGGAACCAACTCTTTTTCTGAATTAAAAATGAGTTATGAAGCAAATCTTTTCAGAAAAGAAACTATTTCGGTTTTTGAAACTCCAAATAAAACCCGATTTAACGGAAAAATAAAAGGAGTTACTAATACGGGTGAATTGATTATTGAAAATGAAGAAGAGGTGCTTAATACTTATCAGTTAAAAAAAATAAAGCTATTGTTTTAAAGTATAAGACCTACTAGGTTTTAAAAACCTAGTAGGTCTGTAATATTTATATGTTTTCTAAATTACTAGACAAAGTCTCCAAAAATTTAGTAATAGGTCCTTTGATCATCATTGCCATCATCGGATTAAAATCTCCTTCAAATTGCAATTCTGCTTCCGAGGAGGTTTCGTTGATTTCTGTAATATTTCCTGTTAAGTTAAACGGAATTTTATCGCTAATTGCTCCCAAGACTACTTTATTTGGTACGATTACCTCTTTTACTTCCAAAGCAATTTCTGGCATTCCCTTTAAAGCAAAAACAAAAGCATTGTCTCTAATTACTTCAAATTTACTAATGTTATCTGGCATTAACTGTTCGAAGTTTTTTACATCGCAAAGAAAATCGCAAAGTTCTGTTGCCGATTTTTGAACGGTTACTTTTTTACTATTTAAATTCATTTTATCTTTTATTTAGCCACAAAGTACACTAAGTTTTTCACAAAGCACACTAAGTTTTAATTCTTAAAATTATTTATTTTGACCAATTTCCTGGGTCTTTTTTCCATTTTGAAAGTACTTCCGCTTCTGTTGAAGTTATATAATTAGACTTTTCGGCAAGTACTAATAGGTTATCGTAATTGCTTAAGGTGTTTAAAGTAACGTTTGCATTTTTGAAGTTTTCTTCAGCAATATCAAATCCATAAGTAAAAATTGCCACCATTCCCTTTACTTTTACCTCAGCTTCTCTAAGAGCATCTACCGCTAAAAGGCTGCTTTTGCCAGTACTAATAAGGTCTTCTACGATAATAGCTGTTTGCCCTTTTTCAATATAACCTTCAATTTTATTTTGTCTTCCATGTTTTTTTGCCTCCGGTCTAACATAACAAAAAGGAATATTTAGCACATCTGCTACCAAAGCACCAATGCCAATTGCTCCAGTTGCAACACCTACAATTACGTCTGGTTTTCCGTAAAGTTCTTCAATTTGTTTGGCTAAATTTTCACGAATGTAATTTCTAATCATTGGAAATGACAATGTTATGCGGTTGTCACAGTAAATTGGAGATTTCCAACCCGAAGCCCATGTAAAAGGGTTTTGTGGTTGTAATTTAATTGCATTAATTTGCAATAGCAATTCGGCTGTTTTCTGGGCAGTTTCTTTGTTTAAAATCATAGTGCAAATGTATAAAGTTTTTGTAAAAGATATTCCTATAATTCTTTCTTCTAAAAAAAATATTGGGAGTCAGTACACTTCATATTCATTAAAGGAAGTAGATTTCACTAATTTAATTGAAAAAATAGTAAAAGGAGAGTTGCATTATGTGAATTTATTTCATAAAAACGAAAAGAAACTAGAAAAACAACTTCGGAAAAAACTTCCGGTGGTTGAAGCTGCTGGTGGTTTGGTTTACAATCAGAAAAAAGAAATATTATTTATTTACAGAAACTCCAAATGGGATTTGCCAAAAGGCGGTGTTGAGAAAAAAGAAACCTATGAAGCTGCTGCAATAAGAGAAGTAGAGGAAGAGACTGGAGTTGAAGGATTGGAGATTAAAGATTTTATCATGAAAACCTATCATGTATTTAAACGCAACGATACCTTTAAATTAAAAATTACCTATTGGTACGAGATGTACACCGAATATAAGGGTGAATTAACACCGCAATTAGATGAAGGTATAAAAAAAGCAAAGTGGAAAAATTTTGAAAAATCTCAAAAAGCATTACAAGATTCTTATGAAAATGTAAAGCTCCTTTTTCCGAAAGAATATTTAACCACCCACCCGAACGACCGGATACCGTAAATGAGCTTTCTCGTAATTGGGAGATTTTTTATGAATCCAATCCAATTGTAGGTGACAGTTTTTCGAAAATTCTGAATCTAATACTTTCTTTTCTTCAAATTCTTTTTTAATTTCAGGATTGTTTTCTAAAAATTCAAGTGCAAGATCTTCCCAAACATAAGGCGAAAAACCTTCTTTTTGCTGAAGTATGGTATCGAAGAAATTCCAATTAAAAAATGAATCTGGTGCAGAGGGCTCCAAGGTTTCTAATATATAACGTACTCCTTCTTGTTGGGTGTTTACAATGTAATCTCCTTTATTGATTTTAGTATTTTCAATAGTGTTTTCAACTTGTGTGTTGTAATGTAAATAATGACCTTCGTAAGGTGACTTTACAGATTCATAACTTTTAATTTTATAGATGGAAGCGGTTATTATTGTGTCTTTTGATACACGCTTCATTTTAATTTTATTCAGTTTTAATAGCTCTATAACATTCCACCAACCTTGAGGGATGATGTATTTCTCTGGAATAATAATTTTTTCTTTTGGAATAAAATAATTCTGATAAACAACTTCTTTGGTGAATGGTTTTGCTCTATCATATTTTAAACGATTGGTTCCTGTAATTTTACTCTTAATCATTTCTCCTTCATAACCTTTAAACTTTAATATTGAAGATTGCGTAGTATCAATTTGCCAAGAAATAGGGTAGGAGTCACCAACTTTATATCTTTTAGAAGAATAGTTGGTTAGTTTTTTAATTTTGTCAGCATCTTTTTCTACAATTGAAATAAAACTTTTCATTAACTCGTAAGTGCCATCCACTCTTTGTTTATAAGGTTTTAGCATGTGTGTTTCGACCATCATTCCCAACGTATTAAAAAGTGTGGTGTATCCAGTTGAATATCTTGGGGAATCTAAAAACTGTGAAAATCCACTTTCTGGAGTTCGGTTAAAAATAGTTACATAAGGAGTAATACCCCATTGTTTTTGAGCTAAGGAATCTTCCAGTTCTGGCATAAAATAGGTGTGAAGGTAGTTCCCTAATTTACCACCCAATTTGTTATGTTGTGTAAAAAGATGAGTTAAGGTGTATTGGTAATCGGCGCCATTACTTACGTGATTGTCTATAAAAAGGTTTGGTTTTACTGTCCTAAATATTTCAGCAAAAGCCTTAGAGTTTTTGGTATCAGATTTTATAAAATCTCTATTAAGGTCGTAATTGCGTGCATTTCCTCTAAACCCATATTCTTTTGGGCCGTTTTGGTTGGTACGAGAAGTTGAATTTCTATTTAATGCTCCACCAATATTATATATAGTTAGCCATCCCCCGTTTTTTTTAGTTGAACGATAAATTAAGTTGTCCACTATGATGCTCTGTGTGTAGTTCGGTTATTTTCCATCTACTTCTGGTTGGCATCAACAGAATTGATATTACTTTGGATA
>JAKITD010000082.1 GCA_021648265.1 Flavobacteriaceae bacterium | reverse complement strand
ATGATGGAACGAGGAGCGATAAGCGTTAGAGCTGTTTGTACACACGCAATTCTTTCAGGGAATGCCTACAAAAAAATTGAAAACTCAAAATTAGAAGAACTTATTGTAACCGATTCCATCCCTTCAAAACAAGACAGCCCTAAAGTAAAAATATTGAGTTGTGCTAAACTTTTTGCCGATGTTATGTTGAATGTAAATTCAAACAAATCTATTAGTTCTAAGTTTTTGATGTAAAGTGTTCTTTTTGTTTTAATTTATTAATTCTTCAAAGGTCACTGGGTGTCGAAGGGAACAAAAATATTCTTGATGTAACCATCAGTATTTCAGCAAGAACACCTATTTAAAAAAGAGTTTGTTTTTCTTTTCTCTATTGCAAAAAATACGCATCTTTGCACCCGCTTATAAAAAAGGTAAGCACAATTTAATTTAACATAAAATAAAAAAATGAAATCAATTACAATCAACGGATCTCAAAGAGAAAGCGTGGGCAAAAAAGCAACTAAAGCCTTACGTAATGCTGGTCAGGTTCCTTGCGTAGTGTACGGAGGAGACAAAGCAATTCACTTTTCAGCAGAAGTGCTGGCATTTAAAAACTTGGTTTATACTCCAGATGTACATACTGTAGTAATTGCCTTAGAAGATGGCACTAAAATAGATGCTATTCTTCAAGACATTCAATTTCACCCTGTAACAGACAACATCTTACACATCGATTTTTATCAAATTTTTGATGATAAAGAAGTAAGTATGGAAATTCCAGTTCGTATTACAGGTAGTTCTCCTGGTGTTCGTAACGGTGGTGTTTTACGTGTTGTAAACCGTTCATTAAGAGTAAAAGCAGTACCAAAAAATCTTCCTGATTTTTTAAATGCTGATATTTCTGAAATGAAAATTGGTGATATTATGACAGTTTCCGATTTAATGGGTGATAATTTTATCATCCTTAATGAAGCAAAAAGAGTTGTTTGTCAAATTAGAACTTCTCGTGTTGCTGTTGAAGACGAAGTGGATGAAGAAGGAGAAGAAGGAGAAACTGAAGGTGAAGAAGGAGCTGAAGGCGAAGCTGCTGAAGCTAAAACTGAAGAATAAATCATTTCAAATTAATGATATTTCAAAAGCATCCTATTTATATGGGATGCTTTTTTTATTTTTACGGAATAACAATTAAAGTATGTTATCATTCATTCGGAAGTTATTTATAAGCAAAAACACTAATAAACTAGAGAGACCCTTGCCTACGCAGGGAATTAGTATGAAAAAATTCCTCATTGTTGGTTTAGGTAACATCGGACCTAAATACGAAAACACTCGCCATAATATTGGTTTTAAAATTCTGGACTTTCTTGCTAAAAAAGAAAAACTAACTTTTGAAAGTAATAAATTGGGGGATGTCACCACTTACAAATTAAAGGGAAGAACTTTTATTCTGTTGAAGCCAAGCACCTATATGAATCTTAGCGGAAAAGCTGTTCGTTATTGGTTAGAAAAAGAAAAAATTCCGTTGGAAAATTTACTGATTGTTACAGACGATTTAAACCTACCCTTCGGAACTTTTAGAATAAAAACAAAAGGAAGCGATGGTGGACATAACGGTTTAAAAGACATTCAACTAATTTTAAACACTACTAAATACAATCGTTTCCGTTTTGGAATTAGCGACACTTTCTCTCAAGGAAAACAAATAGATTATGTTTTAGGAGAATGGATTTCTGAAGAAGAAAAACTACTTCCCAAAAGATTAGAAAAAGCGGTCGAAGCAATCAAATCATTTGGATTGGCAGGAATCACAAATACCATGAATTCCTTTAACGGCAAATAATATGAAAGTTTTTCATTCCATTTCAGCTTATAAAAACAACCAACCTTCCGTAGTTACTATCGGAACTTTTGATGGTGTTCATTTAGGTCATAAAGCAATTATTTCGCAATTATTATTCGCTTCAAAAAAGGAAAATTTAACCTCTATTATTCTTACTTTTTTTCCACATCCTAGAATAGTTTTACAAGAAGAAAATTCTATAAAACTCATCAACACCATTTCAGAAAGAGAAAATCTTCTTCAACAAACCAAATTAGAAAATTTAATAATCCATCCTTTTACCAAAGAATTTTCTAGACTAACTGCTTTAGAATTTGTGCGTGATATTTTGGTGAATCAACTTCATATCAAAAAATTAATCATAGGCTACGATCATCGCTTCGGCAGAAATAGAGACGCTAACATTGAGGATTTAATTGAGTTTGGAAAAACCTTCAATTTTGAAGTAGAAGAAATTAAAGTGCAACAATTTGGAGGTGTTTCTATAAGTTCTACTAAAATTAGAAAACTTATTTCTGAAGGAGATATAAAAACTACCAATACCTATTTAGGTCATCCTTTTACACTTTCAGGAAAAATCGTTTCAGGTAGAGGAATCGGAAAAACATTAAGCTTCCCAACAGCAAATTTGCAAGTAGAAGAAGACTATAAAATTATTCCTAAAAAAGGCGTATATCTTACACAATCTAAAATCTCAGGTAAGAATATATTCGGATTAACAAACATCGGAACCAACCCTACCGTTAACGGAAAACACCAAACCATCGAAACCTATTTTCTAGATTACAACGAAAATCTATACAACAAAACCATCCAACTAAAATTCATTACCAGAATTAGAGACGAAAAAGTTTTTAATAATGTTGAGGCGTTGAAAGCTGCGATTAAGGAAGATGAAGTTTTTGCTAGAAATTATATCCAAGACCTCTAAAATCATCTCGCAAAGCCGCTAAGACACAACGTGATTTGTTATGCCCTTTTGCGACTCAGCGACTTTGCGAGCATATTTCCTACAACTTCCGTACCCGCTTCCGAGTTTTTATATAATTATGTACCGCTTCTTCCGAGGTTAACCAATTTCTACCTTCTTTATAGGCATCAATTTTTCCTTGACGAGCTAATAAACTTATATACTCCATTCCGTAGGGAAGATTAGCTTCTTCTACCAAGTTTGAAATTTCTTTATAATCTGAATTGCTATCTGGTAATGCGTTTAGATAAATATTTAAAGTACGTTCTACAGCTTGAGCCATTAATAACATTAATTTTTCATAATTACCATTATTAGCACTATTTAAAGCGGTATAATATTTTTTACAATCGTTTTTTAAAATTATTGCAGGCGTATAACCTACTTTTAAAAGCAGCAAATTCATTGCCAATCGCACTGTTCTTCCATTGCCATCAAAAAAAGGGTGAATCCATACAAATTGATGATGAAAAACAGTCGCGAGTTCTAAATCATTTAGTTGTAACGGGTTTTTTACTACAAATTCAATAAGCTCATCTAACAAACCTGAAACCTTTTCTGCATTAGGAGGAACAAAATTAGCTCCCGAAATACGAACACCAGCATTTCGCAACCTTCCTGCATAATCGTCTTCAATACTGTTTAAAATTAAAGCATGAATCGATAAAATATCACCGCTATTAATCAAGTAATTAGGATTGCTAATTTTGTATAGATAATTCAAGGCTTTTTCGTGATTTTTAGCTTCAAAATGTTCCCGAAGCGATTTCCCTTTAATGGTAATACCATCTTGTAAAACCATTTGAGTTTCTCGTAAACTAAGGGTGTTTCCTTCTATACTGTTTGAATTGTATATCCACTCAATAGCAATTGCTTCTCGTATTTTTCTAAGAGCGATTGCAGGCATAGGGCGACTGTTATTTAATAGGTCTCGCTTTGCTTGAAGCCTATCAAAAAACGGTTGTAATTTTTCTCTATATCCTACATCAATTTTAATCATACCGCAAATATACATAATATCGGTTAGATTTAATAATTATTCTATCCGATATTAAAAAGATGTAATTAATGCTTACTTTAGCATTTACAGAAAAACGAAAATATGAAAATACTTTTTACAACCTTATTAATAGTAATTACCACAAGCTTATATTCACAAAATATTGAATGGGAAACTAATCTTGGAGGTAGCGGTACTGATAGTGCAACCTCTATTCAACAAACAGCCGATAACGGTTACATAATTGCTGGTTATTCTTGGTCTAACGATGGTGATATTAGTGAAAATAACGGCGATGATGATATTTGGATCGTTAAATTAGATGGCACGGGTAGTTTAGTTTGGGAAACTAATTTAGGCGGAAGTAGTTGGGATGAAGCCTATAGTATCCAACAAACCATCGATGGAGGTTTTGTCGTAGCAGGGTTTTCTTGGTCAAACAATGGAGATGTAAGTGAAAATAACGGTGGTTATGATTTTTGGATTGTAAAGTTAGATGATTTGGGTAGTTTAGTTTGGGAAACTAATTTAGGTGGAAGTAGTTGGGAGGTAGCTAGTTCTATACAGCAGACCATAGATGAAGGGTATATAATTGCAGGGTATACTACTTCCAATGATGGTGATGTAAGTGAAAATAACGGAGCTGATGATTTTTGGATCGTTAAATTAGATGTCAATGGTAGTTTAGTTTGGGAAAAAAGTCTTGGAGGAAGTGGTTTTGATAACGCAACCTCTATCCAACAAACCGCTGACGGTGGTTACATTGTTGCGGGAGCTTCTAACTCTAGCAATGGTGATGTAGGAGGAAATTACGGTAATTATGATTATTGGATTGTAAAATTAGATATCAATGGTACTTTAGTTTGGGAAAATAATTTCGGAGGCAGCAATGAGGATTGGGCAAATTATATTCAACAAACTACCGATGGAGGTTATATCATGGTAGGATGGTCTAAATCTTCCGATTTTGATGTAAGCGGAAATAATGGAAGAAGAGATTATTGGGTCGTAAAATTAGACTCTAATGGTGTTTTGGTTTGGGAAAAAAATCTCGGTGGTAGTTATGATGATATTGCTTCCTCTATACAACAAACATTCGATGGTGGTTATATTATTGCGGGGTTTACTAGTTCTACTGACGGTGATATTAATGAAAATAATGGCGGTGATGATTATTGGATAGTAAAACTTAGCGCTACGGGTAGTTTAATTTTTGAAACTAATTTAGGAGGAAGTGGAAATGAGAGTGCTCGTTCTATAAAACAAACAAATAACGGAGAGTACATCGTTTTAGGAAGCTCTAATTCTAACAACGGTGATGTGGGAGGAAATAATGGTGTTAAGGATTATTGGGTTGTAAAATTAGAAGGTACTTTAGGTATAGAAGATAACATAGCATCAAAAATAAGCCTTAGCCCAAATCCAACTACAAATACCATAACAATCGCTAACCTTTCACAAGAAATTACTAAAATAGAGTTACTCGATATGCAAGGAAGAATAGTATTAAGCAAAAACGAGGTAATAAATAATACTATAAATATAAGCCACTTACAATCTGCCAACTACCTTGTTAAAATATACGTAGGAAGAACAATTTTTTATAAAAAAGTAATTAAAAAATAAATTCCTTTTAATTCGTGAATAAATTTCTCTTCAAACAAATTGACAATACTGGGCTCGTTCTTTTTAGAATAATCTTCGGTTTGTTAATTACTATCGAAGCTTTTGGCGCTATCGCTACAGGTTGGGTTCGGAGAGTAATGGTCGAACCTGATTTTACTTTTAATTTTATCGGTTTTAATTTTCTACAAGTTTTTATTGGCGAAGGAATGTACGCTTACTTTGTAGTAATGGGCATTTTCGGGATAATGGTCATGCTCGGCTACAAATACCGTTTTGCTATGCTTTTTTATGCAATTATGTGGTCTGGTGCTTATTTCATGCAAAAAACATCGTATAACAATCACTATTATTTAATGGTGCTTTTATGTTGGATGATGGCGTTTTTACCTGCCAATAAAGATTTGTCTTTGGATGCTAAACTAAATCCAAATTTTAGATCCAATAAAATGTCGCAATGGGTACGATGGGTGGTTGTATTACAAATTTTTATTGTTTTTACTTATGGATCGGTGGCTAAATGGTATCCAGATTGGCTTAACGGAACAGCACCAGGCGTAATTTTAAGATCCAAACAACATTATTATATTATTGGAGAGCTGCTACAACAAAAATGGATACATTATGTAGTTGCTTACTTCGGAATTATCTTCGATTTAATTATCATTCCCATGTTACTTTGGAAAAAAACACGCTTGTTAGGCTTCTACCTTTCTTTATTTTTCCATTTGTTTAATTCGGTGGTTTTTCAAGTAGGTATCTTTCCGTATATGTCGATCGCCTTTGCCTTATTTTTCTTTTCTTCAGGAGCCTTAAACAAACTATTTCTTAAAAATAGAAATCGAGAATTATATACTGGAAATGAAATCATCATCCCAAAATACAAAAATATACTCATCGGTATATTTTCAATATATTTTATTATTCAAATAGCATTACCCTTACGGCATTGGGCAATAAAAGACGATGTTTTATGGACCGAAGAAGGACACCGTTTAAGTTGGCGAATGATGCTACGTAGCAAAAGCGGAACCTTAACCATTCGAGTTGAAGACAAAGCAACAGGTGAAAAGAAAGTATATAATTACCGTAAAACCCTTTCAAAAAAACAAAGCCGAAGCCTTAAAACAAAACCCGATTTAATGTGGCAATTTGCTCAAAGAATTAAAAAAGAGGAAAAGAAAAAAGGAAAGGATGTAGCCGTTTATTTTTCGTCTAAAGTAAGTGTAAATAGTGGTCCTTATTTTCAATTCACCAATCCAAATGTGGATATTGCTGCTCAAAAATGGGAACCGTTTAAACATACAGATTGGTTAATGCCATCTCCTGTGGATTATCATAAAAAAACTAAATAACAAATAAGACCTATCAGGTTTTGAAAACCTCACAGGTCTGTGTAACTTTGCCCTCTTTAAAATAAAGAACATGTTACAAGTAAACGAAATACGCGAAAACAAGGAAAAATTCATTCAAGCATTAAACAAAAGAAACTTTGATGCTGTTTCAGTTTTTGAAGAAGTGTTGCAAACCGATGAACTTCGTAAAGCCACCCAATCAAAATTAGACGAAACCTTATCGCAATCCAATTCGTTTTCTAAAGAGATTGGTATTCTTTATAAAAATGGTAAAACTCAAAAAGCCAACCTATTAAAAGAAAAAACCACTCAATTAAAAGAGGTTTCAAAAGAACTTGCCGAAACCCTAAATACTGCCGTTGAGAAATTACAAGAATTGCTTTTTACGATTCCAAATATTCCAAATGATTTGGTTCCTGCTGGAGTTGATGAAAAGGATAATGAAGAGATTTTTATTGAAGGTGAAATTCCGAAACTTTCAGAAAATGCTATGCCTCACTGGGAATTAGCCAAAAAATACGACCTCATTGATTTTGAATTGGGAGTAAAAATTACTGGCGCAGGATTTCCTGTTTATAAAGGAAAAGGAGCAAGATTACAACGGGCTTTAATCGCTTATTTTTTAGATAAAAACACAGATGCTGGCTATACAGAATATCAAGTTCCATATTTGGTAAATGAAGCTTCAGGCTATGGTACTGGGCAATTACCAGACAAAGAAGGACAAATGTATCATTCTACTATTGACGATTTATATTTAATTCCAACTGCCGAAGTTCCTGTAACAAATATGTTTCGTGGAGATCTTAGAACCCATTCCGAATTACCCATTTTATGTACCGCCTACACACCTTGCTTTAGAAGAGAAGCTGGAAGTTATGGTGCACACGTTCGTGGATTAAACAGATTACATCAATTTGATAAAGTGGAAATTGTTAGAATAGAAAAACCTGAAAATTCATACACCGCTTTAACAGGAATGGTAACCCACGTAAAAGATATTTTAAGAGAACTGAAATTGCCTTTTAGAATCCTTAGGCTTTGTGGTGGCGATTTAGGATTTACGGCTGCACTTACTTACGATTTTGAAGTATTTTCAACCGCACAAGACCGTTGGTTGGAAATTTCTTCGGTTTCAAACTTTGAAACTTTTCAAGCAACTCGATTGAAATTACGTTACAAAGACGAAGACGGAAAAAACAAATTGGTGCATACTTTAAACGGAAGCTCCTTAGCATTACCAAGAGTTTTAGCCGGAATTTTAGAGAACTATCAAACTCCTGAAGGCATAAAAATTCCTGAAGTATTGGTTCCTTATTGTGGTTTTGATATTATTAATTAATCCTTCTAAATTTGAAACCACTTGTTACCGTAGATTGGCTTTCTGAAAATTTAAACGAACCTAATTTGGTGATTTTAAATGCCAGTTTAGAATCTAACGTAGCAAATATTGAAGT
>JAKITD010000081.1 GCA_021648265.1 Flavobacteriaceae bacterium | reverse complement strand
AGTTGCAGCAAAGTGTAAATGAATTAGCCTATTTAAAAACAGAGTTCGAACGAAAAGAAAAGCTTTACAAAGAAGAGATTTCATCGGGGAGGGAATTTCAAAAAGCACGCTCCGAATATTACTCCACTCAATCAAAAATTAAGGGGTTAAAAGCAAAGCTTAAATTGCTAAACCTACATGTGAACAAGGTAATTGCTGGGGAGCTTTTTCCAACGGTGCCAGTTATCTCTCCCATTGACGGATTTATAGGGGAAATTTACATACGAATTGGAGATTTTGCCAGCCCAGGTGTTAATATGTTTTACATAAGCAATAACGCCAAAACCCACGTTGATTTTAGAGTGTATGAAAAAGATATTTACAAAGTTAAGGTAGGGCAAAAGGCCTATTTTACCATTGCTAATAAACCCGGTGAATTAATAGAAGCCCATATTCAAACCATTGGCAGAACTTTTGAAGATGACCCCAAGGCCATTCATGTGCATGCTATTATTGATAGTAAGGTTAGTACCGATTTATTGCCAGGTTTATATGTAGAAGGCAGAATTGTAGAAAGCGAAAAAATGATGGATGTGATTCCTGAAGAAGCCATTATTAAAGAAGGCAATCGGTCATTTATTTTTATTAAAGCTCTTCACGGTAAGGAAGAGGGAGAAGAAGATTATGAGGAGAAATTAGCCTTTACCGTAGTAGATGTGACTACCGGAATTAAGGATGCAGGATTTATTGAAGTAACATTTGCTGAGCCATTGCCTAAGGGGGCAGAAGTGGTTGTAAATGGAGCCTATATGTTATCTTCTGAACTGGTAAAAGGTAAGTTAGAACATGACCACTAAATTCTATTAACTCGCATTATTCAATAGAAAACCTATTACGAATCAATGTCGTTTAGTTAAGCCCGAACGTCATCGCGAGGCACAGCCCGCCCCGTTTTTTCGGGGAAGCGATCTCTAACTTTGGACACCCAGCGTTGAAACAAGCAGACTGCCGCACTTCGTTCGCAGTGACGAAAAGCTTAACTAAACGACATTGTATTACGAATTCTATTGCATAATGCGTTTTAAAACAATCATTTTTCTGTGTATTGTAGAGCCTGACAGCCCTTTCCATCTCCACTGAATCGATCGATCTAGGTATATATCACTCATTATCATTTTGTGTATGAAGCGTTGGGCATTTAAAAGCACTTCATTTCGGTTTATCTCTATCTTTATTTAACAGCACTAACTTTGGTTTAATCACTTATTGCCCAATGATTTATATACATTGTTACCAACTGGCTTTTCTGTTTTTTCGTTCTGCTGATAGCGTTGGCAAGACATACTCTTTTGCAATTTCGGCTTTTGAGCGTTGGCTGTAGCGATTGCAAATGTGTATGGCTTTATGCGTTGGCTATTTCAGATATATTTCATCTTTAACATATTTTGCGTTAAACCAAAAAGAGTGATTTGTGTATTCTTCTACTTTGGTAAGTTTGTCTTTTTTCGGTAAGGAATTAACGTTTTTATAAATATCAGTTGCGTGTGGTCTAACGTGACTTATTCTATGTTCTGATGAATTAGGGAAATATGTAAACCTTCTACCTTTTTTAATTTCTTTTACAATTTCGCCTTTTTTAATTGTTTCGACCGTTTTATTCCATACAACTCTAGTTTCTTCAATATCTGCATTCGACATATTCCAAAATTTAACTTTCATTAAAATTAATTTTTTGTTTTCAAATTGATAAAAAACAAAGAAAAACTTTTGTTCTAAAATATTTTTAAAATTTGAATTCTCCCAATTTGAACTTACGATTTCTTGGTATTTAAATATAGGAAACGAAATATGTTGATCTGGTAAATCATTTTCTTTTAGTCTGACTGTTTTTACCTGAATATCTGCTTTTTCAAACTCTTCAATTTTCTTATTTAAACCAATTCCTAAAATTGCTTTCGTAAGATTAGCAAAATAACTTTTTGCTAATCTATTTAATTCAAGGTTAAAATGTTCTTCAATTTCGATTGATTTTTTACCATAATAAGGTTCAAATTTAGAAATTACAATTTCTTCAATTGACGGTAAATGTTCAAATATTGTTTCTTGAGTTAGAATTTTCCCATAAACTGCTTGTTCTTCTTGAGCAATATTTGCAATTATGTGATTTACATAACCTTGTTTTAAAGAATACGCTCTTTGTTTCGCTTTAACTTCATTAAAAGGTTGATTTCTTAACGATTTTTCTGCTGTTGAACCTTTTGTACAAGCACCTAAATAAAACGTATCTCCTTCTGATAATTCGTGTGCTTTTCCGTCTTTTATCTTTTGGTTAATAGTTTCCCAATCTCTTTTTATGATTAGCAAATCTTGATTAGGATATTTCCAATCATCAACAAGTTTTATAATGTAGTCAAGTAAATTTTTATCTTTGTCGTGAAGATAAAAAATAAGTAATAGATGAGCATTCTTTTTCCAAAACGAACTCTCTTCAAAATTTTCTTTATGTACTTTTAAATAGTTGATAATGTTTAAAACAAGCCTCTCTTTTGAACGAATTTCTCCATTTTTGAGTGTTTTTAAAGGACTTGATTTTAATTCCATTCCGACTTCAACAAAATCTGCTTCTGCTTTAGAATTAGGTTCGTAACCAAAATAAAATTTCTCAACTAATTGTCCGAAATTTCCTTTTCCTTTATAACCGTGATTTTCAATTTCTGTACCACACTTTTCTCTTAAAGTATAGCCTTTAAGTTTCTTTGCATAAGAAACAGTTGAATTTACTGAACTTGGATCAAACATATTATTCATTTATTTGATTATAAAGTGCTTTTCCAATTTTTTCAATTACTCCAACTACAAGTGCATTTCCCATAAAAAACGCTCGTTTAGTATCAGCAACTCCTTCCATTTTTGTATGGTTGTCTGGAAACATATTTAAGCGTTCTAATTCAACTGGTGTTAACCTTCTTAAACCTCTGTCTGAAACGATTACGTGTTTAAACCTTGAAGGTGATTTGCCACCTTCTCCCGTTATTATTGTTCGTGAAGCATTGTTTAATGCGTCAGGATAAATCATTCCACCTTCAGAGTAATTATATTTAAAACCGTCTTTAGAAACTCTTAAAATAGATTTGGGCCCTTTTAAATATTCCCACATTTCTTTTTCTGTAGTTATTATTTTTTCTCTTCCGTCTTTTTCTAAAATAGATTTTGGGCTTTTTAATTTACTGTCCTTAATAAAGAACTCATCTGTTACTTCTCCATTTTGAAGAATATCGCCTAAAACTTTTCTTTTTCCGTTATAATTTGGGCTTGTTTTAGTTGTAGAAACTTTTCCTTTATAAAGTAACCCTGTGTTTTGAAAAGGTGAAAGTTTTCCTTCTTTATTAAATTCAGTTGTTATTTCTTCTAAAGTTCCTTTAATTTCAAATTCTTCTGGTTTATTAATTTTTTCTAAAGGGAAAGCGTTTGCAATTGTTCCTTTCTCTTGAAGCCAATCTATTTTTTTTGATTTTGATATTCTTTTATATACGTCAGTTGATTTATGATATCCAATGATAAAAGTTCTTCTTCTTCTTTGTGGCATTCCATATTCTCCTGCATTTATAACACGCCATTCTATAGCATATCCTAAATCATTTAAGCTTTTTAACATTACTGCAAAATCACGTCCTCTTTGTGATGCAGGGGATTTTAAAAGTCTATCTACATTTTCTAAAAATAAATATTTTGGTTTGTTTTTTTTATCCTCTAAAATTTTGTGAATTGACCACCAAAGGACACCTTTTTTTCCTTTCAACCCTTTTGAATTATGCAATGTTGTCGCAACAGAATAATCTTGACAAGGAAAACCTCCGACTAACAAATCGTGATCTGGAATTTCCTCAATATTTCTTGTTACAACTTCATTTAGATCTTCATTTGAGTGGTTTTCTTTTCCAAATTGTTTTTCATAAACCATTGATGCGTGTTGTACCTTTGTTGATGGTTCCCATTGGTTACTCCAAACAATATCGTAATTATTATATTTTTCAAGTCCAAGACGGAAACCTCCAACACCTGCAAATAGTTCGGCTACTTTTATTTTGTTATTTTCCATTTTCTTGAGATTTATAATAATTAATTTTTTCTTCTGCAACTCTTAAGATTTCAGTTGTCGCTTGTGTATATTTTAAATCTTCTGCGATTTTTTCAGAATACCAATTTATGATTAGTTCTTGTTCTGAAAGATTGTAGAATTTTGCAAGTCTAATTAATTGTTCTTTGGTTGGTTTTCTTTCGTTTTTTTCAAATTTGCTTATCAAAGATTGATCAATATCAACTTCCGCTGATACTTTTCTCAAAATCATTTCCTTTTCTTCTCGTGCAATTTTTAAAATATTTCCTAATGATTTCATTGGACAAATTTATTTTAGACTAATATTGTCCAAAAGTAAATATTTTTTTCGAATTGGAAAGGTTTTGGGTTGGGAATTTCACTCTTTTATTTTTTCGAGCGTTGGAATTGTGCGTTGGGAAAAAAACAAATGTGTAAAATATGCGGTTGGTTTTTCGCTTGTTGGTACCAGTACTATACAAAGACAATTTTGGTGAAAAAATTCATCTTTAACCCTCGGAATGGAAAAAGTAAAATTCAGCCAACAAGCTTACCCGTATTGATTTGATACTAACTTAGTGGGTGTTTCTTGCGTGTTTTCTAGCGAGTAGGTTGGGCAAGTGTAAGAGGTGCAAGATCCGAATATTGAAGCAATTGCAACAAAGGCGATTAAAATAACAAGCTTTCTCATTTTTTTGGGGTTTGCTAACTTAAATTCAACTAATATAGTTTAAAGGTATAGCCAAAATGGATGAGAATTTATAACGGTTTACGCTGATTTTATTTAGAATTTATGCTTAGCTAATAACTAGGTATATATACCTAACAAACAGAAAATGCGTTTTATTATCTATGCTGAATTCAAGTAGTAAATGTAGATAATTATTGCATCGTTCTATTAATAAAATGATACAAGGGTAAAATAAACTGGCTCTATTGTTTTTATTAGTGCGCTTTGTGTAAAATGCTGTGTTCTTTGTGGTTATAGTACCTAAAAATAAATTAACCACAAAGAACACACAAAGTGCTCAATTAATAGAAGTGCCCTGTACACTAAATCCATTAATTCAGGTTAGGTAGGACTCAGGTTTTTAGCAGCTTAAGTGCTTACTCGTAGCTTTTCAATTCTAAAGGCATTTCTACTAAGTCGGCATATTCTTCACCGGCTTCTTCCATGTCTTCATCTTCTTCTTGGTAATGCCACTCAATGGATATATCATTGCCTTTATCAAAAATTTCTTCCAGCTTAAATAAAATGTCTAGTATCAGTTTTGATGAGGCTGTGTTAAAATAGACCAAGTTAAATTTAACGATAGTTTTATCATTTGGCGAAGAGGTGTATCCATCAAGCCATTCCATAATTGGGCCATAAAATGTAGTAACATCTTCTGGTAATGATTTTCCTGAAAATTCGAAATTGTTGTTTGAAGGATCCAAAACAACTTTTGGGGTATCGTCAGTAGCTTCAATTATTAATGCTTCCATTTTATCTTAGTTAATGTAGGTTTTCATTATAAAAAACGATGCAATATCGTTAATTTTTCGAAAATGGAATTCTATTTTGTTACCTGTTTTTTTAACAATATCAATAAATCCCAATCCCGCTCCTCCTTTTTCAGAAATTCTGCTCTCAAGAATTTTCTTTTTATAATAGGCTTTAATTTCGTCTTTATCCATTTTATTTACCGTTTCTATCATTTCGGTAATTTCACTAATTCTAGCGTTGGCCACTGGGTTTCCGGTTACCACAAAGTATCCATCGGTTGATTTACTTACCATAAATATACCTGTTCCGGGTATTTCTGGTAGCCCCGACACTGCATTATCAGAGTGTTTACCAATATTTTGTAAGCATTCTACCATTACGTGGTAAACTCTCTTTTTTATAGGGACGCTTGTTTCTCCTTCTTCCAGGTTTTTTTGTGTCATAGAAGTAAAGGTTTTAGTAATATCCTGATTAACCTCTCCTTCATAAATAAGCATAATATCATTACTTACCATATTCTCATGTACAGAGTATACAAAATCCATAAATTCCGAATTGGTAAATTTGGTTAGTTTTTTCATTATTATAAATTAAAATTTTATACCTATCAATAATACATCGTCAATTTGCCTATTATCACCTTGCCAAGTTTCAAAAGTTTCTTTTGCTTTAACTTGCTGTTCACCCATAGAAAGGTGAGAATTTGCAGTTAATAACTCTCTTGTTCTTTTCGGGCCAAGTTTTAATTGATCTGGGCCTCCAAACTGGTCGGTAAATCCATCTGAAAAGAAATAGATTTTATCTCCTTCTTCTACATTTATTACATGGTTATTAAAGGAGTTTTTCCCTTCGTATTGGTTGCCTCCAATGGGGTATTTGTCTCCTTTAAATTGTTCAAGCTCACCATTCCTTATGTGATATAAAGGTCTGTGTGCTCCAGCATATTGTACCTCATTTGATTTTAAATCAATTCTACACATAGCTACATCCATCCCATCTGCTGCTTTATTACCTTCTGCGTCTTGTTTTAATGTTTTAACCACACCCCAATGTAAATCGTAAAGAAGGGTTGCGGGATCAACGTCTTTTTTACTTACAATGTCTTTTAGTAATAAATTGCCAATAAGCGACATCATTGCGCCTGGTACTCCATGACCCGTGCAATCGACTGCCGCAATAAAAACATATTTGTCTGTTTTATATAACCACGGAAAATCGCCACTTACAACATCCTTTGCTTTAAAATAAACGAACGAATCTTTAAAATGAGATGCTATTTCTTTATCACTAGGGATGATGGCGTGTTGAATGCGTTGTGCATAATTAATGCTATCTGTTATGCTCTTATGCTGTGCATCTACAACCTTTTTAGTTTCTGTTAGCTCTTCGAGCGTGGCAGCCAATTGCTGCTTCATTTCCCGTTCTCTCCAAGTGGCCGAAACAAGATGTGTATTAGTAACGGTAAGTTCTTCTACATTCATCTTAAGCATCTCGTTTTCTTGTGCTAGTTTTTTCAACTTGTCATCAAGAGATATTTCCTTCTTCTCCTCGCTCATTGTCTCTATTAAAATATGATTATTTACCCGTATATTCTTTTAATTTATCAAGGTAAGACTTTCCTTTTACAAATTCTTTTATTCCGTCTATAAACTTGGAATCTAAAAACCAGATAAATTCCGGACTAAAATCCACTTCTTCGGTATGAAACTGAGCACTAATTTGCAAATAATGTTTGCTATTTTCTGCTCTTGATAAAAGAAATGGCAGCACTTCTTTTTCTGACATGATATCCATATTGGGAATTCCGCCATGTATATTAAACCCTAAGAGGTTCGAAAATTGGGTAATTACTGAGGCACTTATAATGTTATCCGCTTCTTTTAAAATAGCATCAGACATTATTACTTTTTGTTCTTCATCTTCTAAAATAGAAGCCGGCAAACTAATTTTCAATAATTTGTTTACTTCTTTCTCATTAAAAATAAGAAAGCATACTCCACTTAACTCGCCAACTATATCTGTAGTAAGCACATGGATATTGTCTCCTGTTTTTTTAGAAAGGTCTTTTGCTTCATTCGTGTTTTTAAGAATAAGCTCCGAACTCCTAATAATTACTTTTTGTTGAGAAAAGAAAGACAGCGAATCTGCTGCTTTGCCTAAACCAATGTTTATAATTTCTTTAGCAACATCAGTTTCTATATGATTTAGTTCATCCATAATAATATTATACTCGTTATTGACAAGCTTTATTAACTTTTTCAACCAAGCCCTCAGGGGTAAATGGTTTAACAATGTAATCTGCAGCTCCTAGTGCCATTCCTTCATCTACTACTGATTGCTGCCCAACAGCACTAATCATAACAATGGTAGAACTCATTCCTTCTTCTTTTAATACTTTAAGGATATCAAGGCCAATCATATCAGGCAATACATTGTCTAAAGTTATAACATCTGGTTCTAACTCCAATGCCATTTCAATAGCTGTTTCTCCATCGCCAGCCATTCCTACAACATTATAGCCTTCGGCTGATAATGCAGTGTTGATTAGTGTTCTCATGTATAATGAGTCATCAATAATTAGTACGCTCTTGTTCATAATGTTTTTTGGTTAATAATTATTAGCAAAATTAGATATTAATTTTTATTAGTTATATACAATTTTACCTCGACATTGCCATTGCATAAATACGTATTCAGCCCTAAGCTTAAACACTTAGTGTTTGTTCATAAATAAAGTTTACAGAATAGGCGAAGTTATTTTG
>JAKITD010000080.1 GCA_021648265.1 Flavobacteriaceae bacterium | reverse complement strand
TGCTTTTGCTACGTTTGAGAATAAATCTTTTTTAAAGTTTATTCCTAATTTTTCCATCTCTGCGATGTAAAATTCAATTTTTTCTTCTGTTTTAGTCATTTGACTATAATATTTTGTATCTTCTTGTTGGCTAGATAATTAACGCAAACAACTCAAAGAGATCGTTTTTATCATTTTTAGTTTACCCTTTCACCTTATCTATACGCGTAAAAAGGAGTGCAAAATTACTTCTTATTTATTGATTTTCAAAATGTTTCTTATAGGAATAATATGCTTGGTCATTTCGACACATAATTTGAGCCTCGCATTACTCCAATGGTCTTTTAACTAAGTACTTTGAATGACTGACGCAGGAAGTCGTATCGAAGAGTACTTAGTTAAAAAATTACCCTTTACAACTGACAATTATCATACTAAAAAATCAAGGTTATCTTATCTTTGCATAAAAGCCATAAAAATGAAATTACCCTACGCAGAACCTTACAAAACCAAAATGGTTGAATATATTAAACCATCAACAGTTGAGCAACGAAAACAATGGATTAAAGAAGCGGATTATAATCTGTTTAATCTAACTTCAGATAAGGTATTTATTGATCTTTTGACCGATTCTGGCACTGGTGCCATGAGCGATAATCAATGGGCAGAAATGATGCGGGGTGATGAAAGCTATGCGGGTTCTCAATCGTTTTTAAAATTAAGAGATACTGTAAAACGAATTACTGGTTTTGACTATTTTTTACCAACACACCAAGGTCGTGCTGCAGAAAATGTGTTGTTTTCTGTTTTGGTAAAGGAAGGAAATATTGTTCCAGGGAATTCACATTTTGATACTACTAAAGGTCATATTGAATTTAGAAAAGCAACTACTTGTGATTGTACCATTGATGAAGCTTTTGACACTTCAGTCTTTCATCCTTTTAAAGGAAATGTAAATATTGAGAAGTTAGAAAAAACGCTTCAATCACATCCCAAGGAAAAAATCCCGTTTGTGATTTTAACAGTTACTTGTAATTCTGCCGGAGGTCAACCAGTTTCACTACAGAATATAAAAGAGGTTTCTGAAGTTTGTAAAAAATATGACATTCTACTTTATTTTGATGCAGCCCGTTTTGCTGAAAATGCCTATTTCATTAAGACTAGAGAAGAGAAGTACAAAGATTTTACTATCAAGGAAATCGTAAGAAAAATGTTCTCGTATGGCGACGGAATGACGATGAGTGCAAAAAAAGATGGTTTAGTAAATATGGGCGGATTTATTGCTTTAAATGATGAAGCAATTTACAAAAAAGCGACCGTTTTTAATATTATGTTTGAAGGGTTTATTACTTACGGCGGATTAAATGGTAGAGATATGGGTGCATTGGCAGTTGGATTGGATGAAGCAACCGAGTTTGATTATCTTGAAACCAGAGTGGAACAAGTGGCTTTTTTAGGAAAGCAATTGGTAGAGTACGGCATTCCTGTACAACAACCTTTTGGAGGTCACGCTATATTCTTAGATGCTAATAAATTTGTTCCGACCATTCCAAGAGACGAATATAGAGCACAAGCTTTGGCGATAGAATTGTATATTATTGGTGGAATTAGAAGTGTCGAAATAGGAACTATATTAGCCGACCGAGATCCGTTTACTCACAAAAATCGGTATCCAGAATTGGAATTAGTAAGATTGGCAATTCCTAGAAGAACTTATTCCTTAAATCATATGCGATACATTGCTGCAGTACTTAAAAACATTTACGATTCTAGAGAGGAAGCAAAAAGAGGTTACACCATTGTAGATGAAGCACCAATAATGCGACATTTTACAGTAAAACTAGAGAAACTATAAAATTCGTAATCCGTTAGTCGTTTTAAAATTTGGTTGAAGCAGATTCACCTCTTTTCCATCAACAGCTCCCAACACTAAGCATTCGCTCATAAAATTAGCAATTTGTTTCTTCGGAAAATTGACAACCGCAACAACTTGCTTTCCAATAAGGTTTTCTTTTTGATACAAAACAGTAATTTGTGCAGCTGTTTTTAAGACTCCTATTTTTTCGCCAAAATCGATGCTTAATTTATAGGAAGGGTTTCTTGCCTCAGGAAAATCTTGGGCTTCGATAATTGTTCCTACTCGCATTTCTACTTTTTCAAATTCTTTCCAAGTTAGATTGTTCATTGTTTAATTTTGAACTTTAAAGATAGTTTTATTTATAGAATTCCTTTTAAAATTGTAACTTTAAATCAAATTCCTCAACTAATAAATAACAAATAAATAATACTTCTCAAAATGTCTTTAACTTCTTCCAAAATGATGCCTTTGGGTACTATCGCTCCCGATTTCAATTTATTAGACGTAGTGACCGATAAAATGGTTTCATTAACTGATATTAAAGGTGAAAAAGGAACAGTTGTCATGTTTATTTGCAATCATTGTCCCTTTGTAAAACATGTAAATGATGAGTTGGTACGATTGTGTAATGATTATAGAGTAACAGGGTTCGGGTTTGTAGCTATCAACAGTAATAATGTAGAAAAGTACCCTGAAGATTCTCCAGAAAACATGGTTCTTACTTCGGAAGAAAACAGTTACTCATTTCCTTATTTATTTGATAAAACTCAAGAAGTTGCAAAGGCTTATGATGCCGCTTGTACTCCCGATTTTTATTTATTTGATGCTGAATTAAAATTAGTTTACAGAGGCCAATTGGACAATTCTCGCCCAGGAAATATGATTCAAGTAAACGGAAGAAATTTACGGGAAGCATTGGATAATATCCTTAGTAACAGCCCACAACGTAAAGACCAAAAACCAAGTATGGGTTGTAATATTAAATGGAAATAAAACAACTTTTACTTTCAAACCATTGATTTAACAAATTCTTTATACAGCTTAGTTATTTTAACTTATTAGTTCCTTTATTCTAGGTTATTAGCATGCTTATACTTTTATCCATCTTTTTTTTTGTTTAAATACACGAATAAACTTTAAAAAATAGCAAGTATATTTTCACTTCTGTTCTTCTTGTTAAGGGAAATATTTAAACAAAACAAGTCGAATTTTTCTTCAATATCAAAAAGTATTGTTAATAAATATGTTTTGCTTGCGGTTTCAATAGTAATACTAGTACTTTTGCGTTTTTATTTATTTTTTGAAATAATTTAAACCAATTATTGAAGTAAAAAACATAACAGATATAGAAGCCATGAGCAATTTAAAAAAATTAACGCCACTTAAACGGTTTATAAAATTATTGAAGATAGATAAAAAAGATATTTTTCAGGTATTAAAATATGCAGTTTTTGCAGGTTTATTAGACTTGTCTTTACCATTAGGAATTCAATCTATTATCAATCTTATACAAGGAGCACAAGTAAGTACTTCATGGGTAGTATTAATATTTCTGGTAACCTTAGGTGTGGCTTTTGTGGGTGTATTAAAGCTAATGCAAATGCGAATTATAGAAACTTTGCAGCAAAAAATATTTGTAAGATCGGCTTTTGAGTTTGTTTTTCGGTTTCCTAAAATTAAAATGAACCAATACCGAAACCAATATCCCCCAGAATTAGCAAACAGATTTTTTGATACCATGAATGTACAAAAAGGATTATCAAAAATATTAATCGATGTTCCAGCAGCCTTATTACAAATAATTTTTGCATTAATTTTATTATCCTTATACCATCCGTTTTTTATTGCTTTCGGCTTTATGTTATTGATTTTAATTTACATTGTCTTTAAATTAACTGCCATTAGAGGCATGGAAACTAGCTTGTTAGAATCCAAATACAAATATAAAGTGGCGCATTGGATACAGGAAGTTGCTAGAGCTGTAGTAAGTTTTAAATTATCTGGGAACACAAAACTTGCTATAGATAAAAATGATGATTTTGTAGAAGAATACCTTAAAGCTAGAGAAAGTCATTTTAAAATTCTGGTCATACAATTTATTCAAATGATTGGTTTTAAAGTATTAGTTACCGCAAGTTTATTAATAATTGGAGGTCTATTAGTTTTAAAACAAGAAATGAATATTGGTCAGTTTGTCGCTGCCGAAATTATAATCATACTCATAATTAACTCTGTAGAAAAACTAATACTTGGTTTAGAAACTTTTTACGACGTACTAACGTCTATTGAAAAATTAGGACAAGTAATGGACAAGGAATTAGAAAATCAGAATGGCGAAATACCTTATTTTGGCAACGATTTTGTTTTAGAAATAAATAATATATCGTACAAAGCAACTAACAAAGATAAAAGTATATTAACAAACATATCATTAAAAGTAAATTCAAAAAGTAGAATTTTTATCACTGGTGAAAGCGGTTCGGGAAAATCTACTTTGCTTAATTTAATATCAGGAATTATTCAACCAACTTTAGGCGCTATTTATCTAAATCATATTTCTTTAGAAAACATTAATTTAAATTTATATCGATCTAACTTAGGTCTTTCCTTAGCAAATGAATCTGTTTTTGAAGGCACCATCAAACAAAACATAACTTTTGGCGACACTTCTATTTCTGAAGAGAGATTGCTTTGGGCAATAAATAAAGTTGAATTATCAAAATTTATAAAAGAAAGTAAAGATGGGTTAAACACAATCTTATTTTCTGAAGGCAAACAAACCTCATATACAAACATAAAAAAAATTGTTTTGGCAAGAGCTATTGTTTCAATGCCTAAGATACTTATACTTGAAGATCCACTAGAATATTTTGAAAAAAGTGAAGCAGATAGAATTATTAATTTTTTATCAGACACTTCAAACCCTTGGGCATTAATAGTAGTAAGTCATAACGACAGTTGGAAAAACAATTGTTCACAATTAGTCACTCTAAAAAACGGATCAATTCTTTAAAACGACTATATTAATATGTTAAACATATCTCATACAAAAAATCTTGTTAACTCATCAGAATTATTAAATTCAAAATCTGGTAAAAGAGTTTTTCATAATAGATACTATAAAAATCTCAATCGGTTTCTTTTGGCATTTATAATAATAGTCATCATCATATTATTTTTACCTTGGACACAAACCATATCTGGTAATGGTATTGTGACAACCTTAAGTTTAGATCAAAGACCTCAAACTATTCAATCTCCCATACCAGGAAGAATTGAAAAATGGTTTATTAGAGAAGGAAATTATGTAAAAAAAGGAGATACTATTTTACAAATTTCAGAAATAAAAAGTGATTATTTCGATCCCAAATTGGTAGAACGAACCGAGAAACAAAAAGAAGCTAAAGAGCTTTCTGTACTTTCGTATGAAGAGAAAGTAAAAGCATTAGACAGACAAATTTCAGCTCTAATCGATGGACGAAAAATTAAATTAAAGCAAGTAAAAAATAAGTTATACCAAGCAAAACTTAAAATAAAAAGCGATAGTATTGGTTTTGAAGCAGCTAAAACAAACCTAACTATTGCAAAAAAACAACATGAACGTACCGTAACGCTTCATAATGAAGGCTATAAAGCTACAAGAGATGTTGAGGATAAAAGAATGAAACTTCAAGAAACCGAAGCAAAAATAATCTCACAAGAAAACAAATTACTTTCAAGTAAAAATGAACTTATTAATGCTGAAGTCGAAATATCAAGAGTACATCTTTCTTATACCGATAAAATTTCAAAAGCACAAAGCGAAAAATTCACAGCACAGTCTAACCAATTTAATGTAGAAGCTCAAGTAACTAAATTAGAAAACCTGCATTCAAATTATAAAAAAAGAAATAGCCTATTATTTATAACAGCACCTCAAGATGGCTTTATAAATAAAGCAATTAGAGGTGGTATAGGAATTACTTTTAAAGAAGGTGAACCACTTGTGGGAATCATGCCTAATAAAATTGATTTTGCTGTAGAAACATTTGTTAACCCTATTGATCTTCCTTTAATTCATATTGGCGAAAAAGTAAGAGTACAATTTGACGGGTGGCCTGCAATTATATTTAGTGGTTGGCCCAATGTATCTTACGGAACTTATGGTGCAAAAGTGGTGGCAATAGAAAATTTTATAAGTAAAAACGGAAAATTTAGAATTCTATTAGCACCAGACAAAGATGATTTTGAATGGCCAAAAGCTGTTAGAGTTGGCTCTGGAGCATTTACAATTGCTTTATTAGAGGATGTTCCTATTTGGTTCGAGCTATGGAGAAATTTAAACGGCTTCCCTCCTAATTATTACCAGCCCCAAAATAAAACTAAACCTATTAAAAAGTAAAAATGAAAGTATTAATTTCAATTTCCTTTATATTTTTTAGTGCAATAGGATTTTCTCAAAACGATACGATCCCAGATATCTTATATTTTAATGAATATTTAGGTTATGTAAAAAAGTTTCACCCAATTGTAAAACAAGCCAATTTAATCATTGATGAAAGTCAAGCTAAATTGATGAAATCTCGTGGAGCGTTTGATCCTAAAATTGAAGTAGATTATTCCCAAAAGAATTTTAAAAACACCCAATACTGGGAAAAAATTAACGGTACTTTTAAAATTCCAACTTGGTTTGGTATAGAGTTAAAAGCTCAAATTGAAGACAATTCTGGTAATTATTTAAACCCAGAATCATTTGTTCCTGATGACGGTTTATTTAACGCAGGAATATCAATACCATTAGCACAAGGATTGTTTATTAACGACAGAATGGCTTCCCTTAAACAGGCTAAAATCTATAGAAACCAAGCAGAAGTGGACAGGAATATTTTGGTTAATACTATTTTGTATGAAGCTTCAGTTGCCTATTTTGATTGGTTACAATCTTTTAAGGAATATAACCTTTATAAAGATTTTATAAGCAATGCTGAGTTTCGTTTAAAAGGAATAGAAATGGGAGTTTCTTTAGGCGAAAACGCTAAAATTTCTGCAACCGAAGCTAAAATCACAGTCAATGACCGAAAATTAAATTTAGAAAAATCTAGAATAAAACTCTTAAAATCTAGGCTAAAACTCTCTACCTTTTTATGGTTAGGAAATAATATTCCTGTAGAGATTAAACCCAATATTAATCCTGATACGAATATAGAATTAATTGTTAATGAGGTTTTTAAAATTAACAACTTGGAAGATGATTATCTTCAGATTGACGCTCATCCAAAAATACTTTCATTAAATTTTAAGAAAGAACAGTTAGAAATAGATAGAAGATTAAAAGCAAATAAATTGTTGCCTAAAATTAATTTGGAATATAATTTTTTAACAGATACTCCCAACATAGCTAACTCGTACTCTTTTGCTGATTATAAAGGAAGTGTTTATGTAAGTTTTCCGTTGTTTTTAAGAAAAGAACGAGGAGACTTAAAACTCACCGATTTAAAATTACAAAATATTAATTTAGAATTCGAAACAACACAAATTAAGCTTAGAAATAAAATAAAAGCATTGTCTCAAGAAATAGAATCGTATAAACTACAAAATTCTTTAACTAAAGAAATGGTAGAAGGAAACACGCTTCTGCTAAAGTCTGAAGAACGTAAATTTCAATTAGGAGAAAGCTCCCTGTTTATGGTCAATACTAGAGAAAATAAACTTATAGACTATCATTTAAAAATGATACGTTTACAAAATAGTTTTTTAGAAACTAAGGCAAAGCTATTTAATGTACTTTCTATTAACCCTGATATTTAATTTATTGGTATGATATAGGCTGTGGAATTAAGTGGAAACAAAAAAGCAGCCAATTTAAAACTGACTGCTTTTAAAATATTATTAAGAAGTTTTACTTCACTTCCATCAACTCAACATCAAACACCAATGTAGCATTTGGAGGTATTGTTCCACCAGCACCAGCTTCACCATACGCCAAATGCGAAGGAATTACAAAACGTGCTTTATCTCCAACTTTTAAAAGTAAAATTCCTTCATCCCAACCTGGAATAACGTTTCCTTGTCCTATTGGAAATTCAATTGGAGCTCCTCTTTTGTATGAATCGTCAAAAACACCTCCATCGGCAAACATACCTTTATAATGTACGGCAACGGTTTGACCTTTTTTAGGTGTTGCTCCATCTCCTTTTTGAATGATTTTATAACGAAGTCCACTTTCGGTTTCTTCAAAACCTTCAGATAGTTTTCCCATCATTTCATCTTGTGCTTTATTAGCAGCCGATTCACGTTCAGCTTTTGCTCCCGTAAACTGACGAAATGTTTCAACAGCATTCCATTTTTCTGCTTCAGCACCAACACGAACGATTTCAATATCCATCGTATCTTCTTGTGCAATAGCATTTACAACGTCCATTCCTTCTATTACATTTCCGAAGATAGAATGCTTGTTATCTAACCATGGTGTTTCAATATGAGTAATAAAAAACTGACTCCCATTAGAACCTGGACCTGAATTTGCCATCGACAAAACTCC
>JAKITD010000079.1 GCA_021648265.1 Flavobacteriaceae bacterium | reverse complement strand
TTATTTAACTGAAGAAGAATTTACAACTAATTACAATGAATCTTTTCACCTTATGAATATGATGATTGCTTTCAGAAATAACACTAAATAAAATTTTGGAAACCTAAAGTTAATCACTTCAGACTTCCGTCAACCGACATCAGACAAAAAACAATGAAACTTTACGAACAACAGGAATTACATATTTACAATTCGCTTTCAAAAACCAAAGAGAAATTTATTCCAATTCACGAAGGTGCTGTTGGAATGTATGTTTGCGGACCTACCGTTTACAGCAATGTTCATTTAGGAAATTGCCGTACTTTTTTATCTTTCGATTTGGTATTTCGCTATCTAAAACATTTGGATTATAAAGTTCGTTATGTTCGTAATATTACCGATGCTGGTCATTTAGAAAACGATGCCGATAGTGGCGAAGATCGCATTGCCAAAAAAGCACGTATCGAAATGGTAGAACCTATGGAAATAGTTCAGCGATACACCGTAGATTTTCATACCACGATGGCACAATTTAACGCATTGCCCCCAAGTATAGAACCTACAGCAACAGGACATATTATTGAACAAATTCAAATTATTGAAAAAATTATTTATGAAGGATTTGCCTACGAGGTGAACGGTTCGGTATATTTTGATGTTCATAAATTTAACGAAACCCATAACTACGGAAAGTTAAGCGGAAGAAACCTCGAAGATATGGTTGCAAATACTCGTGACTTAGATGGCCAATCTGATAAGAAAAATCCACAAGATTTTGCACTTTGGAAAAAAGCAGAACCCGTACATATTATGCGTTGGCCTTCGCCTTGGAGCGATGGATTTCCTGGTTGGCATTTAGAATGTACCGCTATGAGTACAAAATATTTAGGCAAACATTTTGATATTCACGGAGGCGGAATGGATTTAAAATTTCCACATCACGAATGTGAAATTGCACAATCTGAAGCAGCCATGAATACCGACCCAGTAAACTATTGGATGCACGCAAATATGCTTACTTTAAATGGTAAGAAAATGGCAAAATCTACTGGGAATAACATATTACCTTTTGAGTTATTTTCAGGAGAGAACGATATTTTAAGTAAAGCATTTTCACCTACGGTAGCAAAGTTTTTTATGTATCAAGCTAATTATAGGAGTATGTTAGATTTTTCAAATGAAGCATTGGT
This sequence comes from Flavobacteriaceae bacterium, assembly GCA_021648265.1. Taxonomy (GTDB): domain Bacteria; phylum Bacteroidota; class Bacteroidia; order Flavobacteriales; family Flavobacteriaceae; genus Marifrigoribacter. Next base: position 7,706 of record JAKITD010000079.1, on the reverse strand, counting down.
GGCTTCCGAAAAAGGTTTCAATAGAATGATGGAGGCTTATAAAATGATTTCAGAAATTAAATCTTCAGCAAATTCAGAATTTGATACTTCAAAATGGAAACAATCTTGTTACGACACGATGAATGACGACTTTAACAGCCCGATGTTAATAGCACAACTATTTGAAGCTTCCAAAGTAATTAATTCTGCTAAAGAAGGGAAAATTGCATTAACTTCAGAAGATATTGAAACGCTTCAAAAAACGATGCATGATTTTATATTTGAGGTTTTAGGATTGGAAGATACTTCCGCAGGACAAAATAACGATGGTGATAAATTATCGGAGGCGGTTTCTATTTTAATAGGATTAAGAAATCAAGCACGAGCAAATAAAGATTTCGCTACGAGCGATTTAATTCGAGATCAGTTAAAAGAGGCGGGAATTAATTTGAAAGATGGTAAAGACGGGACTAGTTTTTCGTTGAATTAATTTAAAAGATATAAGACCGCTACACTTTAAGACTTAAGAAAAAAGACACTCCAAAGGCGGGCAGGCTTGATTGTAACTATCATTAAAACATTTTAGTTTTAATAATGTTTTTTCAAATAATAAAAAAGAATTAAAAAAACAAAGACTTTTTGTCTTTCTGAATTTAAATCAGGAACCAAAAAATCACTAAAATATAGATTCTGGGTCAAACCAAAAACAACAAAGAGAACAAGCGAACTTTTAAAAGTAGGATTGAAAAAAATACTAACATTTCCATTTGTATTATTAATTCGAGGATATCAATTAATAATTTCGCCAATACTGCCATCCACTTGTAGGTACAATCCAACTTGTTCGCATTATTCTATCGAGGCACTTCAAAAACACGGATTGTTTAAAGGAGGTTGGTTAGCGATAAAACGCATTGGGAGCTGTCATCCTTGGGGAGGCGAAGGTTATGACCCTGTTCCGGGAAAAGAAGAAAGAAGAAAGAGTAGAGAATAGAGAACTAGCTATTTACTAATAAATTTTAAAGGAAAAATTAATCCCTTTTAAGTTTAATAATTTAGAGTTTTCGCAAATATTAATCGGACAACTATTATTAATAACTTTTGCTTTCCTTATATTTACGGCACTAATGAATTGAGATAAATAGTTTGAATATAACTCATAATTATTTTTAACCGCAATGAACGCAATAGAAACGCAGGGATCGCAAGGCTATACTGAGAATCAATTGTCTAAAATCATATTTGATTGTGCCTTGAAAGTTCATCGAACATTAGGCCCCGGTTTGTTAGAGAGTTCTTATGAAGAATGTTTATATTACGAGTTAGGAAAGTTTGGATTAAAAGTAATTAAGCAGAAACCATTGCCTTTAATATATGAAGGTGTAAAACTGGAAATTGGTTATCGTGTCGATTTATTGGTTGAAAATAAGGTGATTATTGAAATCAAAGCAGTAGAAGCGTTAAACGATATTCATTTAGCTCAAGTTTTAACCTACTTAAAGCTTTCAAATTGTAAGCTAGGTTTGTTAATTAACTTCAATGTTACCTTGATTAAAAATGGAATTAGACGTGTGGTTAACAATTTATAATTCTTTGCGTTCATTGCGAAAATCTTTGCGAGCTTTGCGGTTAAATCAAAGAGTTCAAAAAATCTGAATACTGTTTAATAAAAAATAAATAATAAAATATGCAAGCATTAAGTTTTGTTTGGGATCCCTCAAAAGGCATTGATTTAGGGTTTTTCTTAGTTCGATATTACAGTTTAATGTTTGTAATCGCCTTTGCTTTAGGATGGTTTATAACTAAAAAAATATTTAAAAACGAAGGACAAACAGACGATAAGTTGGACAGTCTTTTCATCTATGTGGTGCTGGCTACATTATTAGGTGCACGCTTAGGTCACGTTATTTTTTACCAACCTGAATTATTCAAAGAAGATTTTTTATCTGTTTTCTTACCTTTTAGAACGGTGCCAGAATTTCAATTTACTGGATTTCAAGGCTTGGCAAGTCATGGAGCAACTATTGCAATTGTTATAGCCATGTATTTTTACAGTAAAAAGGTAATTAAAAAACCTATACTTTGGATCTTAGATAGAATTGCTATTCCTGTTGCAATTGGAGCTGTTTTTATAAGAATTGGAAATTTTATCAATTCTGAAATTATAGGAAAAGCAACTCACAGTGAATTTGGCGTAATTTTTAAACAACTAGGTGAGGATTTCCCTAGACATCCAGCACAGTTATATGAATCATTCGGCTACATTTTTGTATTTATAATACTTTATTATTTATACTGGAAAACCAATAAAAGCAAACAAATGGGTTATTTACTCGGTGCCTTTTTAATAATGCTTTGGACAGTACGTTTCTTTGTGGAATTTGTTAAAGAAGCACAAGTTGACGAAAGAGCTGATTGGATGTTAAACACGGGGCAGTTATTAAGTATTCCTTTTATTATTATTGGTATTTATTTAATAGTAACTTCAAAAAACAGAATGATCGATTAATGAAAAAAGTACTTTTTACTATCGCAATAATTGGCTCTTCTCTTTTATTCATTAATTGTAAAGAAGAAGGAAAAGCAACCAAATCGATTACCAAAGAAATTACTTTCACTAAAGAAGGAGAGATTAAGTTGTTAAAGGCTAATACGGATTCAGTTATCAAAACTCTAGATTTAGAAATTGCTGAAACCGAATACGAAACCCAAACAGGTTTAATGTATCGACATTCTATGGAAGACAATCAGTCGATGCTGTTTATTTTCAAAAAAGAGCAACCTCGTTCTTTTTATATGAAGAATACCGAGTTTTCTTTAGATATCATCTATATAAACAGTAAAAAGACAATTGTAAGCATTCAGAAAAATGCGAAACCATTCGACAAAACTTCGCTCCCATCTACTATTCCTGTCCTTTATGTTCTTGAAGTGAATGCAGGTCTTTCAGAAAAATGGGGTCTTGAGGTTGGAGATTATATTGAATGGACTAGGTAGATATAATTATTTTTTAATTACAGAATTGAGTAACTCTCCATAATAGCTTAAGGTTAGTTTGGCTTTAACGGCACCTATGATTTCGTTGCGGTCAAATCCGATAGAATTTTCCCTTTAAAAACCGAAGATAATAAATAAGTGGGGATTTCCGATAGAAAATTAAACTGCAATGAATTATAGGCGGTATTGTAATACGTTTTGTTCTTTCAATTCAAATAATCAGTCATTAATTTTTTGAGTTTATTTAGAGTTTAACTTTTTTTCAGCTATTATTCTTGAAGTGGAAAACCCAATAATCGTTCCTATAGGAATTCCAACAAATGCAAAAATAGATAATACTAAACCTTCCGATTTGTTCCCGTCGATTGCTATTAGTCCCAGATAATAGCCGGCATACCAACCAATAATTCCACCAATGAAAAAACCAAGTGCCTGTAATGAGTATTTTCTTTTTTTAGATATATTTTCTACTTTTCGATTTGGTATTATGAGCCAAATAATTAAGTATATTATAATAGGGAAGTAGAATACTATAGATGTCACAACAAAAATCGTTCTAAGTATCCAATTCGGGAAATTATATTTTTCAGAAATAGAAGAGCAAACTCCTCCCACAATTCTATTTTCACCTCTTATAAAGATTTTCCTATTTGCCATCATTAATTCAAGTTTCTTAATATTTTACAACATATTTACACCAACAATTTCAGTTATATATTTTGTTTTATATATAATCGTGTTGTAAAGTTAGCTAAAAAAACATTAATTAAAAAAGCCAAAAAAACCATCTTTAAATAATAAAGATGGTTTTGGTATTTCTAGAAGATAGAGGATTATTTAACTGCTCCTTTTTCTATTTCTTCTTCTACTTTATCTGCTAAATCGATTCCTTTTTTCTTAACGGTATCAAAGAAAACTGGAGTTGCAATAAATAGTGATGAATATGTTCCTACAACAACACCTACAATTAATGCGAAAATTAATCCTTTGATTGAATCTGCTCCGAAAGTAAATATCGATAACAATACAATTAAAGTAGTCAATGAAGTATTTAAGGTTCTACTAAGTGTACTATTTAATGCAGCATCAATAACCCTTGGCATTTTCCAAGAAGAATGTTCGTTAAAATATTCACGGATTCTATCAAACACTACCACGGTATCATTCAACGAATAACCAATAACGGTAAGAATCGCTGCGATAAATGACTGACCGATTTCCATATTAAACGGCATAAAACGATAGGTTAATGAGAATACACCCAATACGATAATAACATCGTGAAATACTGCAATTACAGCACCTAAACTAAATTGCCATTTCTTAAATCGGAATAAGATATAAAGGAATACTACAACAAGTGACCCTAATACTACCCAGAACGATGCTTTTTTAATATCGTCTGCTATTGTTGGACTTACTTTGTAAGATTCCATTCTACCAGCAACTTTATGCTCGTAATCATCGATAAATTGATTATAAGTAAATCCATCAGGAAGGTTCGACTTTAATCCTTCAAATATCTTTCTTTCTATTTCTTCATCTACTTCGGTACCTGTTTCATCTACTTTGTACTTAGTTGTGATTTTTAATTGGTTATTACCTCCGTAGGTTTTTGCTTCGGCCGAACCAAATATTGCAACCATATCTTCTTTAACTTGGTTTGCATCTACGTCTCTATCAAAACGAACAGTATAAGTTCTTCCTCCAACAAAATCTACCCCTTGATTTAGACCAATAGTAAATAATGACCCTAAACTTATTGCAATTAAAACTCCAGAGAAAGCATATGCGATTTTTCTTTTCTTAAGAAATTCAACAGTATTCTTTCTAAGAATATTTTTTGTCATTGGTGTTGTACACGGTAATGGTTTCCCGTTTTTTGTATAGCTATCAATAAATAATCGTGTGATAAAGATTGCGGTAAATAATGAAGTTGCAATACCAATTAATAAAGTAGTTGCAAATCCTTGAATTGGACCAGTACCAAATAATAATAAAATAAATCCGGTAAGACCTGTTGTAATATTCGCATCTAAAATTGAGGAAAGTGCATTGTTAAAACCATCGTTAATTGCATCTTTTTGAGCTTTTCCTTTTGCCAACTCTTCTTTAATACGCTCAAAGATAAGTACGTTCGCATCTACCGACATACCAATAGTCAAGATAATACCCGCAATTCCAGGAAGCGTTAATACCGCTCCAAGTCCTGCTAATATTCCGAAGATAAATAAGATATTTACCGCCAAGGCAACATTTGCAAAAGCCCCTGCTTTTCCGTAATAGAAAATCATCCAAATTAATACAAAGGCTAAGGCTAATGCGAAAGAGAAAATACCAGAATCAATAGCTTCTTGACCTAGGGTTGGTCCAACAACTTCTCCTTGAATAATCTCTGCTGAAGCTGGTAATTTACCTGCTCTTAATACGTTTGCTAAATCTTGTCCTTCTAAGATTGAAAAATCTCCGGAAATTTGAGATCTACCTCCTGCTATTGGTCCACTAGTAACACCTGGTGCAGAATAAACAATATCATCCAATACAACTGCAATTTGAGACTGGTTGTTATAAGCTTCCCCTGTCATTTGCTCCCAAGCTCTTGACCCACGAGCATTCATTTGCATACTTACCACTACTCTACCTAATTGGTCGTACGTTTGTACTGCATCTACCACAACTCCACCAGCTAATGGCGGTGTCATTTCTCTATTTCCTTTTATAGCGTATAATGTAATTACCTCTTCGCCTAGCTCTTTATTATCTTCAGCAATTCCCCAAACAAATTTTACATAACGTTGTTCATTAGGAAGTAAAGATCTTACTTGAGGCATACGTAAATAAGCATCAACTGCAGCAGTATCTTTTAGTTTAAAAGTTCCAAGTTCTGGTCTTCCTGACTGTCCAGGATATAACATTTTTCCTAACAATGGTCTTTCTTTTGACGCATCAACAATAGAATCGTTTACATCTTCCCCACCTATTAAATCGTCAACAATATTCCCTTCAGTATCTGTTGAGTCTTTTACTTTTTCTTCAACAACCGGTTTTTCTTTTTTGTAAATATCAGCTAGTTTATCATCAGCTGCTTGCAAAAACCCTGCTAATTCGTCTAATTTATAAACACTCCAAAACTCTAATTGAGCTGTACTTTGAAGTAATTTCTTAACACGATTTACATCTTTAGCTCCTGGTAATTCTACTAAAATACGAGCAGATTTCCCAATACGTTGAATGTTTGGTTGAGTAACCCCAAACTTATCAATACGTTTTCTTAATACTTCAAAAGCCGCTGTAATAGACTCGTCAATTTTACGCTCTATAACTGGCTTAACATCATTATTAGTCATTGAAGCATTGATGTCGTCTTCTAAATTTTTGTTAAAGAATATATCTGGGGAGGCTAAATTATTATCTCCAGGAAGTGCTTCAAACGCTTTAAAGAAAGATTCTAAATAAGTATCTTGAGATTCTTTCTGAAGTAAAAATGCATCTTTTAACGCTTGGTTAAAAGCAGCGTCTTTTGTATTATTCGCCAATCCTTTTAAGATATCTTTTACAGATACTTGAAGGATTACGTTAATACCACCTTTTAAATCCAGTCCTTTATTAAGTTCTTTATCCTTTGCAGTGTTATAATCTACTCCCAACATTACAGGAATATTTCCAATAGAATCTAGGTAACTAGCTTCTGCAATGTTTCTTTTAATTGGCTCGCTAGCTGGATATTTTGCGTTGGCAAAAGCTTTCGCTTCATCTTCAACATTATTTGCGATATAGGTAAATGATAATTGGTATAAACTTACCAATCCAAACAGTATCGCAAATACTTTAATTAGTCCTTTGTTTTGCATTTTTATTGTTTTTTGGTCAATTATTAATCCCGAAAACTCGGATGGCAAATATAGAATTTACCTAATAATCTGACAATTATTTATGAATGATATTAATTTTGATTTTTTTAGCTTTCCTGAATGGAAAGCTTTTAGGAAACACAGAAAGAAATTGGACCTGCTCTTACTTCAGGAATAATATGTGAAACCTTATTAATTTCAGTAGCAATATTTTTTTGAATTGTAAAAGCTACTTTTTCAATTTTATTGGTCTTCCAAACATCAATCTCTATTTTTAAGAGATATACATTCGGTTTAAAAAATCGGTCAATTTCTGGTTTTAACTCAAATGCAAGTCTGTTTAAATCTTTTTCAGAATCATCTCCTTTTTGGATTTCATAGACGTCTAGTTTATAAGTGTTTGATTTCTCTTTTAAAGGAGCTTCATTTGATGTTTCATTTTGAGAAATTGAACTAACACCTAATTGAAATTCATTTTCTTCAGAAATAATTTTCTTTATAGAAGCAATATTTACATCACTAAAATAAGAGATTTTTAAGCTTCCATTTTCACTTTCACGAATTTGAATATGCTCAACTCCAATAAGTTTAAGCTGTTTTTTTATGGTGGCAATTGTTTGCTGAACCTCAACGGAAGCAACTTCATTATTTACAAACTGAATTACAATTTGTTGATTTGGAATGGAGATTTGCTGTTGATTAACAACAAATAAGGTAAGTAAAAATATAAATGTACCGAAGTACCATTTCGTTTTCATTCGCCAAATATAAAAAATAAAGACCGCATTTCTGCAGTCTTTATGTATTTATATAGTATTAAAAAAGTAATGTCCGATAAAAGATATAAGACCACTACGCTGTTAGAACAAAGAAAAAAGA
>JAKITD010000078.1 GCA_021648265.1 Flavobacteriaceae bacterium | reverse complement strand
GAAGCAACAGGAAGTCATTAATATAATTGATAAATTATTTAAAAGCATCACTATTTTTTTAGTGATGCTTTTTTTATATTGCTTACCAATTAAATTCCTCTTTAATAATGAAAAATCAACTACTTAGCATCTTACTTTTAACATTCATATCTTTTGCCAATGCACAAGAAACCGAACATGAAGAGGGAAAAGAAAAAGCAGAAAAAAGACACTCTATTGCTGTCTTAATAAGCCACACTCAAATTGGAGAAATAGTTGAAGGAGAAGGAAGAAAAAACATTTCTGTACCCTCTTGGGGAATCGATTATAACTTCGAAATAACAGAACGATGGGCAATAGGATTACATAACGACATCATAGAAGAAAACTTTATTATAGAAAATAGTGAAGGGACAGAAATAGAACGAAGCTCACCAATTGCAAGTGCCGTAGTTGGAATGTTTAAACCTATTAAAAATTTTAGTTTGGTGTTAGGAGCAGGAGGCGAATTTTCTAAAGAAGAAAATCTATTTCTTATTAAAGCTGGACTTGAATACTCACATCTTATTCTTAAAGATAATTGGGAAATCATAGCTAGTTTTTCAAACGATTTTAAATTTGACGCTTACAATTCTTGGAGCTTAGGCTTCGGAATTGGAAGAAGATTTTAATAAAACAATAAATATAAAAACATGAAATACTTTAAAAACATAAGTTTAATTTTAGTATTAATTAGCATGATTTTCATTTCGTGTGAAACTAAAAAAGAAGCTCCATTAGCTTCAGTAGAAAAAAAAGAAGCCGTTAATCCATTACCTTCTTGGAACGATGTTACGTCAAAAAACAATATAATCGCTTATGTAAATGAAGTAACCAACCCAAAAAACGAAAATTTTATTCCAATAAAAGATCGAATCGCTACTTTCGATAATGACGGAAATTTATGGGCAGAGCAACCTGCTTATTTTCAATTGTTTTTTGCCATAGATAGAGTAAAAGCAATGGCAGCAAACCATCCAGAATGGAAAGACCAACAACCATTTAAAGCTGTTTTAGATAATGATATCGAAGCCTTGAAAAAGCAAGGAGAACACGGAATTTTACAATTGGTAATAGCTACCCATTCAGGAACTACCACGGAAGAATTCACAAAAGAGGTTCAAGCTTGGGTTTCAACAACCAAGCATCCTACAAAAAATGTTACTTACGATAAATTGGTTTATCAACCTATGCTAGAGCTACTTCAGTATTTAAGAGATAACGATTTTAAAACCTACATAGTTTCAGGAGGAGGAGTGGATTTTATGCGTGCTTTTGTAACAGAAATTTATGGAATTCCTGAAGAACAAATAATAGGTACTCGAATGAAAACCGAATTTGATTATAACAACGGATACCCAGTAATTAAAAGATTACCGTCCATTGATTTTATAGACGACAAAGAAGGAAAACCACTTAATATTCAAAAAATAATTGGTAAGAAACCAGTGTTTTCTTCAGGGAATTCAGACGGAGATTTACAAATGATGCAATGGGCAGCCTCTAACAAGTATAAAAGTTTTATGTTGTATGTACATCATACAGATTCTATTAGAGAATGGGCTTATGATAGAGAGTCACATATTGGTCGTTTAGATAAAGGACTTGACCAAGCTATGAAGGATGGTTGGACAGTTATTGATATGGAAAAAGACTGGAAAGTGATTTTTCCTTTTGAACTTGATTAAACGTTATTAATACTGATTAACTTTTAACTTTAGCATAATAGTATTTGCTTTCGTAGCCTGACCTTGTTCTTTATATATTAAAGCCAACAAATAATTAAAATCAGGATTTTCACTATCAATTTTTAAAGCTGATTTTATAGAGGCTTCTGCTTGTTTTAAATCTTTGTTATCTTGAAAATAATAAGTTGCCAAATTATATAAGGAACGAAGGTCGTTAGGATTTAACTTTATGGCTATTTTTAGTTCAGAAACAGCCACTTCATCATTTTTATTTTCAAAATTTAGTAAGGCTTTTAGGTAATGAGGGCGACTGTTTTCAGTATCTAAGCCAATCCACGTCTCAAGTGTTTCAGAAGCCTTTTCAAAGTTATTATTTAAACTATACGAAGTCGCTAAATTTGAATAAACAGGAAGTAGTAAACGGTCTTTTTTTAAAGCCATTTCGTAATGTTTAATCGCATTATTTATATCGTTATTCTGAAAATAATAATCTCCCAACTGCAAACGACCTGTGGAGAAATCGGCATTGGCAAACAACATTGCTTGAAGTTCGTTTCTGGACTTAATAAAATTGCTTTTATCTATTCCGCTTAAGGTGTTTTCGTCTAACCCAATTACCAATTGTGTGGCTCCAATTCGCACTAATTTTATGGAATCATTTAGATGTTTCAAAGCGATAGAAAGGCGGTCTTGGGGTGGTAAACTTCTAAATTTTAGCAAGGCATTATAGCGTACAATCGCAGACGAATCCTTTAAAGCAATGAGCAACGTTTTAAATTGTTCGGGAGCGTAATAGTCTAAGTTTTCTATCACTGTTGCTCTAGCAATTTCAGGATAGTTGAGGTCGTTGATAAAAATGTCTAATTGATTTCGTTGTCCTTCTGTTAAATTGTTATTTGTACTCATTAACAAAGCATCCGAGAAATGTGGCGCTCTTTTATTTCCGAATTTATCTTTAATTACATCAGCTGCCCATTGGTTAGATTTATCGGTATGACACACGGTACAGGCATTGGGAGTTCCATATTTTTCACTCTGATCTGGACGAGGAATACGAAAACTGTGGTCTCTTCTAAAATCGTTTCCCATATAATTTTTACCCGTCATATGGCAATTAACACACAAACTCGCTTCGGTATTTTGTTTGTGAAAATAATGTTTTTCGGTTTCATAATTTGTAGGAACGTGACATTGCAGACATAATTTATTTCCTTCAAATTTTAATTTTAAGGTATGTACATTATGACAATCGTTGCATTTAACCCCTTTGTCAAACATTTTACTTTGCATAAAAGAACCATAAACGTAATCTTCATCATCTATTTGTCCATCGCCATGGTAAAAATTATTAGTGATATTCTGAACCATATATTGGTTTTCAAACTTTTCGCCAGGCACATAATTTTCGGTTAATTTTGCTCTTCTTGCGTGACAAGTTGCACATAAATTTAATTGTTCTTTTTGTTTTTTTGGAGAAAGGATATAGCTGTTTTTGTCTTCGGAAGGGTTTTCTGCCCAAGCTAGATGTTTTTCGGCTGGGCCATGACAACTTTCGCAACTTACATTGATTGAAGAATAGGTGGTGTTAAACGCATCTCCTTCAATTGAATAATTTTTTTTTAGGTTGGTAGAATGACATTCGGCACACATGGTATTCCAATTTTGAGAACTTTTTGTCCAATGCAACCAATCGTGTGGCTGAATTTTATCGCCTTTATATTGATGGTACCATTTCTTTTTAATAACGTTCCAAGTAACTCTTAATACTTGTTTTTTCCCATTTTCAAAATCTACTAAATATTGCTGAAGCGGAGTGACTCCAAAAGTGTAAGTGATTTTATATTCCTTTTCAGAAGTATCAATTTCTTTAATTTTAACTATAAAATCGTTTTCCTTTTTAAAGAAGAAATATTCAACATCATCGAGGGTCATTTTCAGATTATTAAAATCGCCTAAAACGGTCGTTTCGTCTGCAATTTGCATGGCCAAATCGTGGTGAGAACCTTTCCAAAGATCCACTTCTGTTTGGTGGCAAGCAACACAGTTTTTATCGCCTACGTAGCCATCGATGTATTGTGTTGAGGTTTTGGATATTTTAGTATATTTTTCCTTTTTATCTTCAGAATTACAAGAAAGAATCAACAAAGAAAATAGGACAAGAAAAGAAGCTTGAAGGTTTTTAGTCATTAAAAATGTTTCAGAAAAGCGAATGTAAAACAAAAAGTGTAATTTTTAGAAAAAAGAATTTTTTAAAGTTTACTCGATGGATTTAGCTTTTCGGGAATTTAAACGAATTTATTTTTTTCTTTATCAAGGCAATTCCGAGGCATCGGGATCAATCATAGCACCGCTATGGTTTTAAAATTTTAACAATGATAACTGCGAAGCAATCACGAGCACCTATTTACAAAATAAAAAATAGTGAGTAAAGGGAAAAAGAAAGAGTGAAAAACCCAAAAAGCTATGTGCATTGAGTATATAAGTTCAATAAAGGTACAATTTATACCTAAGCTTAATAATTTACCTATTTTTGCATCGAATATGATTAAAATAGGAAACATAGAATTAGAAGATTTTCCATTATTGTTAGCTCCAATGGAAGATGTAAGTGATCCGCCTTTTCGAGCTTTGTGTAAAGAGCAAGGTGCAGATGTGGTTTATACCGAGTTTATTTCTTCGGAAGGCTTGATTCGTGATGCTCAAAAAAGTGTTATGAAGCTGGATATTTATGAAAAAGAACGCCCTGTAGGAATTCAGATTTTTGGAGCAAATCTAGATTCAATGCTCCGAAGTGTGGAAATTGTGGAAGCTTCCAAACCCGATATCATTGATATTAATTTTGGTTGCCCTGTAAAAAAAGTAGTTTCAAAAGGAGCTGGGGCAGGAATTTTAAAGGATATTGATTTAATGGTTTCCTTAACCAAAGCAATGGTTGAGCATACCCACTTACCAGTAACTGTAAAAACGAGATTGGGTTGGGATGAAGATACCATTCGTATTGTTGAAGTCGCCGAACGGTTACAAGACGTAGGTTGTAAAGCGATTTCAATCCACGGAAGAACCCGAAAACAAATGTATAAAGGCGAAGCAAATTGGGCGCCGATTGCTGAAGTTAAAAATAATTCTCGAATGCACATTCCTGTCTTTGGGAACGGAGATGTAAACTCTCCCGAAAGAGCCAAAGAAATGCGAGATGATTATGGATTGGATGGTTGTATGATTGGTCGTGCTAGCATTGGTAATCCTTGGTTTTTTAGAGAAGTAAAACATTTTTTAAAAACTGGAAATCACTTAGCTTCTCCAACAATGGAAGAACGAGTAGAGGCAGCAAAAAGACACCTTAAAATGGCGATAGATTGGAAAGGAGAAAGACTAGGCGTTTTTGAAACTAGAAGACATTATACCAATTATTTTAGAGGAATCCCACATTTTAAAGAGTATCGAATGAAAATGGTAACCAGTGATGAATCGGTTGATGTTTTTAAAGCTTTAGAGGAAGTTGCCGTGAAGTTTAAAGGCTTTCAGTTTGATTAAGAAATTAGTTCTTCTGAAACTTTGGTAGCAGCAATTTTTGAAGCAATACCTCCCAACACCAAAATAGTAACAAATACTATTAGTACATTAATAAACTCTAACCGAACAGGATAAGGCAAAGTTGGTGTAATAGGAACAAAGCCATATACTTCTTGAAGTATAACAACAGCAATTCCTATTCCAAGACCAATTAAAGTCCCAATTAAAGTCATTAACAGTCCTTTGTAAAAAAAGATTTTTCGAATTTCAGAAATGGTTAATCCTAAAGAGGAAAGTGTTTTAATATCTTTTCTTTTTTCAAGAATAGTCATAATTATAATCCCTGCAATATTAAAAATAGCAATGGCAGCAATCAGACTCACAAAAATATAAACAAACAGGTTTTCAATATTCAACATTTTATAAAGCCCGTCGTTTTGTTGAATCCTGTTTTTTATAATAATTTTTTCAGAAAATAAAGATTCGATTTTTTCACGAATTGCTTTTTCATTAGCATTTTGAAGTAGCTTAATTTCAATAGAAGTTACTTTGGTTGAATCTAAATTTAGTAGAGATCTTGCAAAATTAATATCCGAAAACACATATTTACTATCTAAATCTTGATTTACACGATACATTCCAGAAGCGACAACTCTTCTTTTTGTAAAAGCATTTGCGGGATCTAAAATCTGACCTGTCCCTGGTTTTGGAACATAGATTTCTAATAAATTTTGAAAATCCATAACACTCATGGATAATTTTTGAGACGTTCCTAGCCCAATTACCACTTCATTTCTGTTTTGGACTAGCCATTTATTTAAAAATAAAATGCTGTCGATAGGAATTACATTTTTAAAATTTTTATCAACTCCTTTTATATTAGCAATATGATTTTTTCCGCGGTATTGAAGAAAAACGCGTTCTTCTACAATTTTAGAAAAAGCTTCAACTCCGTCTATTTTTTTTAACTGGGTTTCTGAAGTTTTAGAAAAGGAAATAGTTTTTCCTTTAGAAGGGTATATTTTTAAATCAGCATCAAATACATTGGTAAACTGAAGGCTAAAATCTCGTAGTCCAGAAAACCCAGAAAGGACAATAAAAAGTGCCAAAGACCCTACAACAACTGCTGAAATTGCTATACGGGAAATAATATTAATTGCATTTCCTGCCCGTCCGGCAGGCGGGTTACTGCTTTTATAAAACAAGTAGCGTTTTGCGATGTACAGCGAAAAGTTCAACTATATATTTTTACGTTTTTTAAGTAAGTCGGTATCTTTTATAGGATCGTTTTTTCCTTTTACAGCCTCTTCAATATTGCTAATGTATTCTAAAGAGTCATCGTTAAAAAAAACAAGATCGGGCATTTTACGAAGTTGATGTTTCGTTTTTTGAGCAATTTGATGTTTAATTTTTGGCTTTAACTCATTTAATTCTTTCACAATTTCTTCCGATTTATCTGAAGGGAAAATACTGGTATATACTTTGGATAAAGATAAATCTGTAGTAACAGTAACTTTTGAAACCGAAATGATAATTCCTAGTTGTCCAGAATCACGCAGCATTTTTTGTAATACTACAGCAAGGTCGTTTTGTAAAACACCTGCAATTTTTTTTTGCCTATTTGTTTCAATCATAGCACAAAAATACTACATTTTATACTTTAAAGTTTCATATATTTCAGAAGCAAGTAAGATTGCTCTTTATAATTGTTATTTTTGAATTTTATTAACCATTAAATAGATACCTGCTTTTGTAGGTAATATTATGAAAAAGATTGAACACATTGGAATAGCTGTTAAAAACATAGAAAACGCAAATGCCATTTATAAAAGTTTACTAGGATACGATTATTATAAAACAGAAGAGGTTGCTAGTGAAGGAGTGAAAACTTCTTTTTTTACTTGTGGTGAAAGTAAAATAGAATTGTTAGAAGCCACCAAAGAAGACAGTCCCATAGCAAAGTTTATAGAAAAACGCGGTGAGGGAATACATCATATTGCTTTTGCGGTTGATGATATTTATTCTGAAATAAATAGGCTTAAAAAAGAAGGATTTATAGTTTTAAATGAAACACCTAAAAAGGGAGCAGACAATAAGTTAGTGGTGTTTTTACATCCTAAATCTACAAGTGGTGTTTTAGTTGAATTATGTCAAGAAATAAATAATAATGAAAAATAACTTGCGAAATATCTAAAGTGTTATAAATTTGCAAGCTGATAATAATTTAAATTATTATCTATCGGTCCCATAGCTCAGTTGGTTAGAGCATCTGACTCATAATCACCACACTTTAAGATTAAAACATTACAATAAATATAATAACCATAAGGCTTTACAGAAATGTAAGGTCTTTTGTGTTTTTAATGGGTGCAAGTTTTGGTCATATTAATATTTTAATTAAATTTAAACAGATATTAAAAACATTTTGGGAAACACTTATTTTTTTAATGATAAAGATGATTATAAAGCTATAGAGATAGTAGAACTTAACCTCTTTAATCATAATCTTGAAGAATATTTTAAGTATTTCTCTTCAAAACACAACAAAACTCATTTCTCATCTAAAAAATATCAAATCTTGGAAGAGTTACTTATTAAGTATTCTTTAGAAGAAAAACTTTGTTCAATGATTTCTTTTATTTGCTCATTAAACTATACTTACACGTTATTTAATGGCATCAAAGTTGATTCAGCTAAACTTTTAGGTGACTTTCAAAATGAAAAAAAGGACTTAGAAATTCTTCTGGATTTAATTGAAGATTATTTAGGCGATAAGAATAAGAAAGGTATAGACTCATTATTATTTAAATTTAATCCAACCGTTACAATAAATAATTATTTTGTTATAAAACAGCTATTAGATGCTGCTATTATAGGAATGGAAATTACTAAGGATAATTTTCAAACACGCAAGAAAGAACTCTTGGATAATTGTGGTTCTTTTAATTATAAAAAAGGAAGGCGTTATGTATTAAGTACCATAATTAAGCCTTTTTATGAATATCTTACTGATCTAGGCTCTAATCAAAGTGATGCTCTTAAATTTATAGGAGTTATTCTACATCTGTCAGATATTAGGTCAAATAAAAATGAACCAATTGAATTGTTTGATTCATTAAGTGATAATTTAGATGATATCGAAATTAAAAACCTTAGAATATTTTTTACCCGTTCCTAATTAACTTATTATAGTATTTTCCTTTTTGAAACAAAATCACTCTTAAAAAACTTCTTTTTTGTTTCAACACCTTCTTTTAAAACTTTAGAGTTTTGCATATTATTAATAGAACTTAATTGAAATTGAGTTCATAAAATTTATATATGTTTAAAAATGACAAACAAGTATTAAGCTTTAGAGAAGCTGTTGTTTTTTTAGATGTGAGTAAATCATATCTATACAAATTAACAGCAAACAAAGAAATAATACATTTTAAACCTACTGGGAAGAGAATTTATTTTCTAAAAACAGATTTAATTGAATGGGTTTTACAAAACAAACAAGGACTAGCTAAAGAATTTTTTAAAAGAATAGAAGATAAAATTAACAAGAGTCATGGTAACAGAAACTATTAAAGACGATGTATATGAAAATCTACCAGATTTATTAAAGCCGTTAACAGACCCATGCAGTGGGAGAGTTCGTGATATAGTATTATTATCATCCATAGGGGTGATAAGTAGTATAT
>JAKITD010000077.1 GCA_021648265.1 Flavobacteriaceae bacterium | reverse complement strand
ACTGGTATGCTTATATGGACAAAATAAGAAATAGCAAAACTATGCTCAAACAGTGGTTTGTTACAATGTTATTGGCAGACCAAGCGTATGGTCTTTTTGAATTATTTAAACAAAATGCTGTTATAATCAGAACTTAGCCATAAATACTAATAATTATTAACGATTAATTGTTTCGTTAATGTTCCATTAATTCCTCTAATAACAACCATATATGTTGCGTTTGCGAATTTTGAAACGTCTATACTAATTTCAGTACCCATTGTTTCTAATTCTGTTACATTAACCAACCTTCCAGTTAAATCATAAATTGAAATATTCTCCAATTCTAATGAATTTGGATTCGATAAATAAACAATGTTGCTTACAGGATTTGGATATAATATAATACTTGCCGAATCTTGTTGATCTTCAAGTCCTAATTGACTTTCAATTATTAACTCAAAATCACAAGTTGAAACGTTTCCGTATTCATCTTCAGCAGTCATTGTTACAGTATAGGTTCCGTCAGATAATAAAGTTCCTGCTGCTGGATCTTGAGTAGTAATTACTACAGGATCGGTACAGTTGTCTGTTGCAGTTGCCTCTCCATTTGCCCAATAATCTGGAACTTCCCAAAATAAATTTCCTGCTCCTGGATCTTGTGTTTGATCTGCTGGACATGTAAGTACTGGTGCTAATAAATCAACAACCGTTACCGTTGCATAACAAGTTGTTAGGTTCCCATTAACATCCTCTACAAATACTTGAACATCTATTGGAGTTCCTGTATCCGAACAATAAAACTCAAATATATCTATCGCTGTTGTATTAATTCCACAGGCATCAGTAAGTATATCTATTACATCTGCAGGTACAATTGTTGCCATACCGTTTTCATCTAGTTCAACAGTTATATCCATACAAACTAGTTCTGGAGAAGTAATGTCTTCTACCGTTACAATGGCTGTACAGGTTGAAGTATTTCCATTTACATCGGTAACAGTTAGAACAACAGTATTGTCGCCAACATTACTACAATCAAAGGTATCTATATCCAAGTCGTAACTTGCAATTCCGCAAGCATCTGTACTTCCACCGTCCACATCGTTTCCTAAAATAGTTATCATTCCGTTTGCATCTAATTGTACCGTAATATTTTGACATACTGCAATAGGATTTGTTACATCTTCTACTGTAACCACTGCGGTACAAGTTGAAGTGTTTCCATTTACATCTGTTACGGTAAGTATCACGTTATTATCGCCCACATTATTACAATCAAAATCTGTTTGCGATGCACTTATGGAAGCAACTCCACAGTTATCTGTAGAACCTCCATCAATATCTGCTGCAACAATACTAGCATTTCCAAATTCATCTAATTGAATAGTAATATCTTGACAAACTGCCATAGCAGGTTCATTATCAGAAATTGTAATTGTAAAGCTACATACTGTGGAATTTCCACTATCATCAGTGGCGGTAAATTCTACCGTACTAACTCCTATTGGGAAAAAACTATTTGAAGGCAATCCTCCTGTTTGTACAACCGTTACTCCACCACAATTATCTAAGGCAACTGCTATAGGGAAATCTACTTCTGCTCCACATACACCTGGATCTGTTGAAATATCAACATCCATAGGACATACGATTACTGGCACTTCATTATCCTCAACAGTTATTACTGTTGTACAAGTATCTGTTTGTCCGTTGCCATCATCTACAATCCAAACTACTGTGGTATCTCCAATTGGAAGTGCTTCTCCAGCTATTGTTGCAGTTCCGTTTAAATCATTAGTGATGGTAGATGACATACAATTATCGGTAAATGTTGCATCGAACTCTGTACCTTGCACGGTATAATCACAAACTCCCGCATCGGTGTCTCTGGTGTCGTCTGCAATACACGTAATTACTGGCGCAGTTACATCATCTATAACAACATTTTGATTTTGTGTTGATGTGTTTCCGTTTCCATCATCGTAAGTCCAAATAATTACTGTTGTTCCTTGTGCTGTAATTGGTAAAGTAGCGGTATGTGTTCCTGTTAACGCTCCAGCACAATTGTCTGTCGCAGTTGGTGCTGTAAGAGTTGTTACTTCACATTCTGCAGTAACATCTGGAAGTGGTGTTACATCTGCTACGGGTGGTATATTATCGGCGGGAGCTACAGTAATCGTAATTGAGTAACTGTTAACACATAAAGGGTCACTTCCTGCAGTATCTCCTGCGCTAAGACTCCATATACCTATAGGACTTAAACAATTGAAAATATTTAAGTCTCCTCCATTTGGCAAAAATGTTCCACTAACAGGAGTCCCAGACGGAATTGAAGCTGAAGCTTGATCAAAAATAGTAGTAACTGCTGGAGAATTAGCACTTCCAGACCAAGTGCCTGGTGTGGCCAATATACTTTGTGAAACAGGTCCATTAACTCTGAAACTTGTTTCGTTATGGAAGGAATTACCAGAAGTTGGTAATGTACAAGTACCATCTGTTTTAAGCCAAGAAATAGACACATTTACATCTGTAATTATTCCACCTAGCGGAAAATCTGCAGCTGTAAAAGAAACACTTGGGAGTGTTACGCAATAAGTCCCACAACCATCAACAGATACAGAAGACGGAGGGGTAAACGTTTTTGTTACAGTTTGTCCATATGTGAAACATGTGAAAACAAACATTAATAAAATAAGCGTAATTTTTTTCATATTTAATTAGTAGTAAATTTTTATAATTTACTTGGTTGGTTTTTATTAAAAATAATATTCTTGCAGGTTAGTGTTTTTTTTATTTACAAAATTTTAATAATTGCAAGATTCAAGTCACAAATGCAACATGCTTTAGTTAAAGAACCTCAAGTTGCCATTACCCATAATTTAATACAACAACTTAATAAAGATGTTATTCTAATTCCTGAACAAATTTCATTGATTAATTCATCAAAAAAACTTGTTAGATCATTAGATAATGAAAATTTTAAAGATTTAGAGTTTTATAAAAAAGCTAAGAATGCTTTTACCTTAAACAAACACGAAGTTCTTAAAAATAAATCATCTACTTTTAAAAAAGAAGAAGTTTCATTTACAAATAAGCAAGTAACTAATTTTGATATCTTAGCTATTACTACTGAAATTACTATTTATAAAGAAGAAAAACTTAAAATTGACGATAGCGGATTAACAATTCAATTACAGTTATCTAACTTAAATAATGATGAAATAAAGGGACTTACTACTCAATATTTAATAAATGAACAGCCAGGATTAATATTTGAATTTATAAGATAATTTTCAAACTAAACCACTATTGGACTAAAGTTCAATAGTGGTTTAGTTTTTATTAAAATAATTGAACTACAAAAATAGAATTCAAACCTAAAAAAAGTTTCAATAACTAACAATTAATCTTACCAAATTACTACCTAATAAATACAGGTTCGCACTTGTTATTTGTAAACTCTTCACTAAAACCATAACCGCCAGTATCAAATCCTTTTAAGTCATTTAAACTACCAATATCATTATCCAAAACATACCGAACCATACTTCCTCTAGCCTTTTTAGCAAAGAAAGAGATAATCTTTAATTTTCCGTTTTTATAGTCTTTAAAAACAGGAGAAATTACCGGCACTTTTAATAAGGAAGGTTTTATAACTTTAAAGTATTCTTGACTTGCTAGGTTTAAGAAAAGCTCATCGTCTTTCAACTCATTATTTAGTGCTTCAGTAATGGTGTTTCCCCAAAATTCGTATAAGTTTTTTTTTTGGTTTATTATTAAACGGGCTCCCATTTCTAAACGGTAAGGTTGCATTAAATCTAATGGTTTCAGCATTCCGTACATTCCAGAGAGAATGCGAAGGCTATTTTGCATTTTTTTTATTTTAGCTTCATTTAAAGAATAAGCATCCAAACCTACATACACATCTCCCGAAAACGAAAATACCGCTGGACGTGCATTATTTTCAGTAAAAGGGACCGTAAAATCCTGATAACGTTGGTAGTTTAATTCGGAAAGTTTATCGCTAATACTCATTAATTTTCCGATGGCTTTTTTTGACTTTGTAGCCATTGTTGAGTTTAATGTTTCTGCTTGTTCTAAAAATTCTGAATTGGTAAATATGTTTGTTGGTAATTTACTTTCAAAATCCAAACTTTTTGCTGGTGAGATAACGATTTTCATACTCCTTAATCTGTTTATAAAGTATTCGAGTTTATTGAATATTTGCGCCATTTTTCAATACACAATTCAATATCTTCAGGAATTGGTGCTTCAAAACGCATCATTTTTCCAGTAGTTGGATGCACAAAACCAAGAGTTCTTGCATGCAGTGCTTGTCGTGGCAATACTTTAAAACAATTATCTACAAATTGTTTGTATTTGCTAAAACTCGTTCCTTTTAAAATTCGGTCACCTCCATAACGCTCATCATTAAATATAGTATGCCCAATATATTTTAAATGCACTCTAATTTGGTGGGTTCTTCCAGTTTCTAATCTACAGGAAATTAAGGTAACATACCCTAATCGTTCTATTATTTTATAATGCGTAACCGCATGTTTTCCTTTTTCGGCTTCATCGTCAACAAAAACAGTGTTTTGCAACCTGTTTTTTGGATGACGTCCAATATTACCTTCTATAGTACCTTCATCTTCGTTTACATCTCCCCAAACTAAAGCTACATATTCTCGCTCCGTAGTTTTATTAAAAAACTGTTTGGCTAGGTGTGTCATAGCTTCTTCCGTTTTTGCAACTACTAAAAGTCCGCTGGTGTCTTTATCAATTCTATGTACCAATCCTGGACGGTTACTACTGTTGTTTGGTAAGTTTTCAAAATGAAAAGTAAGTGCATTTATCAAAGTCCCACTATAATTTCCGTGACCAGGATGCACTACCATACCTGCTGATTTATTAACTACTAAAACAGCATCATCTTCATAAATTACATCTATCGGAATATCTTCTGGAACTAATAAAAATTCGTAAGGTGGATGCTCAAAAAGTACTCTGACGACATCGTTTGGTTTTACTTTATAATTAGATTTTACAATTTGGTCGTTCACATAGATATTACCGTCTTTTGCAGCCTTTTGGATTTTACTACGTGTAGCATTCTCAATATAATTCATTAAGTATTTATCTACTCGTAATGGTTGTTGCCCTTTTTGAGCTACAAAACGAAAATGTTCGTATAAATCGTCATTTTCATTTTCTGGACCTTCTTGTTTATTCTCCTCCATCGTTTTCTTTTATTTGTTTATCCAAAGCTTCTAAGTTTCTTTTCAAACTTCCTTCTCCATCACCTAATACCAAATCGATCACTGATGTTTTCTGAAGCTCATCACCCGGGTTTATTTTTTTTCCTTTATAACGTAATTCTAACACTTCATCAAGTGCTATATAGGACTTGTAGCTTACTTTTCCAATTTTAAAACCCATTGATAATAAGGTGGGTTCTGCTTGTCTTCTCGTTTTTCCAACTACTTCTGGAATTTCTAAAAACACATAACCCGATCGGTTTAAGGTAAGGTATATTTTTCGGTTTTCTTTTACAAATTCTCCCGTTTTAGGAATTTGCTCGATAATAGAATATTTAGGGAAATCTGGATTGTAATTTGAAGAATCTAATATTTCGAAACGTAAATCTAATTCATCTAACTTTATTTGTGCTTCATCTAAAGACATTTTTGCCAAACTAGGAACTCTAATTTTTTGATTGTGATTGGTGCTGCTTTTCAACCAAAAAAGGATTGCAAAAACCAAAACGACAAGTATTCCTATTGCGATTAATAATTGACGTAAAAACGCTTTTGAAAATAAAAATTTAATAAACGACATAAAGTAAAAATTAGTTTACAAAAATATAAAACCTAAAGTTAGTATCTTTATAAATGAATAATGATATTTTTGTTAAACGTATTATTTAATAAATAAGTATGAAACGGAAACATATTGCCGTGGCAATGGGCGGGTATTCTAGTGAATTTGAAATTTCATTGAACAGCGGAAAAGTTGTTTGTGATTCCTTGAACTCTAGTAAATACCACATTTATCCCATTCATATTTTGAAAGAAAGGTGGTGTTTCGTCGCAGAAAACGGAGCAAAACACGATATAAATAAAGCGAATTTTAGTTTTTCAAACGGTAAAGAAACCATCGTTCCCGATGCTGTTTTCAACACTATTCACGGCACTCCTGGAGAGGATGGATATTTGCAGGCGTACTTAAATTTAATAGAAATGCCACAAACAAGCTGCGATTATTACCAAGCGGCTTTGAGCTTTAACAAACGTGATTGCCTGTCTGTTTTAAAGGGTTTTGGTATAAAATGTGCTAATTCTTATTATGTGAATAAAGGCATTCATTTTTCGGAAGAACAGATTATTAAGAAAGTAGGATTACCTTGTTTTGTAAAACCAAATCGTGCAGGTTCCAGTTTCGGAATTAGTAAAGTTCACACACTAGAAGAATTACTACCTGCTATTAAAAAAGCTTTTAAAGAAGATTCAGAAATCATTATTGAAACCGCCATCACTGGCACTGAAGTTTCGGTTGGTGTTTATAATGACGGTTCTGATGTTAAAATTCTTCCTCCAACTGAAATTGTTTCAGAAAATGATTATTTTGATTTTGAAGCTAAGTATTTAGGGAAGTCTCAAGAAATTACACCAGCAAGAATTTCAGAAAAAGACACCGAAAAAGTTACTTTTATTGCTGAAGAAATATACCGATTACTGAATATGAAAGGCATTACAAGAAGCGATTTCATTATCCAAGAAGGAGTTCCTTATTTTATTGAAATTAATACCAATCCAGGTTTGTCTTTAGAAAGTATTGTACCAAAACAAGTGAGAGAAGCGGGATTGACGTTGACTGATTTTTTTGATGTCCTTCTTCAAAATATATTAAATAAAGAATAAAATTTGTAGTATGAAACGAGCAGTATTTCCAGGTTCATTCGATCCGATTACCTTAGGGCATATCGACATCATTAACAGAGCATTATTACTTTTTGATGAAATTATCATCGCTATTGGTGTTAATGCAGATAAAAAGTATATGTTCTCGCTTGATGACCGAAAAAAACATTTACTAGAAACATTTGAAAACGAACCAAAAATTAAAGTTACTTCCTACACAGGACTTACCGTAGATTATTGCAAAAAAGAAAATGCTGATTTTATACTTAGAGGCTTGCGAAACACCAATGATTTTACCTACGAACAATCCATCGCACAAACCAATGCATCGTTAGCAAATATTGAAAGTGTGTTTTTAGTATGTTCTCCTAATGTGTCTAATATATCTTCTTCCATTGTCAGGGATGTGATTAGAAATGGTGGAGACTATAGAAAAATGGTTCCTAAGGGTGTTTTATTGTAACACCTTATTTTATAATAAATCTATCCGTTTTAATTAAGTTGATTTCAGAATATACTTGATAAAAATAAATTCCAGCAGGGTATAAAGTTATTCTTACTTATTTGTTCTTCTTTTACCTTTCTACCATTAATATATATAAATATTAATTTACCAGTCAATAACGCTAAAGGAGTTTTTATTATTGATCTATATAAAACAGGGTTTGGAAAAAGAACGATACTATTATAAGAATCGTCTAATTTTTATTCGGACACTATTAATTATTGAGCATAAAAAAAACCTCGACTTTCGTCGAGGTTTTTATACTTATTTTGTTTTGCAATAACTTATTGCTTAACTACTTTTTGAGTTAAAGTACCAGCAGAAGTTTCTACATTTAAAATGTAAACACCTTCAGCTAATTCATTTGTATTCATTGTTCCGTTTACTAATCTAAGACCAGTATCTTGTCCTAAAAGATTGTAAAGACTAGAATTTAAAACTTCAACAGTAGAAGGAACTTTAATGTTAAGGATATCGTTAGTTGGATTAGGGAATACAGCAATTTGACTAATTAAGTTTTCATTAACACTTAAAATAGTACAGTCGCCGATAGAAATCATTGCTATTAATTCAGCTGTAGCACTAGAAAGATCTTCTAATTCAACACTTACAATAGCTTCATCCGCAATCATACCTATAAATATATCTCCACCAGAGGTAGCATCAATAGAAAAACTATCAATCATACCACCAGTACCAAAAACTCTTACCTCAATATCAGCACCAGTTGTTAATGCAATAACATCAAAACCTATACTAGTTTGACCTCCTGTCATTTCAATAACAGTATAATCTGGAAAAGTATTTGAACCAATTACAGGGTTAACATTAGGAAATCCAGATCCTGCATCTGCATAAACAGTAGTTTGTCCCACCCCAAGTTGTCCAATCGTTACAATTAACTCTTCGATTATCTCACCAGCAGCAAAACATGAACCAGCAGCAGAGCTAATAGTTTCATCACAAGCTGCAATAGCACCAGGACCACCTGCTACATCTTCCATTACAAGTGTTCCGACACAAGCGTCTTCATAATCAAATCTGTCAGTATAAGTTCCTACTACAGGTAGTCTATTCCCGCGGTTAATAATATATGAACCTTGCTGCCCAGCAGTTTCCATAACGTTAATTCCAGATGCAATAGCTTCCGTAACAGAATCCTGTGCACTCACTGTAACTGTCATTGCAAAAATTGCAATCAATAAAGTAATTTTTTTCATAATTTATATATTTAATGTTTAATATTACGCCAAATATATATAAAGAACTTATAATTATCTAAACATTTCTTAATTTTTTCTTAATTTTGATTTAATATATGAAAACATTAAAACTATTTTTTATTATAATTATAACGTATTCACTTATTTCCTGTAATAATAAAGAGACAACTCACAATTTTACCACCAAGTTTGAAAAAACAAATGGCTCTGAAACTACTACATACAAAGAAACTATACTATTTTACCAGCAATTAGCAGCTACCTATCATTCCGTTACCATGTATCAAATAGGCAAAACCGATAGCGGGAAACCGTTGCATTTAGTTACTTTTAATCCCAATCGCACTTTTGAAACTGAATTTTCAGACGAAAGAAAACAAAATATTTTATTAATTAATAATGGAATACACCCAGGAGAAAGCGACGGTATTGACGCTACGATGATGCTGATGCGTGATTTGGCACAAAATAAAATTCCAACTCCACAAAATACCATTATTGCAGTAATACCTATATATAATTTAGCCATCCCCCGAAAAACACATTCTATAAATCGTTAAGTATTGATTTTATTGGCACTTTAGAGTGATTTGAAATTGGAAAACTGTTTAAAAATTTGTATTTTGTTATTGCAAAAAAAAACAAATATCCATTTAAAAACAGTTCCATGAGCAAGATACTAACAAAAA
>JAKITD010000076.1 GCA_021648265.1 Flavobacteriaceae bacterium | reverse complement strand
TTTTAATTGTAAAAGATAATCAAGTAGTTATGAAATCTCAATTTACAAGATTATAAGTTTCTTGAAAGAAAGCCTATTGATATCATTGACTTTCTATTTTTTAAAATGAAAGTATGAGTTTGCCCTGGGTAATACCTAATCACTTACTTTTTTATTTACAAAATGTATGATATAACATAAAATGTTAGAACTTATTTTTAAGGAATTTGGAATACAGAGAAGATGTAAACTCCTGAGTTTTTAAAGTTTATTATAAGCATAGTTTACCTGAATTGGCACTTGCTTTATCAACGGTGTGTGTAAGATTTCGTTGCGTGAAATTAGCGATTAACTTCATAAGTACAAAACCAACTTGAAAATCCGATAGGACTTTCCAAAGTAAGCCTAAACTTAGCAATGAATTTTACACGGTGTTGGCAGTAGTTATTTCTTTTTTTTACTGTCCTCCGATTTCATTTTTCGATAACCTTTTTTCAACTCTTTTTTTACTTCTGGAAGTTGTTTTTCTTGCGGTAAATTTTCAGGTAGTTTCCCAACATTCTGTCTGATAATATTTCTAACCTCTTTACCAACTTGAAAATGTGTTTGTTCTAAATTTACTTGACCTCGAATTTTTTTATTTTTTATTCGCTCTTCCGTTTGTGTTAAACGGAATAAGTTAGCAGCTAATTCAGTTCTACCCATATTATCCATTAACTTTCCTCTCTTTACTCCTCTACGTTTTTCTAATTGCCAAGATTTCATATTATACATTCCTAAATATCCAGCATTTTGAAAGTTTGCATAATTAACCACACCAGCACTTTTTGCTGTTGATGATAATGATTTATTCCCTTCTGTTAATTCCTCACGAATTAATAATCTATCTATTTCTGAATGGTCGCCTATATATAGTTCGAACTTTCTTGTTTGTTGTGCAAAATAAGATTGAGCTTCTGCAACTTCGACTTTTTTAGGGTCTCCATTCATAACAGTCAGATAACAAGCAAAACGTGTAAGTTTAAAATCTTGTTTTGTTTGTCCGTCAATTTCTCTTTGATTTGCTAATATATTATCGTAATGAGGAATATTTAGTGAAACAAATGCTTTAGTGGCTCTATCTAAAACTTTTTGAAATGATTTCATATTCGGATAACCGAGCATTTTCATTAAGTCAGATGCCCACCAATAAGTTAACCCGTTCTCATTTTTAAAATCCTCAAAAGTAGGATTTTCATTAGTATTTTCAATAATATCACTCATTTAGAAAAGCTAAAAATTAATTAATAGGCAAAGATACAAATTAATAAATTATTTGTAAATTTGAAATGAGTTTTTTAATTAATGCCAACGTAAGTATATCATCAGTTTACTATTTAAACTGATGATATACACTGTTGTAAAGTTAGGTGAAAAAACGAAAAATCAAGTGATTTTAATAAATATCTCAAGTTTCGCACCAAAACAACATTACGCAACCGCTTGACATTTAAAGTTGTGAGTATTTTTCAGCAACCCAAAACCTTCAATATTTTCTATTATTTTGGTGGTAAGAAGTTCAATATCAATTGAATTTACTAGTTTTTCCAAAACAACTAGTATTATCTTGACAGCTGCTAATATCCTGGGGTTTAGCTTGTTTTCAATATAATCTTGTTTCAAATCTTTGAATAAGCCGCCTATGGTTTCATAAGCCTCCATTCTGTATCGAATGCTTGTGAGTAAATATTGAGTAATTGTTATTTCCGCAATTTAATAAAAAAAAACAGTCTTACAAATAAAGTATCTTTGCCAAATGCACAAACAAATTTCAAGCCTTCAAAATCCGTTTATCAAACAAGTTTTATTACTTCAAGAAAAATCTCGTGAACGTAAAAAAACAGGCTTGTTTATTATTGAAGGACAACGAGAAATACAACTTGCAATAAAAGGTGGTTATAGCATAAAAACACTGTTGTTTTGTCCTGAAATTACTTCCGAAGAAACTATTAAAAATCTAAATATTTTATCTGCCGAGGTCATCGAAACCTCTCTAGAAGTTTATAAGAAAATAGCTTACCGCACTTCAACGGAAGGAATTGTTGCTATTGCTGGATCGAAAGAATTACATATCAAAAATTTAAAACTCGAATCACTTCTCCCGAATTACTCGGGACGCTCAGTGACCACAGATAAGAATAAGAGTTTATTAATTTTAGTAGCCGAAGCCCCCGAAAAACCAGGTAATATTGGTGCAATTCTTCGTACCGCAGATGCTGCAAATGTAGATGCGGTGATTATTGCCAATCCGAAAACAGATATGTTCAATCCAAATATTATTAGAAGCAGTGTGGGTTGTGTGTTTACTAATACGATTGCCACAGGGACAACTTCAGAAATCATTATATATTTAAAAGAAAATAACATTGATATTTATAGTGCGATTTTACAGGAATCGGTTCCCTATCACACTTGCGATTTCAAAGAAAATACCGCAATTATAGTAGGTACAGAATCTACCGGACTCTCACAAGAATGGCGAGAGGAAAGCAAAGCGAATATTCATATCCCAATGCAAGGCGAAATAGACTCGATGAATGTTTCGGTTGCAGCAGGAATACTTATATTTGAAGCAAAACGCCAGCGTGATTTTAACTAAAAAATGGTCACTTCGATACAAAATTACTCCTAAGGTCGTAATTTCACTCAGTGACCTTGCATTTTACTATTAACAATACTGATTTACTGAATACTGAACAAAATGACCTCACAAACAATTTTCTACATACTTATCACCATCTTAATTGTAAGTTTTATCATCGATAAAATTTTAGATACTTTAAATGCTAAACATTATAACGATCCAATTCCGGAAGAATTAAGCGATGTTTACGATAAAGAAGAATACGAAAAATCACAACTTTATAAAAAAGAAAATGATCGATTTAGTAATATTACTTCCTTGATTTCATTAATCGCAACCTTGATATTTTTCTTTTTAGACGGATTTGCATTTGTAGATCATTGGGCAAGAACTTTTACTGAAAACAATATTTTGGTCGCATTAATTTTCTTCGGAAGCATTCTATTTGCAAGCGATATACTAAGTACTCCTTTTAGCTATTACCACACTTTTATAATCGAAGAAAGATTTGGTTTCAATAAAACAACTCGGAAAACTTTCTTTTTAGATAAAATTAAAGGTTGGTTGATGGGAGCAATTATTGGCGGCGGAATTCTAGCAGGAATCATCTGGTTTTACGAAACTACAGGAAGTAACTTTTGGTTATATGCTTGGGGAATGGTTACTGCTTTCACCTTTTTTATGAATATGTTTTACGCTCGTTTAATCGTTCCGTTATTTAACAAACAATCTCCTTTGGAAGACGGTACACTTCGTACAAAAATTGAAACTTATGCAAAAAAAGTAGGTTTCAACCTTGATAAAATATTTGTAATCGATGGTTCTAAAAGAAGCACCAAAGCAAATGCTTATTTTTCTGGCTTCGGAAGTGAAAAAAGAGTCACTCTTTACGATACTTTAATCAACGATTTAGAAGAAGATGAAATTGTAGCCGTTCTTGCTCACGAGGTAGGACACTACAAACGCAAACACATTGTTTTTAACTTAATCGCATCCATTGCATTAATGGGTTTCACTTTTTGGTTATTATCACTTTTTGTTGGTAGCAACTTACTTTCTGAAGCTTTAGGAGTTACACAAGCATCCTTTCATATTGGCTTAATTGCCTTTGGAATTTTATACACACCCATTTCAGAAATCACAGGTTTATTAATGAATTATATTTCCAGAAAGTTTGAATACCAAGCAGACAATTATGCGAAAAATACTTTTGAAGCACAACCATTAATTTCAGGATTAAAAAAGCTTTCAAAAAACAGTTTAAGCAATCTTACTCCACATCCAGCTTATGTTTTTGCTCATTATTCTCATCCAACATTGTTGCAACGTTATCGTAATTTAATGAATTAATAAAATATAAGAAATAATTAATAGTTATTTACTTGCCATTTACAATCATTTGTTTATTTTTAATCTAAGAGAGCAATACAACTTTTTAGTTGTGTTTTCCGCTGAATTGTCATCCCTTTAAGGAATCTAAATAATAAATTTCGGCAATGTTATTTTTTATTTTCAAATTGAATAAATGTTTTAAACAATTTACAAAATCCTAGTTTAACTTGAACTAAAGAAATCATTATTTATGACTGAAGAGGCTCTAGAAATAGAAAATAAAGAAATTGCCAAACAATATAAAAGGCTGCTAAAAATTAGTTATCGAACCTTAACAAAGGAAGATAAAAAACTAATTAGAAGTGCTTTTGATCTTGCTGTTGATGCTCATAAAGAGCAACGCAGAAAATCGGGTGAAGCCTATATTTTTCATCCAATTGCGGTGGCTAAAATTGTGGCTTCAGAAATTGGATTAGACTCGACCTCTATTGCTGCTGCACTACTACACGATGTAGTTGAAGATACCGATTACACAATCTCAGATATTGAACAAATGTTTGGTGAAGCTGTGGCTAGAATTGTGGACGGACTTACTAAAATATCACATCTTTCAGAAGACAAGGATGTTTCTACGCAAGCCGAAAATTTTCGGAAAATGTTGCTTACATTAAATGAAGATATTCGGGTAATCATCATTAAAATTGCCGATCGATTGCACAATATGCAAACGATGGACTCGATGCCGCCTCATAAACAAGTGAAAATCGCTTCGGAAACCCTATATATTTATGCTCCATTGGCACATAGAATTGGAATGTATAATATTAAAACTGAATTAGAAGATTTAAGTTTAAAATACACCGAACCTGAAGTTTACAATGATATCTTCAGTAAAATAAAAGATAGTAAAGAACAGCAAGACGCTTATATTAAATCCTTTACAAGCATAATAAAAAACAGCTTAGATAAAGAAGAACTCGAATATGAAATAAAAGGAAGACCAAAATCCATTTACTCCATCCGAAGAAAAATGATGGTTCAAAATGTAACCTTCGATGAAGTTTATGATAAGTTTGCTGTTCGAATTATTTACAATGCAATTCCAGAAAACGAAAAGTTTCTTGCTTGGAAAATTTATTCTATAGTAACCGATCATTTTCGTCCCAACCCTACCCGGTTACGCGATTGGATTTCTTCACCAAAATCTACAGGTTACGAGGCCTTACACATAACTGTTATGGGACCAAAAGGTCGTTGGGTTGAAGTTCAAATTCGTTCAAAAAGAATGAATGAAATCGCCGAAAAAGGTTTTGCCGCACATTATAAATATAAAAACAAAGAAAAAGGAGATGTGGAGCTTGACGATTGGCTCAATAAATTACAAGATGCCTTAGGAAGTGATGAAATAAGTGCCGTTGATTTTGTAGAAGAATTCAAATTAAATCTGTACGCAAAAGAGATTTTTGTATTCTCTCCAATGGGAGATTTGTACTCGTTACCAAAAGGTTCAACAGCCTTAGATTTTGCTTTTTCCATTCACACAGAAATCGGCTTACACACTAGAGGAACTAAGGTTAACGGAAAATTAGTGCCTTTAAGTCATCACCTAAAAAGTGGTGATCAAGTTGAAATAATTACTTCAGATAAGGCAAAACCAAATGCCAACTGGTTGGATTATGCAACTTCTGGAAGAGCACTCACTAAAATAAAATCCTCTTTAAAAGAAGAAGAAAAATTAATCGCTGCCGAAGGAAAAGTAGTACTAGCAAGAAAATTAAAATCACTTAAAATTACGCTTGATGAAAATACGATAAATCAGTTAGTCAACTTTTTCAAAATTAAAACTAGTTTAGATTTATTTTATCGTGTTGGAGCAGGGATTATCGACAACAAAAAACTAAAAGAATTTGCCGCATCAAGAAACAATGCTTTTGTAAGTTTCTTTAAAAACAGACTAAGAAAAGCCAGCTATTCTGAAGATGTAAATAAAGAGGAAATTACTGCAAAATACGATCAGCTTGTATTTGGAAAAGAAGAGGATAAATTAGACTACAAACTTGCCTTATGCTGTAATCCAATTCCTGGCGATAAAGTATTTGGGTTTATTACGGTTTCAGAAGGAATTAAAGTTCATAAAAAAAGTTGCCCAAATGCGCTTCAACTTCAAAGTAATTTTAGCTATCGTATTATTAAAGCCAAATGGATTGATTCTACTCAAAGTGAATTCAAGTCTGAGTTAGTAATTTCAGGAATTGATACAATTGGTCTAGTAAACGAGGTTACCAAAATTATATCTAGCAATCACAATATCAACATGATAAGCGTTCATTTTGAAAGTGACGATGGTGTTTTCAATGGAAAAGTAAAAGTTGTTGTTAAAAATATTTCAATTCTTAATAACCTTGTGAAAAACATTAAAAAAATAAATGGTATCGATAAAGTTACCCGAGTTTAAATGAGTATTTTTGCTTTATTATGAGCACAAAGGTCAACCCAAATAATCAAGGAATTGTAAAAAATGTTTTTACCGCTTTTTTAGGCGAAAACGGACATAGAAAAACACCTGAACGCTTCGCTATTCTTCAAGAAATTTATGATTATAACGACCATTTTGATATTGAATCGTTGTACGTAAATATGAAAAATAAAAACTACCGAGTTAGCCGTGCTACACTTTATAATACCATCGAATTATTATTGGATTGTGGCTTGGTAAGAAAACATCAATTTGGGCAAAATCAAGCACATTACGAAAAATGCTATTTCGATAAACAACACGATCATATCATACTTTCAAATGGTGAAGTAATCGAGTTTTGCGACCCACGTATTGAATCCATCAAAAAAACAATCGAAGAAGTTTTTAATATAAAAATTTTTAATCACTCACTTTATTTCTACGGAAATAAAAAATCACCTGATACAAAACAGGACAAAGCATAAACTTATGGCTGTAGATTTATTACTTGGCTTACAATGGGGAGACGAAGGAAAAGGAAAAATCGTTGATGTACTCACCAAAGATTATAACATTATTGCTCGTTTTCAAGGAGGTCCAAACGCAGGTCACACCTTAGAATTTGACGGTATAAAACACGTGCTTCATACCATTCCTAGTGGTATTTTTCATAAAGATGCTTTAAACATTGTTGGTAATGGAGTAGTAATCGATCCTGTGATTTTTAAAAAAGAATTGGATCAACTAGAAAAATTCAATTTAGACATTAAAAACATTCTTTACATTTCTAGAAAAGCACATTTAATCCTTCCAACTCATCGTTTGTTAGATGCTGCTTCGGAAGCTTCCAAAGGAAAAGCAAAAATTGGCTCTACTTTAAAAGGAATTGGTCCAACTTATATGGATAAAACAGGAAGAAACGGTATTCGTGTTGGTGATTTAGAAATGGATAATTGGAAAGATAAATACAGAGCATTGGCCAACAAACACGTGGCTATGATTGATTTTTATGCTGCCGAAATCGAATATGATTTAGATGAATTAGAAGCTGAATTTTTCGCATCTTTAAAAACTTTAAAATCACTTAAATTTATTGATAGTGAAGAGTTTATTTATCAAGCTCAAAAAGATGGGAAAACAATTTTAGCGGAAGGAGCTCAAGGTTCACTTTTAGATATTGACTTCGGAACCTACCCTTTTGTTACTTCTTCAAACACAACAGCAGCAGGTGCTTGCACAGGTTTAGGAGTTGCTCCTAATCAAATTGGAGAAGTTTATGGAATTTTTAAAGCCTATACAACACGGGTTGGTAGTGGTCCTTTTCCAACAGAATTATTTGATGAAGATGGAGAAACTATGGCAAGAGTTGGTAACGAGTTTGGAGCAACAACAGGTCGTCCAAGACGTTGTGGCTGGTTAGACTTAGTGGCTTTAAAATACGCAGTACAAATAAACGGAGTTACCCAATTAATGATGATGAAAGGCGATGTTTTAAGTGGTTTTAAAAAATTAAAAGTTTGTACCGCCTATAAATACAAAGGCGAAACAATAACTCATTTACCATACAATATTGAGGAACATAATGTAAGCCCAATTTACACTGAAGTAGCTGGTTGGCAAGAAGATTTAACTAAGATGACCGACGCATCACAATTACCAAAGGGGTTAAACGACTATGTCGATTTCTTAGAAAAAGAATTGGAAGTTCCTATTAAAATTGTTTCCGTTGGCCCCGATAGAACTCAAACTATACATCGGTAAACTCTTGCGAATGGCTTGTTGTTGACTATTTGTTTTTTAACAGTGTAATTTTTTCTTCTAAGAGTTGGATTAAAAACTCTAAAGTTTAGGAAACCGTATTCAGCCGAGAATTATCATTTATAACTTGTCATTCACTTCTCTACTTTTATTTTTTCTTCCGCAGATCTAAAGGCAGATAGGTTTTATTCACGCTTTTATACTTCGGCTATGCTCAGTATTTTTTAAGAGTTTCCGCCAAAGGTTGGACAGGCTATAAGCCTTATCGTTTTTTCCAAATTTCAGGATTTCTACTAGTATGTAGGACGGCAAGAACCTCAATAGTTTGTTCCTTCAGAATATAATGAATACCGTAAGGAAATCCTTTAATATATCGAACACGGGTTTTGCGATATTTTACCTGAAATAACGCTGGATTATCAACGATATTATCAAATTCCGTATATAAGGAATTTAAAAATTTATCTGTAATATGTGCAGACTTTTCATCGTAATAATTAACAACTTGCTGGATGTCTTCTCGGGCAAGTACACGAATGTGAAGTTGAAGCATTATTTTCTCTTAAGCGTAGATTTTAACTCATTAAGAGTGATAAAATTCGTAGGGTTCTGTTCAGCTTCATCTAAACGAATATCAATAATTTTTTTATGAGCAGAACTTAATTCAGATTTTTGCAGTTTCTGAATAATATATAGCTGAAAATCCTCCAAATTTTTGAAGTCATATTTATTTATGTTGATGTTTTCGCTAAAAGATATTGTTGTCATTCCACTATAGTGTATTCAAAGGTACAAAAAAAATCAAAGGTTTTAAAAATAGTTTAACATTTTTATAAAAAAGCATTCTAGGGGTACAGAAATTATATTTTTGGCTGTTCACTATTTGTTTTTTAACAGTGTAATTTTTTCTTCTAAGAGTTGGATTACTTTTTCTTTTTCTAGTAATCTTGCTTCGTATTGCTCTATGAGTTTTTCAGGTATGGTTATATGTTGCCCAAAATTACCCCCATTTTGAGTTTGTACAGAGAAAGAGTTGGTTTCTTCACCAAACAGTTGTGATATTGGAATTTCTAATATTTTTGATAGTTTACTAATTTCTTCTGCGATAAACTTATTAACCTAGCGATAATTTAACGTAATTTATCAAATAAATATTGTATATTTGGGGATGGAAAAAATAGATTTCAGAACCCTGCCTAGTGAAGAACGTTTTAATTTAAGGAAAAGAGCGATACTGT
>JAKITD010000075.1 GCA_021648265.1 Flavobacteriaceae bacterium | reverse complement strand
TTGTTGTTACCGCCTTTTCCACCTTTTTTGGTTAAACCAACCAATGGAGAAAGCTCTCTTTTTCCGTACACTTCACCTTTCATAATCCATACTTTAACACCCAACCTACCATAAGTAGTGTGCGCCTCAACTAAAGCATAATCAATATCGGCTCTAAATGTTGATAAAGGAATACGTCCATCTTTATAAGATTCAGATCGTGCCATTTCAGCTCCGTTTAAACGGCCTGAAATTTGCACTTTAATACCTTCAGCATTCATACGCATTGCAGCAGTGATAGCCATTTTGATTGCACGACGGTATGAAATTCTATTTTCAATTTGTCTTGCGATACTAGCTCCTACTAAATGAGCATCCATTTCAGGTCTCTTAATCTCGTGGATGTTTATTTGCACATCTTTACCAGTAATTTTTTTAAGCTCTTCTTTTAGCTTGTCTACCTCCTGACCACCTTTCCCAATAATAATACCAGGTCTTGCAGTAGTGATAGTAACGGTTACAAGCTTAAGGGTACGCTCAATAATTACCCTTGACACACTAGCTTTTTGCAAACGAGCATGAACATATTTTCTAATCTTGTCGTCTTCAGCTAATTTATCGCCGTAGTCGTTGCCTCCGTACCAGTTGGATTCCCATCCTCTAATGATACCTAAGCGATTTCCGATTGGATTTGTTTTTTGTCCCATTTATTAATTGCTTTGTGTGTTATCGTTAGCAGCAAGCACAAGTGTTACGTGGTTGCTTCTTTTTCTAATTCTGTGTGCGCGTCCTTGTGGCGCTGGTCGAAGTCTTTTTAACATACTTCCTCCATCCACTCGGATTTCTTTCACAAAAAGATCAGCGTCTTCAATTGAAGCTTCTTCATTTTTTGCTTGCCAATTTGCAATGGCAGACAATAATAACGTCTCTAAACGACGCGAGGCTTCTTTTGGGCTAAACTTTAAAATATTTAGTGCTTTGTCTATTTTTTCACCACGAACTAAATCTGCAACTAAGCGCATCTTTCTAGGTGATGTAGGGCAATTATTCAATTTAGCAAAGTACATTGTTTTCTTTGCTTCCTTGATTTTTTCTGCTCTTTCTCTTTTACGAACTCCCATGGCTTATTTTTTTCCTTTGTTTTTTGCACCTGCGTGACCACGGAATGATCTCGTTGGTGAAAATTCTCCTAATTTATGTCCTACCATATTTTCTGTTACATATACAGGAATAAATTGTCTTCCGTTATGTACTGCTATGGTTTGTCCAACAAAATCCGGAGTTATCATTGAAGCCCGTGACCAAGTTTTGATTACAGTCTTTTTATTCGACTCAACGTTTTGTTGTACTTTTCTGTCTAATTTATAGTGAACGTAAGGTCCCTTTTTTAACGATCGTGCCATATCTTATTTCTTTCTACGTTCGATTATATATTTATTACTCGCTTTAGTTTTAGAACGGGTTCTGAATCCTTTTGCAGGAATACCGTTTCTAGAACGTGGATGTCCACCAGAAGATTTACCTTCACCACCACCCATTGGGTGATCAACAGGATTCATCACTACTGGTCTTGTTCTTGGTCTTCTACCTAACCATCTAGATCTTCCCGCTTTACCAGAAACTAACAACTGATGATCACTATTTGAAATAGCTCCAATAGTTGCTGAACAAGTAACTAATATTAAACGAGTTTCTCCAGAAGGTAATTTTATAGTAGCAAACTTTCCATCACGAGCCATTAATTGAGCAAATGCACCAGCACTACGCGCTAATACAGCTCCTTGACCTGGATGCAATTCGATACAAGATATGATTGTCCCTAAAGGTATACCTTCTAAAAGCATACAATTACCAATTTCCGGAGCAACTTTGTCTCCTGAAACGATATTCTGTCCTACTTTAAGTCCACTTTGAGCTACAATGTATCGCTTTTCACCATCTTGATAGTTTAATAATGCGATAAATGCAGTACGATTTGGATCATACTCAATTGACGCAACTGTTGCAGGAACCCCTGCTTTGTTACGTTTGAAATCGATAATTCGATAACGTCTTTTATGACCTCCACCTTTATAGCGCATGGTCATTTTTCCTTGACTGTTACGTCCCCCAGTTCTTTTAATCGGAGCTAATAAACTTTTCTCCGGCTTATCAGTTGTTATGGCGTCATATCCATTTACAACTCTAAATCGCTGTCCTGGGGTGATTGGTTTTAATTTTCTTACTGACATTTTTGTCTAATTTATCTAATTGCTTAGATGTTACTGTAAAAATCTATTGTATCACCTTCCGCCAACTGTACTATTGCCTTTTTAACAGCATTAGTTTTACCAGTTTGAACACCCGTTTTTGTATGACGAGTTTTTCTATCTGGGCGGACATTTATAGTTCGAACTTTAGTAACCGAAACTTCATAAGCAGCTTCCACCGCTTTTTTAATTTCTACCTTGTTCGCCTTTGTATTCACCGCGAACGTATATCTGTTGAATTCTTCAACATCAGCCGTTGCTTTTTCTGTAATTATAGGTTTAATTAAGATATTCATTATTTCTAATTACTTAAGTTTGATTCAATTCCTTCTAATGAACCTTCAAACAACACTAAGCTGTTTGCGTTCATAATCTTATAAGTACTTAAATGAGAGTTAGTTATCACTTCAGTGCTTTTTAAATTACGCGAGGACAAATATAGATTATTATTTGACTCTCCCAACACAAATAAGGATTTTTTAGCATCAAGTCCTAAAGACTTTAAAACTGCTGTAAATTCTTGGGTTTTTGGAGCGTCAAAATTGAGATCCTCAATTACTAAAATTGCTTTCTCGTTTGCCTTGATACTCAATGCAGAACGACGCGCTAATCTTTTAAGATTCTTATTTAATTTGAAAGAGTAATTTCTTGGTCTTGGACCAAACATTCTTCCACCACCTCTAAAAACACCAGACTTGATACTACCCGCACGAGCGGTACCAGTTCCTTTTTGTTTTTTAATTTTTCTTGTACTTCCTTGAATCTCCGCTCTTTCTTTTGCTTTATGCGTACCTTGTCTTTGATTTGCAAGATATTGCTTCACATCAAGATATAAGGCGTGATTGTTAGGCTCTATTCCAAACACATCTTTAGAAAGTTCAACCTTTCTACCTGTGTCTTTTCCGTTTTTGTCTAATACTGCTACCTTCATTATTTCTGAATCGTTACGTAAGCATTTTTAGCTCCAGGAATACATCCTTTTACTACAAGTAGGTTCTTATCGGCTACTACTTTTAATACTTTTAGGTTTTGTACTTTCACTTTTTCGTTACCCATTTGTCCAGCCATTCGCATACCCTTAAATACTCTTGCAGGATATGATGCTGCACCGATAGATCCAGGAGCTCTTAATCGGTTATGTTGACCGTGAGTAGCTTGACCCACACCAGCAAATCCGTGACGTTTTACAACGCCTTGAAATCCTTTTCCTTTTGAAGTTCCTGAGATATCCACGAACTCACCTTCATTAAAATGCTCCACAGAAATAGTGTCGCCTAATTTGTAATCTTCTTCAAATCCTTGGAATTCAACGACTTTACGCTTTACAGCGGTTCCTGCCTTTTTAGCGTGCCCTTGAGCAGCTTTAGTGGCAGTCTTCTTGTCATCGAAACCAAGTTGAAGAGCTTCGTACCCGTCAACCGCTTTGGTTCTGACTTGGGTAACAACACAGGGACCTGCTTCAATAACGGTACAAGGAATATTTTTCCCGTTTGCGTCAAAGATGCTAGTCATTCCTATCTTTCTTCCAATTAACCCAGACATATTTATTAATTTAATTATTAGTAATTGACTTCTGTGTCTGCAGAAATCTCTCTTTTATTTTAATTCTTTTCTTCTGAAGGATTCCCCTTTCATCTGAAAATAAAACAGGGTCAAAATAAATTCAACCCTGAATGTTATTTTGTTTCCGTTTTTCCTTTGCTATCAAGCTCCGGACATGTTTTCTAATTCTAAATTATAGAATTACACCTTAATCTCTACTTCAACCCCACTTGGCAACTCTAGCTTCATTAAAGCATCGATTGTTTTTGAAGAAGAACTGTAGATATCCAATAGTCTTTTGTAAGAACATAATTGAAATTGCTCTCTACTCTTCTTGTTTACGTGTGGTGAACGTAATACTGTAAATATCTTTTTGTGAGTTGGTAATGGGATTGGTCCCGTTACTACTGCTCCTGTGCTTTTTACTGTCTTAACAATTTTTTCAGCAGATTTATCCACTAAATTGTGATCGTAAGATTTTAGCTTTATTCTAATTTTTTGACTCATTGCTGTTATATTAAGCGTTAACTGTTCCTCTTGCTGCTGCAATTACTTCTTCAGATATGTTTGAAGGAGTTTCTGCATAATGTGAAAATTCCATTGTTGAAGTTGCTCTACCTGATGATAAGGTTCTTAAAGTTGTAACATATCCGAACATTTCAGATAACGGAACTGTTGCTTTAATTACTTTAGAACCTGAACGATCACCCATATCACTTAATTGACCTCGGCGACGGTTAAGATCTCCTACTATATCTCCCATGTTTGCTTCAGGAGTAAGTACTTCTAATTTCATTATTGGCTCAAGGATTACAGCACCCGCAGCTTTTGCCGCAGCTTTAAATCCTAATTTTGCTGCTAACTCAAACGATAATTGATCAGAATCCACATCGTGGTAAGATCCATCTGTTAAAGTCACCTTCATACTATCTACTTCAAATCCAGCTAATGGACCATTTACCATAGCCATTTTGAAACCTTTTTCTACTGAAGGAATAAACTCTTTAGGAACGTTACCACCTTTAATCTTGTTAACGAATTCTAATCCAGCTTTTCCTTCTTCCGCTGGCTCTAATGTAAATACGATATCACCGAATTTACCACGACCACCTGATTGTTTCTTATAAGTTTCTCTATGATGTGCCTCACGAGTAATTGCTTCTTTATACTCCACTTGAGGTTGTCCTTGATTTACTTCAACCTTAAACTCACGTTTTAAACGATCAACAATAATATCTAAGTGAAGCTCACCCATTCCAGAAATAATAGTCTGTCCTGATGCTTCATCTGTTCTTACTGTAAAGGTTGGATCTTCTTCAGTAAGTTTTGCTAAAGACATACCCAGTTTATCAACATCTGCTTTTGTTTTTGGCTCCACAGCAATACCAATTACTGGATCTGGGAAGTCCATACTTTCTAATACGATAGGATGTTTTACATCTGATAATGTATCTCCTGTTTTAATACTTTTAAATCCTACTGCAGCACCAATATCTCCTGCTTCAATAAAATCGATAGCATTTTGTTTGTTAGCATGCATTTGGTAAATACGAGAAATACGTTCTTTTTTACCAGAACGATTATTTAAAACGTAAGAACCTGCATCTAAACGACCAGAATACACACGGAAAAACGCCAAACGCCCTACAAAAGGATCGGTTGCAATTTTAAATGCTAAAGCTGAAAATGGCTCATCTACTGATGGTTTTCTTGAAATTTCTTCATCCGTATCAGGATTTGTACCTATAATGGCTTCTTTATCTAGCGGAGAAGGTAAGTATCTACATACTGCATCTAACAAAAACTGAACTCCTTTATTCTTAAAAGCAGAGCCACAAATCATTGGGATGATTGCCATATCCATAACAGCAGCTCTAAGTGCAGCATGCACTTCGTCTTCTGTAATAGAACCTTCATCTTCCATGAATTTTTCTAGTAAGTTTTCATCATAAGATGCAACCTCTTCGATTAATAAAGATCTGTATTTTGCTGTTTCTTCTTTTAAATCCTCTGGAATATCAACGATATCGAAAGTTGCTCCCATATTTTCCTCATGCCAAATAATAGCCCGATTCTTAACAAGATCAACAATTCCTTTAAAATCTCCTTCTTCACCAATAGGAAGAACAATAGGGACTGCATTAGAACCTAACATTTCTTTCACTTGGCGATTCACCATTAAGAAATCAGAACCTTGACGATCCATTTTATTTACAAAACCAATTCTTGGTACTTTGTAATTATCTGCTAGTCTCCAGTTAGTTTCAGATTGAGGCTCTACACCATCAACTGCACTAAACAAGAAAACCAACCCGTCAAGAACACGTAACGAACGATTTACTTCAACAGTAAAATCTACGTGACCTGGTGTGTCTATAATATTAAAGTGATAGTCTTTTGTATCAGCAGCTGATTCTCCATCTGCACTTGGAAACTGCCAAGTACAAGTAGTTGCAGCAGAAGTAATTGTAATACCTCTTTCTTGCTCTTGCTCCATCCAATCCATTGTTGCAGCACCGTCATGTACTTCACCAATTTTATGGCTCACTCCTGTATAATAAAGAACACGTTCTGTAGTAGTGGTTTTACCCGCATCAATATGTGCGGCAATACCAATATTTCTTGTGTATTTTAAATCTCTTTGTGCCATTTTTTAGAATCTGAAGTGTGAGAATGCTTTATTAGCTTCGGCCATCTTGTGCGTATCTACACGTTTTTTAACGGCTGCCCCTTCTTCTTTAGCTGCAGCTAAGATTTCGGCAGCTAATTTTTGAGCCATAGACTTTTCGTTTCTTTTTCTAGCAAAAAGGATTAACCATTTCATTGCTGTTGAAACTTTTCTGTCTGGGCGTATTTGT
The DNA here is from genome assembly GCA_021648265.1 of Flavobacteriaceae bacterium. Classification (GTDB taxonomy): domain Bacteria; phylum Bacteroidota; class Bacteroidia; order Flavobacteriales; family Flavobacteriaceae; genus Marifrigoribacter. The sequence goes on along the minus strand of JAKITD010000075.1, from coordinate 2,830 downwards.
CTTGGAATTTGGAAAGTTGCCCCTCCAATTCTACGACTTCTAACCTCTACGTGAGGCATTACATTAGAAAGTGCATCTTTCCACAATTCTAATGCAGTTTTTTCTTCATCTTGATTTTTTTCTTCTACGATTGCGATTGCATCATAAAATACTTTGAACGCAGTTGACTTTTTACCATCCCACATTAAGTTATTAACGAAACGAGTTACTAACTGGTCGTTAAACTTAGGATCTGGTAAAAGCGGTCTTTTTTTGGCTGCTCTTTTTCTCATGTCTTCTCTTTAAAATTTTTTAAATTTTACTTTTTAGGGCGTTTTGCACCGTATTTAGATCTACGTTGTGTTCTACCTTCTACACCTGCGGTGTCTAAAGCTCCACGAACGATATGATATCTAACTCCTGGCAAATCTTTTACCCTTCCACCTCTAACCAATACTATCGAGTGCTCTTGTAAATTGTGACCCTCACCAGGGATGTACGCATTTACTTCCTTACCATTTGTTAATCTAACTCTTGCTACTTTACGCATTGCTGAGTTAGGTTTTTTTGGCGTGGTCGTATATACACGAGTACAAACCCCTCTTCTTTGAGGACACGAATCTAAAGCAGCCGATTTGCTCTTCTTGGTTATTTTGGCTCTTCCTTTTCGTACTAATTGTGAAATTGTTGGCATATAAACTTTTTATATAATAAAAATACCCCTTTTTTAAGGGTCTGCAAATGTAGAAATAATTTTCACTATAAACAACCTCAATTAATTAATTTTTTTACAAGTATTTTAACCTCTCAAACAAACCACAAACAATCCAGTTTTCTTAATCAAAATATCAACTCTTAAAACTTTAAAAATTCATCAAAATAAATTTAACCAAATATTTAATTAAATTTTATATGAAATAACAAACAGGCTCGTTAGATTTACAGACCTAATTTATATTTGTTTTTGAAAAAAGCTCTGTACATATTTTTATACCTTTATATATATGCCACATTTTCTTGGTGTTTAATTTCCCAAACACTGCACCTAAGCATTGAAACTAAAGACAATATTTCAGCAGAACTGATAGATTCATTAAACATTACCACAAAATTCAGCAATTACCTTTCTTTAAAAAAAGAAACAGACTCTTTACACTACAAGTTTCAAAGTATTGGTTTTATAGAAAATGAACTTATTTCACTTCAAAAAACAAGCGACAGCAGTTATAATGCAACCTATTTTTTTGGAGAACGATATAAATCTATACTTATATATTACTCCAAAGAGGACTTCAGTAAAAAAGAGTTGCTTCAAATTTCTAATAAAGTAACTGACACTTATTTTATCCTTTTTTTTGAAAACATAGAAATTTCACTTCAAAAATTAATCAGTTTAAAAACTTCAGGAGGAAATTCCTTCGCTAGGGTTTCTCTTGAAAACTTTTCAAAGACAAAAAACAATATTCAAGCGTTTATTAAAATTACAAACGGAACAAAAAGAACTATTGACCATATAGTTGTGAAGGGTTACGAGAAATTTCCAAAGTCATTTATTAAATACTATGCTGGCATTAAAAAAGGGATAGTTTTTGATAAACAAAAAATCATTGACAAAAGCAATGCATTAAATTCATTAGGGTTCGTTACAAATTTAAAAGCTCCCGAAATATTATTTAAAAAAGATTCGACTACTGTTTACCTTTATTTAAAAAAACAAAAAAACAATTTATTTGACGGTATTTTAGGGTTTTCATCTGACGAAAACAATAACAAGCTTGTTTTTAACGGATACTTGAACCTAGAACTCAATAACAATTTAAATTATGGTGAACAATTTTTACTGAATTACAAAGCAGACGGAAACGACCAGCAAAATTTTAGAGTAAAAATTAAAATGCCTTATTTATTAAAGTCTCCGCTTGGCGTTGAGCTAGAACTTAAGATTTTTAAACGAGATAGCACTTTTACCACTACAGACCAACAAGCAAAAATTAGTTATCAAATAACACCTGCATCCAGTAGCTACATTGGTTATAAAAGTTACGAATCCAGTAATTTACGAAACGAAGATTTAGAATCTTTAGAAGTTGAAGACTATGAATCTAAATTTTTCTTGGCAGGATTAAGTTATTTAAAACTACAAAACAATGCTTTATTCCCAAAAAAATATAAAGCAATACTAGAAACAGAGATTGGTTCACGAGACTCTAAGGATAAAAAAGAATCGCAAATACGAGTTTCAGCAACATTACATTATATTTTTAATCTAAATTATAAAAATTCTATTTTCCTTCAAAGCAGCACTAATATTTTAACTAGTGACAGTTACTTAACTAACGAATTATACAGATTTGGTGGTATAAATAGTATTCGGGGTTTTAATGAAAACAGTATCGACGCTTCTTTTTATTCAATATTAAATACTGAATACAGATTCCAAATTAATCAAGGAATTTACGTGCATAGCATTATTGATGTTGCTTATTTTGAAAATCAGATTATTTTGTTAAAACAAAAACTTTATAGTTTTGGTATCGGAGTTGGACTTGAAACTAGAGCGGGAATTTTAAAATTCAGTATTGCCAATGGGAATGCTGAAAATCAAGATTTTAATTTTTCAAATACAAAAATTCACATCAGTATTTCCTCTCGATTTTAACAAAAAATCAAGAATAACCTAACGTTCCTGTTAAAAAAAACTAAATTTTAAGTTTAAAAAGTTGCGTAATTAACTTTTTATTATGATTTTTGCGATTGGTTAATTCAAATAAATCATAAAAATGAGAACAAAGTTTAGTGGAATTTTAACGCTTTTATTAGCGTTTGTAGTGCAACTTACGTTCGCACAAGA
>JAKITD010000074.1 GCA_021648265.1 Flavobacteriaceae bacterium | reverse complement strand
TTACCGAAAGCGCATTTGCTGGTGCCGTAGTTTCAAAACCAACGGCAAAAAATACTACGTCTTTGTCTGGGTTGTTTTCTGCAATGGTTACGGCTTCTAAAGGCGAATATAAAATACGAACATCGCCTCCTTCGGCTTTTGCTTCTAACAGACTTTTTTCAGAACCTGGCACACGAAGCATATCACCAAAAGAACATAAAATTACGTTTTCATCTAAGGCAAGATGTACTGCTTTATCAATTAAATGTAATGGTGTAACACAAACAGGGCAACCTGGACCGTGAATCATAGTTACTTCTTTGGGCAACATATCTATAATTCCGTTTTTTACCAAACTGTGTGTTTGACCACCACAAACTTCCATAATTCTCCAATCTTGAGTTACGGTTTTCTTTATTTCGGCGAGATACTGTTTTGCTAATTCAGGATCTCGATATTCGTTCATATACTTCATTGGTTGTGTGTTTTAATTCTTCTAAAATATTTCCTATTTTCCCGCAGATTATCGCAGATTTCCATTTTCCACTCTTCATTCTTCACTCTTCATTTTTCACTTTTCATTTCTCATTCTTCCTAACTTCATCTAAAGAAATTTCACCAGAAGTGGTGTCATCAGGTATGTAATTATCTACATCGACCAAATCGCCTAATTCGCCAATTTCTTTAAGGTACTTAAAGGTTTTTTTTGCTTCTTCTTCATCTACTTTGCTAATGGCAACACCAACGTGCACCAATACATAGTCGCCAATATTGGCGTCTGGCAGCATTTCAAGACTTACTTCTTTGGTAATGCCTCCAAAATTAACTTTTGCCATTCGTAATGCTCCATCGTATTGAAGTTCGATACTTTTTATTTTTCCTGGTATTGCTAAACACATAGTTTTTATTCTTTAATTAATATTTTCAAATCTTCTTTGCTTGGTAAAATAGTTTTGTACTTGCTTGCGAAAATTTGCTCATTGTTTTCGGGTAAAGTAAACTCTACAACTGCTTCGCTTTTATTTTGACATAGTATGATTCCTATAGTTTTATTTTCATCATCTAATTTGATTTTTCTATCATAATAATTCACATACATCTGCATTTGACCAATATCTTGATGTTTTAATTCTCCTATTTTTAAATCAATTAGAACAAAACTCTTTAGGATTCTATTATAAAATACTAAATCAACTCTAAAATGTTTGTCATCAAATGAAATTCTTTTTTGTCTTGCTACAAAAGTAAAACCATTTCCTAATTCGAGTAAAAAATGCTCTAATTTATTGATGATTTTTTGTTCTAAATCACTTTCAGAATAGGTTGTATTTTCAGGCAAACCTATAAATTCTAAAATATAAGGGTCTTTTATTGCGTCTTTTGGTTTTTGAAGTAATTGTCCTTTTGTAGATAACTCTTTTATTTTTTCTTTATCTCTGCTTAATGAAAGTCTTGTATAAAGAGCAGAATCGTATTGTCTTTTTAATTCTCTTACACTCCAATTATTGTTTTTAGATTCAATTTCGTAAAAACTTCTTTCATTTTCTTCATCAATTCGTATTAGCGTAAGGTAGTGCGACCAACTAAGATTGAATTTCGGAGACAGTGTTTCGGAAATTTGTGTTTCAGAAATAGCAGACAATTTTTGCGTTTTTAAATCTTTCAATTCGTCAGACACTGTCTGACTTATTTGATAGATTTGATAAAACTGACGCATTTGTTTAAGATTAGTTACTGAAAATCCTCTACCAAACTCATTTTTTAATACTTGAGAAAGGGTTTTTAAAAGTGCTTTTCCATATGCTGCACGTGCTTTTCCCTTTTGTTCTTCTTCAACAATCATTCTACCAATTTCAAAATAGGTTATAACCATTGTTTGGTTTATACTACGCAAAACTTGTTGTTTTGCGTCTTGTAATAAACTAACTATTTGTTTATAAAATTTTTGTGTCTGAAGTTCCACTATTAATTTTTTATATTTTGATAATACATTAATTGTCCAAATGAAATGTTTTCATCATTAGCAGACAATTTACAATTAAATTTTAAGTCTAAACTCTTTTCAATACTTAATTCTGTTAGTATTTTAATTAAAACTGAATTTTGAAAAACGCCGCCTGAACACACAATGGTTTTAACTTTGTTCTTTTTAGCAATTTTGATAATTATTTTCGCTAATGTAAAGATAAAACTACGTGCAATGAATGCTTTTGAAACACCGTCAATTTTATAGGCTTTTATAATAATTTTAAGCAATAATTTTGATGGAATTGTATCGTAATCTTTAAATTCTAGCAAATCAATACAATTTTCTACTTGAGATGAATTTGCACAATTTTCTAATAGCATTGCGGCTTCTGCCTCGTAAGAATTTACATCCACAATATCTAAAGCCGAAGCAACCGCATCAAATAATCTGCCAACAGATGATGTTTTAAGCGTATTGTTTTTTAACATCTTATTATAGATTTTGTATTCTGTTTTAGTGAATTTGCCTTTAATTAACTCCTTATCTTCATCATCTATTAAAGAAAATAATGATAGACGAGGTTCTTTTGCCATTTTATCGTTGGCAATCCAATTAAAGTATTCAAAATGATTAATTCTGTCTATTTTATTATTTTCATAACTAAAAAATTCGCCTCCCCAAATTTGATTGTCATCACCAAAACCTGTTCCGTCCCAAATAACACCTAAAATTTTTTTTGTAGATTGAAATAATTTATGTTCTGCTAAAACACTGCAAAAATGGGCTTTATGATGTTGTATTTCGATAAGATTGGCATTCCATTTTTCACGATAAGCCTTTCCTAAAATACTACTTTGATAGTGTAAATGTTTGTCAGTTAAAATCGTTTTTGGTTTGGTATTAAACAATTCAATATATTTGTCTATGGTTGTTGTAAACCGATTTAAAACATCGTAATTATCTAAATTTCCAAAATACGGACTTAAATAAATATGTTTGTTTGGTAAATAGGTAAAGGTACTTTTTAAGTGCGAACCCATTGCTAAAATTTTATTTTTAGTCAGTTTTTCAGCATATTCAAAATTTGGGGATAAGCCACGAGATCGTCTAATGAGAACTTGCTGTTTATCAACGAACTTTAAAACAGAATCGTCTTGTGGAAATTCAATGTCTAAATTATGATGTAAAAAATAATCGGCAATCGTATTTAATTTTAGTTCGGCTTCTTCCTTTGTAGTAATTATTGGTGAACCGTGTGCATTTCCACTAGTTGCAATTATTGGTTTTTTTGCCTTTTTTGCAATCAATTGCAATAGGGCTGAAGACGGTAACATTACGCCTGTATAGTTTAGATTTGGTGCAATATTGTTAGGTTCAAAAGAAAGTTGTTTGGTGTTTTTTAAAATTACAATAGGTGCAATAATTGAAACTAGCGCATTTTCTTCTTCACTAGAAATATCAAAATCATTTTTAATAAAGTCGATAGTAGGATACAAAACAGCAAAAGGTTTGTTAAATCTATTTTTACGCTTCCTTAAATTAGTTATTGCATTTGGGTTAGAAGCATCGCAACACAATAAATAACCATTGGTGTTTTTTAGGGCAATAATTTTTCCTTTATGAAGTAATGTAACTAATTTATCTAAAATATGTGTTTGATTATTTTCAATTTCAACTTTTTTATTATCAAGCAATTCCATTGTTATGCCACAATCTTTGCAACTATTGGTTTGCGAATGAAAGCGTTTGTTTAAAGGATTTTTATATTCATCTAAACAATTTGCGCACATTTTAAATGTATGTAAACTGGTGTTTTTCCGTTCAAAAGGGTATTTTTTTGTAACTGCATAACGTGGTCCACAATGTATGCAAGTGGTAAATGCGTATTGAAATCTTCTATTATTTTTATTGCTTATTTCCGTTTTGCAAGCATTGCAAACAGCAAAATCTGGTGTAAGAGGAATATTTATTTTCTCATCACTTTCCGAAGGAATAATCGAAAAATCTGTATATTCTTCATACTTAACTTCTTCAATAGAATGTGCTGTAATAATTGAAACTTCTGGCTTTTCTTTTAGTATTTGTTCTACAAAATGTACGGCTTTTTCTTCCGAAGTATTTATATAAATTATAACGCCATTTTCATTATTGGAAACAGTACCCAATAAATGGTTTTTTTTGGCTAAATTGAAAACAAATGGTCGAAATCCAACACCTTGAACTCGACCACTTATTTGTATTTTAAAGGTTTTTGAATGCACAAAGTACTATGAATTTTGTTTTTCTTTCACTTTTTTAACCAACCAATCGCACCATTCGTCAATTCCTTCTCCTTTTAATGCAGAGATGGTTAATACTTCCAATTCGTGGTTCACTTCTAATGCGTCTTTAGTTACTGCTTCTACTGAAAATGGTAGATAAGGTAGTAAATCGGATTTTGAAATCAACATCATATCACTGGTTAAAAACATTCGTGGATATTTTTTTGGTTTATCATCGCCTTCGGTTGTTGCCATTAAGGTTACTCTGTAATCTTCGCCCAAATCAAACGATGCAGGACACACTAAATTTCCTACATTTTCTACAAATAATAAATCGATATTTTTAAGGTCGTATTCTGGTAAAACCTGATGTATCATTTGTGCTTCTAAATGACAAATGCCGCCTGTTACAATTTGTAATGCTTGGATTCCTGTTTCACGAATACGTATGGCGTCACGTTCGGTTTCTAAATCGCCAACCATTACTGCCATTGTTAATTTATCTTTTAACTTTTTAGCCGTTTCTTGCATTAAGGTGGTTTTTCCGCTACCTGCAGAAGATGTAATATTGATTAAAAGCGTTTTGTTTTTAGCCATTTCATTACGTATGATTTCCGCAACATAATCGTTTGCTTTTAATAGATTTATGTTTGTGTTTTCGCACTGAACGGTGCCACGTGCTGCTTTTGTTGATTTTTCTATGCTCATAATATTGTTATATTTTAATTATTTTCTTTTTTTATTGTTTTCAAAGGTATCGTTGAAACTTTGTTTTCACAAATTTCCGCAGATTATTTTTATTTCTTTTTTAGTTTTTTGAAGAAAAAAATTAGTCCGATTAAAATACAATATTTTTGGGTTTAATACTTACTTTATGAATACAAAACATTTTTGTTTGTAACCAGTGATTATTCCCATAAAGGTTCTAAATTCCAATTATTCAAAAAGCCTAATTTATAAACTGGCACATCTGGATTGTTGTTAATCAAATCTAATATTTTTGTTTTTATTTGATGGTTTGGTGTAACTTTATTGCTTAAATAAATCATTATAGATATAATTAAAAAAGGTTTTTTCTTCTGAACAGGTAGCAGATTATTCTTAAACCAAATTCCAATAGGATTATTGATGTTTTCAATTGGTCTTTTTACCATATTTCTACTCCAAAGTCTAGAATGGTGAGCAATTATATTCCTAACATAAACAATTGCTTCTAACCAACTTGAGAGTTCACTATGTAAATTAAGTCCCATTTCTTTTGCAATAATTGATTTCTCAGGTAATTGATGTTTTAGATTTTTGTAAAATTTAGATAAAGTTCCCATTGATGCAACTTCTAAAATTTTCCAAGATTCAGCATTAGAGTGCGGTTGTTTCCTTTTATGTTCTTTAATAAATATTTCTTGACTATATCCAAACTCTCGTTGTAGATGATTTACATTTTCTACGTGTTTTGCTGAATCAGTAAACAAATTACTGTCAAGATACCAAGTAGCACCATAGGACAATGAAAGATGATAAATCATTTTTGTTCTCAATGCAATTTCAATTCTTTCAACGGCATCAAAAAGGATTAAGCGTAAATGTCTATCAAAGTTATATCTTTCAATAACACTTTCAAAGTATGTGTTAGGCGCAAAATTATGTGTAACTCTATCTTGTTGCATATCCCACCAATAACCTTTAAGTCTATAATAACTGATGTTTTCAAGAAAATGAGATGCTTGTAATTCGTTACGAAAAAGCATTCCTCTTTGTTTTAATAAGGATATTTGGTCTGTTATGCTTCTTGCGGGTTTACTAGGCATAGTTATAAAAAAGAATGACCCGTGTGCAGTTCTTATGGTATGCAACACGGGTACTGTTAATACAAAGGTAATATAATTTTTTGTTTCACAAAATATTTTTAGATTTTATTACCTGTTTCCGTCTTTTAGCATTGGTTACAATCAATAATACTTTGTAAGATTTTGTTTAATCGTCAAATTCTACTTTATGGATTAACATTTCTTCGCCTTGTATTAAATTTTTACTTGGTCTTTCGCATTTTTCACATAGAAACTTGTAATTTTCAATTTCGGTGATGTGTTTACAGGTTTCGCATTGTATTTTTACTTCTGTAGATTCTATATGCAATTTTACACGGTGAAATTTTGTTCCACAAGGATATTTTGCAGTATATGCATTGTGCAATAAGCGAGGTTCTATATTTGATAATTTGCCTACTTTTAAATAAATAGCCGACATTTTATCTAACTTTTCTGCTTCAAACTCCATTTCTAGTGTTTTTACAATACTATTTACAATAGATGTTTCGTGCATAATTATTGAATGATTTTTTTTAATTTTTCTAATTCCGTTAAATGTTCTTGTGCTTTTTCAAGCAATGCTTTTTCTGAAACTAATTTTTTAATTTCGTTTGCTTTTTCAATCATATCTTCAAAACTTTTAGTTTCATCTTCATTGGTTTCATTGTGCATTAACCAATACAGTTCCAACTGATTGAGTAAGGTTAATGCACGTTCAAAAGGATGATTTTTTGATGTTCTAATTTTTAATGCTTCTTCGAACATAACAAATGCCTTATCTAAATTGTTATGCAATTTTGCTTCTGGAAATCCCATTAATGCTGTTGCATAATTATGTGAAATCATTGCGTATTGATAGGCATATTTTTCTTTGGTGTAAAATTTTAACGCATCTTTAAATGAAGATGCACAAAAGGCTGTCCAAATAGGTTTTTCGTTTTCTGAAACTTGTATCTCTGAATAAATTAAGGCTAAATTATGATGTATGTCTGCAAATTTCTGCGGATGTGTATCGCGTTTAAACACTTTTAAGGCATTCTGAAATGTATTAATTGCTGGTTTGTAATATTGCGGACTTCCATTTTTTGACCACGCATATAATAAAGTTGCTTTTTGCAGTGTTGCTTCTCCTAAAAATTCGGGAATATTTTCGTCTTTAAAATAAAGTATTGCTTTGTTTATAAAGTCTTTAGATTTTATAAATTCATTTTGATAATTGGTAATTTCTGATGCGTTAATAAGTAGTAAACCAGCATTAACTTGAAGTTTATTTTCTTCATAATATTGAATGCATTCTGCTTGTAATGTTGCAATTTCAGAAAGTTTTTCTGCATTATAGGGCAAAGAAATTTGAGCCATTAAACTTGAAGATAATAAGTGATTCATTGCATTTTTTTCTTCTTCAAAAATAGCCATTTGTTGAACGGAACGGATTAATTTTTCTGCATCATTATTTAGCCCATTATCTAATAAGAGGTTTACATAATGTTTTATCGAAAATAATTTTTCAGCATCTGTTTTTCCAATTTTAATGGCTTCTTCATAGGTGTTTTGAAGGATCTTATTTTCTATTATTGGATTTGTAATTCCGAAATTATAAACAATCGCCAAATTATGTGTAGAGGTTTTTTCTAAAAACTGAATTTGCGCTGTTGTAATGGCATATCCATATTGTAAATTGGCAACAATTAATAAATGTTGATGCAATTCATTTTCTTCCGAAACAAATTCAAATGCTTTTTGATGGTTTCCTAATTTGTAAAAAACAAATGCCAATAGGTTATTTTCTGTACAGGAAAAAGTAGGGAAGAGGTAAGGCGGTTCTGTATCGTTCCAATCTATTACAGGAATAATGGTGTTATTTTCTACTTTTATTATTTTATTTGATGAATTTTTTATTTCATTGGTTGTAATAACAACCAATTCATTCAATCGCTCTATTGAATTGATATAATTTTCAACTTGTAGTTTGTTATCAGTTGTTGTTAGTATTGTAATCATTTTTGCTTACTTTTTGTGTGCCTCTAATATCTCTTGCAGCAGTATTCATCATATTTAAAGCATAAATTTCTGCTAATCTTTTAGACCGATAATCACCCATTTTTTGTACTAATAGATGACTTGGGTCTTTGGTGTCAATAAATATAAGCGAAACTTCCCAACGGCTTTTTATTTCTTCAATTTTATATTGTACTTCGGCATTTAAAAGCCAAGTATCTTCTGGGTTGTTTCTTTTTGACATATAAATCTAAATTCAAGTTTTTATTTTTTTGTCCTTAGAGTTAAAATTTAATCCTTTTGTGTTTTTCCTTTTATTTCAATATATGTTGTTTCCTTTTTTTTCTTTAGAGATTTTACAATATCTATTTCGTCTAAAACTTTTCTTTGTTCAGTAACAGTGTCAATTAATACTTTTAATCTGTTTTTTTTAGATATTTCTCTTTTTATTAAAACAGAATTCAAACTCTCTATATTTGAAAGAATAACCAAATCTCAATTTGAAACACTCATTGTAAATGTTGGCAGACCAGCCTCTTTTCTAAAGTGGTCGAATTCGACCACTTTAAAATTAGGGTTGTATAAAGACTCCCAAGTACCTAAAAATTCGATAGTTGATCTATTTCTAATCCAATTTTTAATAACATCTGCTGCTCTAATATTATCCTCCTTGCCTGCTACCATATCCGTAAGACATATATAATCTTCTTCTTTTAAAGAAGTTATATTTATTATAGTTCCTTGGACTATAATGGTGTTTCTTTTAGCCATTCATTAATTCTTTATTAGTTGTTTTGTAATCATTTATCAATTTTCACTTAATAAAAACTTTTATCAACTTTGTTTTTTCAATAATTTCAAATTCTAAATTTCTATCGTTTGTATCTAAATCATTGTCAATTAATATTTCTCGTATGGCTAATGTTCTATCGCCTTTCAGGTTTCGAGATTTTAATAAAAACTGTGTTGGTTCGTACATTTTTACAAACCACTGGCTACTCACTGGTGTAATTAATAATCGTTTTTTATCTTTTAAATATTTTACATAGGCATAATTGATGTCATTAAAAACAGTTTTGACCAACTCATTTTCTAAATATATATGTGATGATTTTAATGAAATTTGTGTCATTTTAAAGCATTTGCTAATTTTAATTCTTCTAAAATAAGGTTGACCACTTTATCTCCTGCATCTTGTACCACTTTGCTTAGTTCTACCTCTAAACGAGTGTTGGTTACAGCAATTAAATATACTTGTATATCATCTGGATAATCCTCTTGAAATATTTTTTTAGCATACGATAATGCCTGATCCCACTTCATACCGTGTAAAAAAACCATTGGATCATTGTCTGGCGCTCTTAACACTTCTTCGGCAGGAACTTTGTATAAAGTGCCGTCTGGTTCATCTGTATTTAAAACGGCATCTATCAAAATTATTTTTTGATGTCCTTTTAATCCAAATAAGATTTCAAATGCAGCAGTTCCCATATCAAATACATTGATATTTTCATTATCTCCTATAATTTCTTTTAATTTTTCGATAACATAAATGCCAATGGCATCATCACTTC
>JAKITD010000002.1 GCA_021648265.1 Flavobacteriaceae bacterium | reverse complement strand
TTTGTTTTCCTTTTCTATTAACCACATAATGTGTTATTCGGTTTAATAAAGAAACTTTAGAAGACATAGAAAGCAGGAACTTTTTCTCGAAAAGTTCCATCTCGTACTCTATGGGTAATTTTATTTGGGCGGTGGTTTTCATTTATTTTTTTCAAAAATAAGTTAAAAACACTTCAACTAGTATTGATTTTTAGTACTATTTTTTTGTATATTGCATCATAATTAATTTTTAAAAAATAAATATTATGAAAAAAATTACACTTTTAGCAGCTATATTTGCTGTATTCACGATGAATGCACAAGTTTTCATTGATGACTTTGAAGATGGAGATATTTCTGATTGGATTCTTTTAGATGAAGACGGAGATACTTTTAACTTTTTCCCTACTGCTTTTGACGGAAACAACGCTATGTCTTCACAAAGTTGGGACACAAATGCTGGACCTTTAACTCCAAATAATTATGCTATTTCTCAGGAAATTGATGTAACTAGTATCACGGGCTTAACATTAGATTATGAAGTTGGAGGACAAGACCCTCTTTGGTCTGCAGAAGTTTACACTATCTATGTTTCTACAGGTAGCACTATTGCAGACTTTGAAAATACTGCAATCACTGTTAGCTTTAACGAAGATTTAGGAGACGATCCTCTTGCTGCAGGAGCTTATGTTTCCCGTAATCTTGATGTTTCTGCTTTAGACGGTGCAACCTCAGTTTACATTGCTGTTAGACATCACGATGTGACAGATCAGTTTGTTATCAATTTTGACAATATTTCTCTTGATGGTATTTTAAGTGTTGGAGACAATGCTTTTCAAGGTTTCAATTACTTTATTGATTCTAACAGTATCTTAAATTTAAGTGCAAGCACTTCATTAGAAAATGTAGAAATATTTAACCTATTGGGACAACAAGTAGTTTCGCAAAAACTTTCTAACACTAATGAGACAGTAAATATTGCTTCTTTTGAAACTGGAATATATATTGCAAAAGTTAGTATAGATGGACAATATAAGTCTTTCAAATTCATCAAGAAATAAGAAATTATTTTACATAAATATTTAAAAGGTGGTTTTAAAAAACCACCTTTTTTATTGCTTGTTAGCCAACTGCCCACAAGCAGCATCAATATCTTTTCCTCTACTTCTTCTTACTGTTACTGGTATTCTATTTTTTTCTAAAGCTGCAATATACGCGTTGGTTACTTGCCCTGATGCTTGTTTAAAAGCAGGGTCACCAATAGAGTTGTATTCAATTAAATTAACTTTACAAGGAACATATTTACAATAATTAACCAAAGCTATTATATCTTCTCTTGCGTCATTAATCCCTTCCCAAATTACATATTCGTAAGTAATTCTTCTATTGGTTTTTTCATACCAATATTGGAGTGCGTCTTTTAAATCTGGTAAAGTGAATTTATTTGCAAATGGCATTATTTGCTCTCTTGTTTCTTGTATTGCTGAATGAAGTGATACCGCCAAGTTAAACTTAACCTCATCATCAGCTAACTTTCGTATCATTTTAGGAACGCCAGAAGTTGAAACGGTAATCCGTTTTGGAGACATTGCCAAGCCTTCTTCCGAAGTAATTTTATCGATAGATTTTAATACATTATTATAATTCATTAACGGCTCTCCCATTCCCATAAAAACAATATTAGAAAGTGGCTTGTTGTGATATAATCTACTTTCTTGGTCAATAGCTTTTACTTGATCGTAAATCTCGTCAGGTTTTAAATTTCGCATATTTTTTAAACGAGCAGTTGCACAAAATTTACAATCCAAACTACAACCTACTTGGGTAGAAACACAAGCTGTAGTCCTTTTTGAAGTAGGAATTAAAACCGACTCTACTATTAAACCATCAAAAAGTTTAACGGCATTTTTAATAGTTCCGTCTTCACTTTTTTGAATACTATCAACTTCTATATGATTGATAACAAAATTAGCATTCAATAAATCCCGAGTCGTTTTTGAGATACTGGTCATATCATTAAAATGATGTGCACCTTTTTGCCAAAGCCATTCATAAACTTGGTTTCCCCTAAAAGCCTTATCTCCAATTTCTTGAAAAAAGTTTCTTAATTCTTCTCTTGATAAGGCTCGAATGTCTTTCTTGTTTTCTTTCATTTGACTGCAAAAATATCACTTTAAAAATAAAAAGCCTCTTTAAAATAAAAGAGGCTTTTAAAATTTATGGTTCTACCGCGAATTTAGTGAAATTAAATGTTTACTAATTGAACTTTCATCTTTAGACTTACGACTCTACGACGTATGACTCTTCATAGTTAATTGAAATTAGCATACTATTTGTCTATTACACCAAATTTTATTATAAACTGTCGTATATCCTGCGTCGTACAATCGTATATCCAAAAACTTTCACCATTTAATTCGTGGCAGAACCAAATTTATTGAGTTTGGTTGTTATCTATCAATTACTATTTTTCTAACTGAAGTTACTTTACTGTCATTATCTATTAAATACAATATATAAATTCCTTCTTCCAATCGTTCTACATCAATTTGGTTGTAGGTGTTAGATAAGTTGCCAGACGCTATATTTTTACCTAAAATAGAATAAAAGTTATAAGACAAATTAGGATATCGACTATTCACTACTGTGATTGAAGTACTTGCAGGGTTTGGATAAATTTCTAAAGATCCTGTTTCTTCAAATTCTGGAGCACTTAATATATTCTGAATAGTTTCGGTGGTGGTTTGTCCTGTATTAATAGGATCTAACCAATCTTTTAATCGAGTTTCAGGTGAATCTCCAGCACTCCAAGAAACGGCAAATCTACCATAAATATCATAATCATTATTAGTATCAGAGCCTAAACAAGATGCTTGTCCAGCATATAATTGCCCAATAATTCTTCCTTCCTCATTAAATAGCGGTGATCCAGACGAACCACTTTCAGTAGTACCAATTTCCCAACCATCTCCAGATCCTACAGAAACTCCTCCAATAAGCCATACTTCGGTGCCATTGGTATTTTCTTTTACCGCCCCAGAATCATCTCTACATATTTTCATGATATCTCCGTTTGGATGGTGAATTCCTACTTCATATTCTGGTAAATTATCGGTATTATCCCATCCTGCAAATGCTACATCCCAAGAATCTGGAATATCATTATATAAAACAACTAATGCAAAATCACTTAAGGCGTTATTCGCTTTTACTTCTGCTCCACTCATCGTGAAATTGGTCTGGATGTCTAGACTTTCATCCTCTGTTCCACATATAGGGCTTGGGCTCATCCAATTAAAACGTACCGACCAAAAATCTGGATTGCTATTTTCTAAACAGTGATTTGCAGTAAGTAAATAAGGGGTTTTATTTCCTTCAGTTGTGTTAATTAGGGATGCTGAGCATAAATAACCATTCCCTAAATTAAGCAATGCAACTGTTTTTTTTACTAAATCTTTTTTAGTTTCAAAATCATTTCCAATTGGGCAGTTTACATCATAATTACAATCTCCAGAATCGTTTAAACCTCTACCATTAACTATTTGTCGCACTCTTCCCATTCGATAACCGTGAATTATACTTCCAATCTGTAATCGAGGTACACTATTTACATTTGAAGGTTCAAAATATTCAATCCAAATAACATCTCCTGAAATATACCAAGAACCTAGTATTTTATTATCTCTATTTTGATCTTTTGTATAGGTTTTTGAAACATCGGTTTGATCTTCATTATATAAATGAAGTAGGGTCCCTTTGGGCAATTCGAATTCATCAAAATTAATACTCAAATTTATAGCATCGGGAGATTTTATAGCTACTCGCCAAATTCTACCTCTATTATTTGGCAATTCTGTCCATTCGCCATTATTCTCAAAATCCAAGGCTAAAGGTCTTTCTATTCCATATCGCCAAGGCATACTTTTATCTAAATCGTTGATACTGTCTTCTGCAATTATTAATGAAATATCTAAAGGAGGCAATTCAATTGGAGAAAAAGAACTTCGCAAATTACTTTCCCAACTTATAGGAATTCTGTTATTTTCATCTTGCGAATAAGACAAAAACGAAAAAGAAATTAATAATACGAAAAGTAAAAATCTTTTCATGAAAAACACGTTGGTTAATTATAAGTTTACTAAGTTAGTTTTTTATTTCGATTATTAAAAATCAAATCGATAAAACGCACCTAATGTTCGTTTTAGGTTCATTTATAGTGGTTTTTTTATTTTATTTTACACTTTATGAAAATTAATTCGCTTCATCTATATTTTTTAAAATCTTCTGGAATCTGTACAGACACCAGAAGCATTACTAAAAACTGTTTGTTTTTTGCACTAAAAGGAGATAATTTTAATGGCAATGAATTTACTCAATCAGCATTAAACAAAGGTGCTTATAAAGTAATAATTGATGAAAATGAATTTGAAACAGAAGGAACTATTTTAGTTGAAAATGTATTAGAAACACTTCAGCAATTGGCTACTTTTCATCGAGAATATTTAGCAATTCCAATTATTGCACTTACTGGAAGTAATGGGAAAACCACCACCAAAGAATTAATTAATGCGGTGCTTTCAAAAAAATACTGCACGACTGCTACTAAAGGAAATTTAAACAATCATATTGGCGTTCCTCTTACCTTACTTTCTATGAATTCTGAAACCGAATTAGGTATGGTAGAAATGGGTGCAAATCATTTAAAAGAAATCGAATTACTTTCTAACATTACAAAACCCGATTATGGTTATATCACTAACTTCGGAAAAGCACATTTAGAAGGTTTCGGAAGCCTAGAAGGTGTTGTAAAAGCAAAAACCGAATTGTACCAATATTTAAAAGAAAACAATAAAACAGTTTTTATAAATGCTACTGATAACAAGCAATTACAAAACTCAGAAGGAATTAGCAGCTTTACTTTCGGTGATAATAATCAAGATTGTTTTATTGAATTAGTTGATGCTTCCAATCAAGTTATAATTTCTTATAAAAACCAGAAAATTAAAAGTAATTTAATAGGACTTTACAACTTTAATAATATTGCCGCTGCAATTTGTATGGGTGAATATTTTAATGTTTCTGAAGAAAATATAAAGGATGCCATTGAAGGTTATATCCCAACCAACAACCGTTCTCAACTTATTAATAAAGGAAGTAATCAAATAATATTAGACGCCTATAATGCCAACCCAAGTAGTATGCTGGCTGCTTTAGAAAATTTTAATCAATCTAAAGGAGAATCGAAAGTATTATTCCTAGGCGATATGTTTGAACTAGGATCTGAAGCTGAAAACGAGCACCAAAACATCGTAGATTTTATTGAAACTCATAATTTTCACAAGACCTATCTTATTGGAGAAAACTTCTTTAAAACTAAGGTTCATTCAGATAAAATTCAAAGATTTAAAACTTTTAAAGAACTTCAAAAGGAGTTAGAAACCAACACGCTTACACAAAGTCAAATACTTATAAAAGCTTCTAGAAGTATGGCTTTGGAACAGATTCTAGATATTATTTAAGGTTTTTATAGGTATTCTACCAATTCTTTAGTAAAAACATATTGTAATAAGTTTGGCGTTGATAGAGTTTTTTTTATTTTCAAAATTTATGAAAATTCTCTTAAACGTTTTGAAAATAAAAAATCCCGATACATTTCTGTATCGGGATTCTGCTTGAAGTGGGCAATGAGGGATTCGAACCCCCGACCCTCTCGGTGTAAACGAGATGCTCTGAACCAACTGAGCTAATTGCCCTTCGTGTTAGCGGTGGCAAATATAAGGCAGTTTTTATATACTACAAACATTTATTTCAAAAATATTACAAAACTTCTGCTACCACAAATGTGCTTCCTCCTATAAATATTACATCACCTTTCTCAGACTGATTTAATGCTTCAGTATATGCTTCATATACTGAATTATAACTACTCCCCAACAGTCCAAATTGCTTTGCTTTGGTGTTTAGAATTGAAACATTCAATCCTCGAATCACATCAGGTTTGCAAAAATAATAGATTGCTTCTTTTGGAAATAAGGGTAAAATTGTCTCTAAATTCTTATCATCTACAACACCAAGCACAATATAGAGCTTTTTGTAATCTTCTTTTTGCAATTGTTCCATTACCAAAACCAACCCTTCTTTATTATGAGCCGTATCGCAAATTACTTTAGGATTTTCTTGAAGAACTTGCCATCTTCCTTGCAATCCAGTATTTGACACCACATTTAAAAAACCCTTCTTAATATCTTCTTCGGAAATGTTCCAACCTTTTTCCTGAAGTATTTTTATAGTTTCAACAGCCGTCTGAACATTCTTTATTTGATAATCGCCTAACAAATCTGTTTTGTATTCTAAGAGGGTTTCTTCTTCTGAAAAAACAATCAAACTTCCTCTTTCTGAAGCAATTTCTTGAAATACCTTTTTGGTTTCTGAAGTAGTTTCACCAATTACCACAGGAATAGCTGCTTTGATAATTCCTGCTTTTTCTGAAGCGATTTTTTGCATTGTTTCGCCTAAAAAACGGGTATGATCCAAACCAATATTGGTAATCACGGAAACTTCAGGAGTTATGACATTGGTGCTGTCTAACCTCCCTCCTAAGCCTACTTCAATAATTGCAATAGCTACTTTTTCTTTTCTGAAATAATCGAATGCCAAACCCACCGTCATTTCAAAAAACGACAACTGATTTTCTTCAAAAAAAGATTGATGTTCGGCAACAAAATCTATCACAAATTCTTCCGAAATCATCTTGCCATTAATCTTAATGCGTTCCCTAAAATCTTTTAAATGAGGCGAAGTATATAAACCTACTTTATAACCCGCTTCTTGTAAAACCGAAGCCAACATATGGCTCGTTGACCCTTTTCCGTTGGTTCCAGCTACGTGAACCGATTTAAACGAATCTTGGGGCTCATTCAAATAATTAGTGAGTTTTAAAGTATTGGATAAATCTACTTTATACGCCGCAGCGCCAATTCGTTGGTACATTGGTAACTGTGAAAATAACCAATTTATGGTTTCAGAATAATTCAAACTGCTTATTTTACGAGTAATTTTTTAGTAGTTTTATGTCCTTCCGAAATTATCTGAACATAATAATTTCCAGTTGAAGTTCCTTCCAATGAAATTCTCTTTTCTGAAGTTATCGAAATGAATTCCTTACTTAAAACTATTCTTCCTAATTGGTCATAAATTATTACTGAAACCCCTTCCGAAGGATTTTCAAAAACAATATTTATAAAATTAGAAGCTGGATTTGGATATAGTTTTATTTCAGTTTCAAAAATATTAGAATTCATTCTTAAAACATCATTTGCAATGTTTAATTTATAACTGGAGCGTCCGTAAGTACCCACGTATAAATATTCGGAATTTTCGTGAATAAACAAATCGGTTACCACTACCGACGGCATATTTTCACCTAAGGGTTGCCAAGTTACACCTTCATCTAAGGAAGCCAAAACACCTACGTCGGTTCCTAAAAACAGGTTTCCGTATTGATCTTTTTCGATGTCATTAATTGGAATATCTGGTAAATTGGAAGAAATATCGTTCCAAGTTGCACCAAAATCGGTACTTTTAAATATATGACCGTTGTCCTCGCCATAACGATAGCCAGAAAAAGTTATATAAACCGTTGCAGGGTCGTCTCTAGAAGCCAGTACTTTGGTCGTCCATAAATTTGGCAATGTTGCTGAAATCTTAGTCCAATTTCCACCTCCATTTTGAGTTACCCAAACATTTCCGTCATCGGTTCCTGCGTAAATAACATCACTGTTTAAAGGCGAAACATTAATGGTCGTTACCGTACCAAAAGCAAGATTTCCTGTATGAGGACCGTTGCTTAAATCGGGGCTTATTGACGACCAATTTCCAGCGGCATTAGTTGTTTTATAAACTCTTTGTGTTCCGTAGAAAAGTGTTTGCGAGTCGTTAGGATCAAAACATAATGCTGTGTCCCAATTAAAAGTATCCCCACTTGAGATACCGCTTGTAGCTCCACTAAAAGATGCTCCATTATTAGTAGATTTTCCGAGGTTTCCTCGTTGATACATTGCATAGATTACATTGGTGTTGGTGGGATCTACTAATGGCTGAAATCCGTCACCTCCATAAATTGCTTGCCAGTCGCTTAATCCTCCAGTTTGAGTTCTAATCGTATTATTATCTTGAGCACCACCGTACACTTTATCGGAATTTTGAGCGTCCACATAAAAACGATAAAATTGGGTTATTGGTAAATCATTAATTTTTGTAGAAGTATTCCCATTGTTAGAACTTTTATACAATCCACCGTCATTTCCAATCAATACTTCACCCAGAACAGAAGCATTAAAAGCCATTGCTTGTTGATCTACGTGAACCCCTGGAAAAGTGGTATTCCAAGTTTGTCCTCCATCGGAAGATTTTTCCATTATAAAACTAGAATTGTAAATAACATTCTCGTCTGTTGGATCTACAAATATTCCGCCAAACCACCAATGATATGAAGTTCCGTTATTAACAGAGTTTACCTGTGTCCAAGAATCTCCACCATTGGTTGTTTTAAAAGTTCCTTCTACATTTCCAATTTTATCTGAGTAAAAAGCATATAAAACATCGGGGTTTGACTGTGAAATATCGATACTAATTCTTCCTTTATCGTTTGCATTACTTGGCAAACCGTTGGTTAATTCTGTCCAAGAATCACCTCCATTTTGACTTCTATAAATACGAGAAGTTTCGCCTCCATACTGTCTGTTGTTGGGTCTTCTAATTCGTTCCCAACTTGCTGCATATACTATATTTCCGTTATTTGGATGAATTGCCATATCTATAATTCCGGTAGAATCACTTACAAATAAAACTTGTTCCCAATCGGCACCATCATTAGTAGAACGATAGACTCCACGATTGTTGTCTTTTTTAAAAAGTGGTCCCATTGCACCTGCAAAAATGGTCGTATCGTCGTTGGGATCTATCAATACTTTACTAATACTTCCCGATGCTGGCAAGCCTTTTGCTTCCCAAGTAAGTCCGCCGTCAGCACTTTTATACATTCCGTTTCCATCATAAGCCAATGAACCTCCTCCGGCGTTAACTTCGCCTGTACCCACCCAAATAAGGTCGGTATTGTTTTTTGAAATTTCCATATCACCAATCGAAAGCATTTCTTGATCATCGAAAATTGGTATCCAATTGGCACCTGCATCGGTAGTTTTAAAAATCCCTCCAGAAGCTGCTCCTACATAATAGGTTTGTGCTTGGTCTATCGGAATTTCTAAATCGGTTATTCTTCCACCTATATTTAAAGGACCTGCAAATTCCCATATCACTGCTGCGTTTGAATTTCTGTTGGTTTGTTGTTTTTTCCACTGAATGGCTTTTGAATACGCATCCGTTTTTATTTCACCCGTAGGATAGGCACGTTGCATAAACATAAAATCGTGAGGTGATGTTTTAGTTTGATTGTTTTCTGAAGTAATTTTTTCTGAAGAATTGTTGCAACTTAGTATTGAAACAGATGCAATAAAAAGAAGTAGTTTGTTAAAATTCATAGGATTTATTTTATGTTATAAAGGTATTGAAAAAAGTAAGATAATTTAATTAAACATTTAACTACTCAGACAAACTAAAACGGTAAATAATTTTACCTATTTGTTTGCTCGGGGCTTTATCGTCTTTGTTAAATTTGGTAGCCAGAGCGGCTCTTTTTGCAGGTTCTAAAAGACATTTGGAGTTGTTGGTCGTTCCACGAACTCCAGGTGTAGCAGAAATTACTTTCCCGGTGCGATCTACTTCTATACTTACCACAACGGTTCCTGCTTCGTTGCAATCTTGTACAAATTTCTTTTTATTTAAGGCTTTACGTCCACCTAATAAATAATTCCCGTCACCATCCAATCCTTTTCCGTTACCGTAGTAACTTTTGGCATTTGGATCTCCGTTTGGATATCCTTTATCACCTCCTGTTTTGTCGTCTCCTTCTCCTCCTTCTGCTTTACCATCGTTTTTTGGTCCGTTGATTAAACTAGAAAGTGCATCGGTAGTCGATTTATCTGGTTTTGGGTCTGGTTTTTTCTTTACTTCTTTTTTGGGTTCTTCTTTTGGAATTTCTTTTACTACCTCTTTGACTACTTCTTTTTTCTTTTCCTTTTTAATGACGGGAGCATCTTCGGTATCTTGAGTAACTACTTCTTCTTTGATTTCTGTTTTTTGTTGAACCACCGGTTTTGTTTCTGTAGGTTTTGGAGCGGTTTTAATTTTTTCGGTGGGTTGTACTTTTTCGCTACCAGTATCCATCGTTCCAAAATTGACTGCGATTCCGTTTTCTGGTGGAGGATCTAAATAGGAAAAGCCTACATAAAATAACAAAATAAGAATGATCACGTGTACTACGACCGTGATTGCCATACTCTTTTTTTTATGTTTTGTGTTTAGAATGCTCATTGGATTCTCGTTAAGCTTTTTTTCTCGCAAAGGCACTAAGTGCAAAATTTTTCTAAGAACTTACTGACGACTGTGTACTGATTTACTGAAAACTGAACTAATTCGGTCGTACAGCCAACACCACTTTGTAACTGTTTTTATTGGCGATATCCATCACGAACACAGCGTCTTCAATAGGCACTCCTTCTTCTGCTCTTAATATTAAGGTTGGTTTTTCTTCTCCTGCAAAAACTTTTCTTAATTCAGTTTCTATATTTTGTTCGCTTACTCGTTCTTTATTTACATAGTAAGCTCCGTCTTTGGTAATACTAACCGAAGCGTTTTGCTTATGGGTCGATTTTCCTTTTGCTTTTGGAAGAATTAAATCCAAAGCATCTGGTGTGATTGTAGGCGATGTTAGCATAAAAAACACCAATAACAAGAATACAATGTCCGTCATAGAGCTCATACTAAACTCGGCACTTACTTTATTTCTTCCTCTTAAATTCATTAAGCAGGTTCGTTTAAAAGATCTAAAAAATCAACCGCAGTTGCTTCCATTTGATGCACTACTTTATCGGTTTTTACTACCAAATGATTGTAACCCATAAAAGCAATAATACCAACAATTAATCCTGCAACTGTAGTTGTCATTGCTGTGTAAATTCCTTGTGCTAAGGTTCCCATTTCGGCTTGACCACTACTAGAGGCTAAGGTATGGAATGCTAAAACCATTCCGATTACAGTGCCTAAGAAACCAATCATAGGAGCCGCTCCAGCGATAGTTGCGAGAACACTCACGTTCTTTTCAAGTTTATAAACTTCTAATTTTCCAGCGTTTTCGATTGCAGTATTAATGTCTTCCAAAGGGCTTCCGATTCTGGAGATTCCTTTTTCAGTTAATCTAGCAACAGGCGTATTTTTTTGAGCACATAAGCCTTTTGCAGCCTGTAAATTTCCTCCACTGATGTGATCTTTTATCTGATTCATAAAAGTAGTATCATATTCAGTTGCAGATTTGATAGCAAAAAGCCGTTCAAAATAAATATAAACTGCAACAAATAGTAGCACAAAGAGTACTCCAATTATAATTTGCCCTGCGGGACCACCATCCATTAGCAATTGCATGATGGAAAGTGTTTTTTCTTCAACTATAGGCTCCAGATTTTCAGCCGTTTCAGAGGCGTCTTGAATTAACATATTAATCATTTAATAATAAGTTTAAATTGAATAACGAAAATGTGTTTCAGAAATTGTTATACGTGTGGAAATAACACTCTTTCAAAAAGTATAAAAACTGCAGCTCCAGCAATAAAACCTAGGAATGCTAACCAAGTAATCTTTTTAAGATACCAGATAAAATCTATCTTTTCCATTCCCATTGCAGCAACACCTGCAGCCGACCCAATGATTAACATACTTCCCCCTGTTCCTGCAGAATAAGCTATAAAATGCCAAAGTACAGAATCTGTGGGAGAGTCGTACATTCCCATAGAAGCTGCAACAAGTGGCACATTGTCAATAATTGCAGACAATATTCCTAAGAAAATAACTACAACATCTTGATTAGGAATTGCATCTTGTAGAATCTCAGCAACATAACGTAAAGTTCCAACTGGATCTCCGTTTTGCGAAACTCCATACACGAGAGATTCTAATCCAGCCACTGCCATTAAAATTCCTAAGAAAAATAAAATACTTGAAATTTCAATTCTCGAAAGTGCCTTATGAACAGAATATAAATGTTTCCTTTCTGCGTTAAAATCTTCTTCTGGATGAATATATTCTGAAACCAACCAAACAATACCTAAGGCAAACATCATTCCTATATACGGAGGTAAGTGAGTGACAGTTTTAAAAATCGGAACAAAAACAATCATTCCTAATCCTAAAAACAACATGGTTTTACTGCTTAATAATTTTTCGGAAACTTCATCACTTGATGAATCTACAGTAATTTCGCCCTTGAATACTTTTAATTTACTAGCTATAAAAAACGGAACTAGAAAGCATACAATAGAAGGTAAAATTACAAACTCTATTAATCCCAATGCGGTAACATTATTAGCAATCCAAAGCATGGTCGTTGTAACATCACCTATTGGTGACCAAGCACCACCAGCGTTGGCAGCTATCACTGCCATTGCCACAAACCAAAGACGTTCTTCTTTGTTATTTATTAATTTCCGTAATAATGTAATCAATACAATGGTTGCAGTTAAATTATCAATAATTGCAGATAATATAAATGCCAAAATACCAATAATCCATAATAATTTTTTCTTGCTTTTTGTTTTAACTGCTGCTTTTAATATTTCAAAACCTCTATGCAAATCAATTATTTCTACAATAGTCATCGCTCCAATAAGGAAGATTATTATCTCGGCAGTTTTACCAAGGTGATGTAACAGGGTATTATCAAACCCATGAGATGCTTCTTCACCTCCTGTTAAAAAATTAAATACATTTTCATGGGTATCAATTACATTAAACCAACCTGCATGAAACCCAATAGCAAGGACTGCCCAAATTAATGCAGCCATAATTAAAGCTGGAACGGTTTTATCTAATTTTAGGGGATGTTCTAAGGTTATTGAAAGGTAACCAATAACAAAAATTAATATAATAATAGAAGTCATAAAAGATATTTTTTTAATAATTTTTTCACGGATTAAATGTAGGTAATTTTATTGTATGCTAAAATTTATCACGGTGTATTTATTAAACAAATTTAATTAGGTTTTTACTGCTCAAATACGAATCCTGCACAATGATCTTTGTCTGCGCCTGTAACACTTGACAAGCAATTTATTTCATTTCTTAGTTTTAAAACTCCTAATAATCCAAAAATTAATGCTTCTTTAAATTCTATTAATTTTTCTGAAGGAACTTTCAAATCTAATTTTTTATAAAACTGAATTCGTTGAAGTAAATAAGAATTAAAAGTGCCTCCACCCGTTACTAAAACTGAAGAATATTCTTCAAAATTATTTGCTAACTGAAACGCAACATGTTCCGTAACCGTAGCAATTTTATCTAGTATTGAAATTTCCGAAGCTTCTATTAATGGAGACATATATTCCTGGACCCATTCCAACCCTAAAGATTTTGGCGGGTTTTCACAATAATATTTTAAAGCATTTAATTCCTGAAACAAGTTGTTATTTACTATTCCGTTTGATGCAAATTTACCTCCATCATCAAACGGAAAACCCAGTTTTTCTGTTAAAGCATTTAGAACAATGTTTACTGGTGAAATATCATAAGCAATTCTTTTTCCTTCCAATTCAAATGAGATATTTGCAAATCCACCTAAATTTAAACAGTAATCATATTCATTAAAAAGTAATCGATCACCAATAGGAACTAAAGGTGCTCCATTTCCGCCCAGAGCAACATCTTGCACTCTAAAATCACAGATTACTTTTTGATTTATTATGGATGCAATTTCAGGAAGATTTCCAATTTGAAATGTCAATTCATTTTCGGGTTGATGCCAAATGGTATGTCCGTGGCTGCAAACTGCATCAATGTTTTTTAGCTGATGTTTTTCAATAAAACTAGAAATCACTTCCCCCAAAAACTCGGTATATTGAATATTGAAACCCTTCATTTTTTCTTCAGAATACGAAAGAGCTTCTTGTAAACTATTCTTCCAAACTGTGGAATAGGCAATGGTTTCAGCGATAGCAATTTCAAAACTCCACACGTCTTTTTCTGAAACCGTAAAGCGCACTTCAGCAAGATCGATTCCGTCAAGGGAAGTTCCACTCATTACTCCTAAAATATGGTAATTGTTTTGTTTCAAAAAAAGATATGTTTCAAAAAATAAAGATACTAAAACCTAAAAATAAATTCCAAAAATAAAGCGTCAAATTCCAAAACAAGTTGGGTTATTCTTTTTTTTTGAAATATTGAAATTAAAATCCTTAAAATTTGAAATTTGTTACTTTGGAATTTGGATATTAAAAAGGTATCTTTGTCTTCTTTTTAAAACACATATTTAATACCGTTTTCAATGGATTTCTCACTTACCGAAGAACACATAATGATTCGCGACGCAGCTCGTGATTTTGCAAAAAATGAATTACTTCCTGGCGTTATAGAACGTGACAATCAACAAAAATTTCCAACCGAACAAATAAAAATGATGGGCGAAATGGGATTTTTAGGAATGATGGTCGATCCAAAATATGGCGGTGGCGGAATGGACACACTTTCGTATTCATTGGCAATGGAAGAAATTTCAAAAATTGATGCTTCAGCTAGTGTGGTAATGTCGGTAAACAACTCATTAGTTTGCTACGGGATTGAAAAATACGCCAACGAAGAACAAAAACAAAAATACTTAACCAAGTTAGCAACGGGTGAAAAATTAGGTGCTTTTTGTTTGAGTGAACCGGAAGCTGGATCTGATGCAACCTCACAAAAAACAACTGCAATTGACAAAGGGGGTCATTACCTTTTAAACGGAACCAAAAACTGGATTACTAATGGAGGCACTGCAGATTATTATATTGTAATTGCTCAAACCGATAAAGAAAAACGTCACCACGGAATCAATGCTTTTATAGTTGAAAAAGAATGGGATGGTTTTGTTGTGGGACCAAAAGAAGATAAATTAGGAATTAGGGGGAGTGACACACATTCGTTAATGTTCAATAATGTGAAAGTTCCGAAAGAAAATAGAATTGGCGCCGATGGATTTGGATTTTCATTCGCTATGAAAACACTTGGCGGAGGGCGTATTGGAATTGCATCACAAGCATTAGGAATCGCAGCAGGAGCTTATGAATTAGCAAGAGATTATTCTAAAGTTCGTAAAGCCTTCGGAACAGAAATCTGCAATCATCAAGCAATCGCTTTTAAATTAGCAGATATGCACACCAATATTGAAGCCGCAAGAATGTTAGTACATAAAGCAGCTTGGGATAAGGATCAAGGAAACGATTATACGATGAGTAGTGCGATGGCAAAAGTATTTGCTTCGCAAACTGCCATGGACGTTACTGTTGAAGCTATTCAGATTCACGGAGGAAATGGCTACGTAAAAGAATACCACGTTGAACGTTTAATGCGTGATGCTAAAATTACTCAAATTTACGAAGGCACTTCCGAAATTCAAAAAATAGTTATCTCAAGAGGATTACTAAAAGGGTAATAAGATATCGCTCCAAAAAATTAATAAATAAATTCAACAAAAATTAATATGAAAAATATTGCATACCTAATCATTGCCTTAGTTTTAACTAGCTGTAACACTACCGTTGACGTTTTAAGTGTTTGGAAAAGCAAAGATGTAAACGAATTAAAAGGCAGAAACATTTTGGTTATTGCTCGTACAGCAGATCCTGTAATTCGTGCTGATTTTGAAACCAGTATTGCAAACAAATTTAGAGCAGCTGGTTATAAAGCTACCGAAAGTTTTACACGTTTTCCTAAACTAGATCCTGACAAAGAAATGACTGAAGAACGTCAAAAATTAATTCGTGATATTTTTGGTTATGAAGGCTATGATGCAGTATGTATAAGCGTACTTAAAGATTACGAAGAAACCACTACAACCACCTATTACAATGACTATATGGGAATGGGAATGATGGGGCCTTATTCCTCTTTTTATCCAGGATATTATGGAGGTTTTAATAGTTATTATATGCACCCTTATTCTTACTCTACCTTTGGAAATTATTATGGCTCTGGAAGTAGCTATACCTCAACAGACAAAATGTATGTACTAGAAACGTTAGTTTACAACTTAGAAAGAGAAGATGGTGACCAATTATTAATAGCTGCAACTACAAAAATCACCAATCCAAAAGATGCTATTAAGGCAGCAGACAAATACACTGAAAAAATTGCGGAGAGTTTAGCGAGATTAGAATAATTCTACTTCAGTAAAAAACTAATAAAACACTTATTAAAATTAATAGGTGTTTTTTTTACACCTTAAATTCACAACAAACTCAAAGCTATTAAAAATAATTATTCATAAGATAAATCACCTAAAAGGCTCGATACGATAAGATGAAAGAATAGTAGATGTTAATCAAGAGAATACCGCAACAATTTATAAGGCTAAATAGCATAGCCCAGCTACATAAAGAAATTCCAAACAATACCAAAACGAAATACCGCATCGCGATATGGATAATTGGGAGCTGAAAAATAATCATTAGTATCAGAAAACAAAGCATTAAAGTTTTCGTATTTAAAGTAAAAACGTATTTGCTGCACTCTTGCATTAAAGAAGATGTCAAACTGTGGATAGCCTCCTAATTCCGTTTCGTTTTGCACATAAAATTCTCCTAAAACAGAGTCGTAAGCATTCATTTCAAAGGCACCAAAGTATTTAAAGGACACACCCATTTGTGCAAACAAGGCTTTTTTAAACCATTGATCTTCAAAATACAAAGTGTTTCTCGTAATAAACTGTGGAAGTTTTAACACTTCTTCTCCACTCAATGCTTTTTGAAATAAGAACGTATTGTCCAAACCAAATTTTTTATAACGGATTTCTTTTTGTGCTTTAATTTTTACATAATCTACACGATCTGAATATTGATGCGGCGTCGGTGTAGAATCGTTTGCTTTAATTGTAAAATAGGCATAGTCATTAATTCCAGTATAATTTATAGATATATTGGCAATTTTTTCGGAATTAAAATCAACTTTTAATTGTTGGGTTTTTACATTATTAAAATCGTTTTGCCAATTATAATTAATGTAATCGCTTTGGAACAGTAAGAAATTAAAGTTAGGTGCGGTAGAGTGTGTTTTAATTTCAGCACTTACTTTATGTTTATTATTAATGTTATAAGAAGCACCTGCAGTTAAATAATTAGCATTATAATCTCCCGAAATATTAAAGGCACCATCTCCATATAATTCAAACCCCTTATAAGTTTTTTTATAGGAAGCACCTGCTTGTAACAAATTTCCCTTTAAGCGATTTGTAATCTCTTCATCGTCTAAAATTAATTTGGTGTCGTAACCGTAATTATAATCTGTATAACCAATAAATGCAGTTAAATTTCCTATAAAATCGTTTTCAAAACGAGCATATCCTTGTACGTTAAAATCTTCTAAATACACTTTTTTCCATAATCCCGAAGTTTTATAAGATTCTCCATAGTTATCAAAAGGATTGTCTTGTGTATATGAATATGATTTGTCTTCAAAACTCACAATGTTTCCTATAACTAATCTATTTTGATCGGTACTGTCTTTTTTGGTGATGAGTTCGTATTCTTGTTTTGCATAAACTCTAAATCCTTTTAGTTCATTTTCAGCATCTTCAAAATTCACATCCAATCTTCCACGGTCTTTAAAATCGCTATTTCCGTTTTGAAAAAAGAAGACCGATTCGTCTGTAAGTCCACCGTTTTGTTCGTTTGATAAGCTCTGCGCATTAACGTGAGTAATTATATTATAACGTTTGTTTTTAGAATGAAAATTAGTTGTAAACATAAAATCACTCGTTGCAGTTCTTTGATGTTGGTAAGACCCAAGAGACCGAATACCTCTATAAGAGACAGAAAAATTAAACTGTTCTGAAGTATTTATAGTAAAAAACGCATCCAGTTGTTGTCCTTGTTTAAAAGCAGTTCTATAATACAACTCGGTTAAGGGAGTTGGCACATGAAAATAGTTTACATCTTCAATTTCTTTATAATTAAAATGCTGTGCTTGAGCAGCAAACAATGGTTTTAAATTTGTGTTTTCAAAACTATATGCTAAGAAATTATAGGGTTGACCAATATTTGCAAATTCTTGAAGTTCAAAATTATCTTTTCGTAAATAATTAAATTTATAATCTCTTTTAATAGTCAACGAAGTATCTACATAGGTGGTGTCTAACCTTGCCGAAACTATTTTATACAAAGTAATTGAGGGTTTTTCCTTCTTCTGTTTTTTAGATTTTCCTTCTTCATTTTGAGAAAATACAAATACCGAAGTGAATAGAAAAAAAAATAATAAAAACGTTTTGTACATCTACTTTTAACTTATCGAGCAAAGGTATACTTTTGAAAGGAATTTATGAAAGGAAAAAATACGGAAGACCAAACTTGAAGTTGAAGTTGAAGTTGAAGTTGAAGTTGAAGTTGAAGTTGAATATTAAATAATAATACTATTTCTTAAGGCTTTTCAAATTTATGTTAAAACTAAAAATAAACAAACACTTATTAGAATGCGGCACCGACGAAGCCGGAAGAGGTTGTTTGGCTGGCCCTGTAACTGCCGCAGCTGTAATATTACCCAATAATTTTAAAAATAAAATCCTAACCGATTCCAAACAACTTTCAGAAAAAAAACGTGATTTACTGAAACCTATAATCGAAGAACAAGCTATTTGCTTTGGAGTTTCTCATGTGATGATGGAAAAAATTGATAAAATAAACATACTAAACGCTTCCATTTTGGCAATGCACAAATCTATTGAACAACTTTCAACAACACCTCAACTTATTGCCGTTGACGGAAATCGCTTCAAACCTTTTAAGGATATTCCTTTTGAAACCGTTATAAAAGGTGATGGTAAATATCTGCATATTGCTGCTGCTTCTATATTGGCAAAAACGGCACGAGATGAGTTTATGAATAAAATTCATGAAGAATACCCAATGTACAACTGGAAACAAAACAAAGGATATCCTACCAAAGAACATCGGGATGCTATTAGAAAACACGGCATCACAAAGTATCATCGCAAGAGTTTCAGGCTTTTACCCGAACAATATAAATTGGATTTAAAGATTGTTAAAAACCCGTAAATAAACAATTCAAATTCTGTTGAAAAGGGCGGTAAACCTTATTATTTTTGTTATATGAAGATTTTTATTAAAACAAGTCTTATTCTTATTTTCACAAGCTTACTTTTTAGTTGCGAAACTGCTTCTAAAAAACCTAAGAATTTAATCGATTTTATTCCTGAAAACACATCGGTTGTTTTTAAAATTGAAGATTTTGAAACCTTAAAATCTGACATTTCAAATAGTAGTTTAATTTCTAAATTCAAGACTAAAAATCCTTATATTTTTTTCTCTGAAATTGCTATTTTTAGCTATTTAAAACCAAACAGCAGCAGTTTAATTTGCGTTTCAAACAAAGAGAATAACACTTATACTTTTATAGGAAGACCCAATGAGCACTTGTTTAATGCAGATTCTATTCCCAATATTACCGTCGAAAAAGCCATCTACAAAGGGCAATCATTTCAGAAAGTATTGATAAACGAACAAGTTATTTATACCTTATTAAAAGACAGTGTTTTTGTTGCGAGTAATTCACAGCAAAATATTAAAAATTTAATAGACGGAAAAACTGAAAAAACAGCTACTTTCAAAAAAATATTTAAAGTTAAAAACACGCAAGACTTTACTGCTTTTTTTCAAGTAAACGAAATGCAAATTGGGGAATCTCTACTTTTAAATTTTGGTTCGTGGGCAGCTTTAGATGCAGAAATTTTACCAGATGCCTTAACCGCTTCAGGAGTTATTTTGGCAAATGACTCGGTACCACAATTAATTTCGGTTTTTAAAGGTTTGCAACCGCAACGAAACGAAATTGCAAAAGTCACTCCTCTTGATGCAAAAGGAGTTGTATCGATTACTTTTAACGATTTCGAAATTTTTAAAAACAATCTTCAGAAATTTAGAGGGATTAAAAACACCAACACCGATGAAGCATTGCTTTTTGAAGGAATTACCGAAGTAGGAAAAATTTCACTTCCACAGGGAAATGCAATAGTAATTAAAAGTATAGATTCGGAAATCACTTCAAGTATTTTAGGGGAATTTAGTACTCCTAAAGAACCCTTTAAAAACGTATTAATTTCTGAATTTAACAAACCAAATTTGTTTATCAATAATTTTGCAACCTTCACTCAAAAGACCACTCCAAAATTTGTATTTAAGTTAGAGGATTTCTTTATTTTTTCTGAAACCGAAGCACTTGCACAACAAATTATCAATTCCTATTTAAGTAATAATACGCTTTCAAAATCTACTTATTATAAAAAAGCCATGTCGCAATTAAGTGATGAATCTTCTTTATTAATTATAAGGATGAATGGTAATTATTCTGAAACAATTTCAAATTTATTGAAAACGGAAATTTCAGATATTTCATTTAAAAAATACCCGTTGGTCGTATTACAATTTAGTTACGATCGTAACTTTGCTCACGTTAATTTGGTTTGTAAGGAAGCAGGTGCTACCACCCAACAAATTAAAACTGGAAAAGTATCTCAAATAGCAAGTATTAAACTTAAAAACGAATTATTAAGTGACCCAATATTTTTTAGTAATCACAGAACAGGCGGAAAAGATATGGTGGTACAAGATGTAAAAAACCAGTTGCATTTTATTTCGGCTAACGGAAAAACACTTTGGATTAAAAAGTTAAAAAATCCAATTATTGGTAAAATTAAGGAAGTAGATTTATTACGAAACGGAAAAAAGCAATTGGCATTTGTTACACAGCATTATTTTTATATTTTAGATAGAACTGGAAGAAATGTTAGTCCATTTCCTGTAAAATTTAACGATGACATTACCCAACCACTTTCGGTTTTTGATTATGACAACAATCGTAAATATCGATTTATTATTACACAAGGAAAGGAAATTTTAATGTTGAATAGCAAAGGAAAAACAGTAAAAGGATTTAAGTTTAAGAAAACACAATCTGATATTGTTTTTGCTCCACAACACTTCATGATTTCTGGAAAAGACTATATTGTAATCGCCGAAGAAAACGGTAAATTAAATCTATTAAGTAGAGTTGGAAAATCGAGAGTACGGATTTCTAAAACTTTTAATTTTTCTAAAACACCGCCAACAATTGAAGCTAAAAAAATCGTGATTATCAGTAATGATAATACAAAAAATAGCATTGGTATTAATGGTAAAATTTCTTCAAAAAAACTAAATGTTACCAGTTATCAATTTACCGTAAAAGGGAAAACAAAAGTAACTTTAGACGATAATTTAATGCGAATAAATGGTGTTTTGGTAGAGCTTCCTTTCGGTATTTATACCGCACCAAGAATTACTATTGTTAATCGTAAAACTTTTATTTCCATCATCGAAACCCAAGAAAACAAGGTGTATGTATATAATAAGACGGGGACACTTCTTTCAGGATTTCCTGTATTTGGAACTTCTTCGATAGATTTAGGCGATGCCAATAAAAACGGAAAAATAAACTTTATAACAAAAGGTGGCACAAAAGAAATTTTACTATATGAGGTTCGTTAAAATTACACCATATAGAAAATTTGTAGAATATTTTTCTAACTCTATAGCTAATTCTGATAATTTTTTATATACAAATTGCTGCTTGCTTTTGATAATATTTATTTCAGACGTAATACGATCTTTGTCATTTTGACTGGATGATTTTTGTATTGCTCTTTTTTTTTCCTTATTTCCTCACCTTTTTTAGATATACAAGACAATTCTTGATATTCTTCAATAATTGGTTCTATTTCTGAAAAGTTGTTACTACATGAAGATAAAAATAATATAACACATATTATACTTAAAAAGTTTATATTCAAATTGTCTTTTTTAAAATAGTTATTCATGGTTTTTTTTGTCTAAACTTAATTGTTACCACCAAGACCTAGTATTATATGTAACTGTTTTTGGTTGATTATCTCCATAAGCAACACCGATATCTCTAGCGGCTTTAATTGTTGCCTTTTGAACATCAACAACATCTTGTTGCTCTTTTAGTTTAAAATCCCATTCTTTATCTTCCTCCTCTTTTAATTTTATTTTAATTTCGTTACCTAAAGTTAAAGCATCTTTATAGCATTTAGAATCTGCACTAATTTCTGAAAGCCAGTATGCAGCATTATATGAATCCATATTTGCCCAAGCACCTTTTGCTTTGCCTAATGCCTCAGCACATCTGTGATTTTCAATTTCGACAAGAAGTTTTTGAGCGTCCTCATAACAAGATACATCAGGTAATATTGTTGTTAAGTACGAAGCTGCTTCATCCCACTCGTTATTCGTCTTGGCTACTGTTGCTTTCTGAATATTTTCTAAACATTCATTTTCCATTTTCATTTTAAAGATTTTAACTGTAAGATCTTGACTAGACATATAACACTCTTTACAAACTTCGGGTATTGCTAATAAACTAGAAATTGCATCTTCAAATTCTTTTTTATCTGCTTTTACCAAAGCATCTTTCTGAAGAAAATCACAATTAGTATTGTAATACTCAATTATTTTAGTTTTACCTTGATCAATAAAATCTTTAAAAACCGAATTTTTTGCTTTAATTTGTTTAAGGGCTGCTATGTATGCTTTAGTTTCATTAGTACCTACACCTTTAACTTCTAATGAAGTATTGGCAAATAAAATTCCCTCAATACCATCCCCAATGTAAAATGTAATATCCAATGTTAATGCAGTCATTGGAGGTGCAGTTGATGTTAAATCCTTAGTTAATACTGTAATATTTGGGGTAATAATAAATCTAGAATTTATTGAACCACTTCCTAACCCATTATTTGAAACAATTTTTGCTAATTTATTTATTAGCATTCTTTTTGCAGAAGAGGGTAACCCTTCAACTTGTGGTGAAACATATGCATTTAATGCAATTCTTCCTGTATCATCTATTTTTCCTTTTTTATTTTGCGCCTCAACGTTAATATTTACTATTGTTAAAGTTATTATTATGGCTAATTTTAAATGTGTTTTCATAAATAGTAGTTTTTATTTCCCTCCTAAAATTATTGTAGCTTCACCTAATCCTTTTGTCATAACTTTATTTATGATTAAATAGGGTTTGTTTTTTAGATATGCACTTAATTGCTTTGCAAACCTCCTAGTATCCATTGCCCTTTGTTTGCCATTTCTTTCATAGTAAAGAGGGATTCTTACTTGCTCGAATAGCATCATATTTTCTGTTGCATCTGTTGTATTATATCTTCCTTTTACTGTATTATCAGCTAACCAATCTTCTATAATTTCACCCAATTCATAATCATCTTTTCCATATTCAGTTTCAAGATCATTCTCCCAATCATCCCATTTTTTAATTCTAATAGTAACTTCTCTTCCATTAGTAAATAAATCATCAAAATGTGACATAAGAGAAGCATTGAAATTATCTATATGAGACAATACAGCCTCTTTTAACAATACAGGTAGCTCAGCAGCAGATGAAGGGTCTCCGGTTCCAGTAGCTGTTGCAATTTGTTTGTCTGTATAAGCATCTAATCCTTGTAAAATAAAAGTGATAGATTTTTCTGGTCCTGTTCTATTGATTGTCCAAGTTAATTGCATTATAATATCTGCTTTAGCAACTTTTTTTAACTTATCGATTGGACTCTCACTTACTCCCATACTAGCCTCTTTTGAAGACAGCATAGATTCTTCGGCACTATTTGCTTCTAATGTTTTAATAGCAGATTCCATGTTTTTCAATGGAAATCCTCTTTCTGCCATTAAGCCATTAATTGTACTGATAACAAGCAATAATTCTGTGCTTTCTTGAAATGCTTTTTTATAGTTAGGTATTTTAACTTTTGTTCCTTGATTATCAAACTCCATCACAAAACCATTTATAATACACCAGTTATCACTTGGTACAATCATAATAGTAGGTTTCTTTGCTTGTGAAAATGATGTATTAACAAAAAGTATTGATGTCAATAATAATAATAATATTTTTCTCATAATTAACTTATTAGTATTAAAACCCATCAGATAGGCTTTTAATTAATCCTTCGTCCTCAAGATGTTTTCTTAATTCTGACACATTAACAGATATTATTACACCTATTTTGTATTCCTTTTTACTTAGTTTGATTCTATCACCTGCAGCTATATTTCCATTATTTGCCAAAGTGACAAATTTCATGTAATCACCACTTCCTGTTTTAAAAAAATTTTTAAAAAATTTTTTGTTTTTGTCATATAGTTGTGAATCTCGTGCTAATGGTTTTTGTCCTTGTATTCTTCCTTTATTAGGGAATCCTTTAAAAATAATACCGTGAACTGCATTTTTTTTTGCTTGTTCTATTGCAGTTTCTACATTTTTAGAATATGACCAAGCTTTAATTTGGTAAGTTCCTTGAACTCCCGTTGCTATAGCTTCTAGTTCATAACGCCAAGCTATAGTTTCTTTATCAGCTTTTTTTTTGCCTTTTTGTGCATTTGCAGTTTGTGCATAAGCAAATAAACTAAGTATCAATATAATACTACTTAGTTGAATTGATTTTATTGTTTTCATAATTTATTTTAATTGTTTTAATAGCATGCCTGGTTGAATTTTTTTTGAACCCTTAAAAGTTGTTACATTAATAACATCACCATTTTTGCTATTTTGATCATCTGCTTTCTGACCTGCATTGTATCTATTGTCCCAAATTGGAATTTTTTTGTCGACACTACAAGTTCCCACTTTTTCCCATTTTGTTATCCCTAATTTTTCATCCCATACCATTTCTAATACTTCAAATTTATCTCCGGCTTTTAATCCTTCTTTTAGACCGATTTTTGCTGTAATAGGCTCTGTGGATAAAACTTCTGTCATAGGTTTAAACACATCATATTCTTTTTGAAGTTTAGCAAAAACCTTATCAATATTACGAACCGTTGCTAGGTTTATAACTTGTTCATCAGATCTTTGTCCTTCTCCTTTTTTTAGAGAAAAAGTAACTAAACTTTGACTAGACTCTTTACCTACATATTTGAGCTTAAAAATATCTGATTTATCGAAAGCTTCTTTGTCATTCCATATTTCCCAGAAAGCACTTGCGATAGATTCATCCCACTCCAATTGATATAGCCAAGTATTAGTCCAAACGGAGTATCCTTCTTTCCCTTTTTCATAAGCTAAATCTGCAACTTTAATGACTGCGTCTTTTGTAATTCCACTAGCTTGGGTATAAATTGCATCTCTAATTGCCCTAGCAATAGGCTCATTAGGCACAAAACTTAATTTAGAAAATGTAATAAAAGTTTTAGATATTAATTCTTTACCAGCATCTCTTAAGGAAGCCAACCCTTTTGTTTGCCCAGACGCTATAGCTGCATCCATTTCAGTTGCATTATAAAAACCTCTTTCGTGTACCAACTTCATATCCATTTTACCTTCATCTGAAACACTAAACCATTTAGCAACTATTTTTCTTGCTAAATCTGTTTCGTTAATAAATTTCTCTATTTTAATTGGCATTTCTTTAGTCTCATTATCAATTGCTCCACCTGTTGCTTCTGATGCTGAAGAAGTTGCATTTTTAGCGCCTTTGGATATTAAACCTCCCATTTTACTTTTAGGCTTACTATTAGGCTTACTATTAGAATTTCTATCTGCATCTGTAACTTTATAATTAGCTGGATTCATGGATTTTGCATCTACAAAATGGTTGTTATATTTGTCTGGGAATGGGTAGTTGTCCCAAGACTTCATTACTAAATCTTTATTTGGAAATGTCTCAGATTCAATTAATACCATGTAAAGAGAACTTCTGCGATATTTAACGTCATTTGTTTGTGCAAATAAATTAATAGTACTAATCATTAATACCAATCCAATAATTGTAATTTTTTTCATTTTAATATTTTAATTAATTACACCTACTCGTAAGGCTTTTCGGTTTCGACCCTATTCTTTTTTTTTGGTTATTTTGGTTATTTTTATGTCAGTAAAAATACGATAATCTATAAATAAGCATATGACATATGTCACCTATTGTTAGGTTCCCAAATCTAAATTATAAATTTATTAATAAAAAACTCAAAATATTAAAATTTTAACCATTAACATATAATTTATATCATTTACTAATTGAACTTTAAGAACGACTAAGTGTATTATACTGATATAGGTTGACCTTTTTTAAGGTTTATATTTTTTATTCAAAGTACTCAAAAGTTATTTCCGAAAAATTTTCAAGGCCTTTTAATAGTCCAAAATATTTTCAGAATAACTTTCTGCTACTTTATTTTTCTGTACGTTAGATTGCTAATTTACTAAAATTACTAGTGGTTTTAGGTGTTTTTTATCTCTTTTGTAGGATTTGTATGGAACCGTTGGATTAAGCCTATTTCATTTCAATGAAAAAAAAATATAACACCAACATAACAAAACTCGGCTTTTCTACTCAAGAACTCTTAATAGTTTTACCCGAGGTTGTAAAAACTCACGATCATATATATATATGCCGATGATGAAACATTACTAAAAAAGGAGAATGAAAATTTAGGAGTTTACTACAGTGATATCATACCTGTACTAACCAAAGCCATACAAGAACAACAGGAAATAATTGACCTATTAACACAAAGAATTGAAGCATTAGAAAATAACAAGTAAAAACCTACTATTTTGCTTTAAATCCGAAGTTTTAAACTTCGGTTATTTGCTTTAATTCCGCTTCAAAAAGTTCAGCAAAATGATGGAGTAATTTTTCTTTTACCTCAGCTATTTGGATTTCTTTTTTACCCAACTCTACATTTAAAGAAGTGACAGCTTTTCCTTTAATTCCACAGGGAATCATATAATCAAAGTAACCCAAATTCGCATTCACATTTAAAGCGAATCCGTGCATCGTTACCCAACGACTAGCTCGTACTCCAAATGCACAAATTTTTCTTGCAAAAGGAGTCTCTACATCAAACCACACTCCAGTTTCTCCTTTGGATCGTTCGGCTTTTAAACCGTATTCTGCTAGGGTACGAATCACCATTTCTTCTAAAAAACGAAGGTATTTATGGATGTCTGTAAAAAAATTTTCTAAATCTAAAATCGGATAGCCAACAATCTGTCCAGGACCGTGATAAGTAATATCTCCTCCTCGATTGTTTTTGTGGAATGTTGCTCCAATTTCAGTTAGTTTTTCTTCAGAAATTAAAAGGTTTTCAATATCACCACTTTTTCCTAAGGTATAAACATGAGGATGTTCTACATAAAGAAAATAGTTGGGAGTTTCAATAGAAAGTTCTTCTCTTCGGTTTTTGATTTTTATATCAATAATATCCTTAAAAAGTTGCTCTTGATATTCCCAAGTTTCTTTATAATCTTTAGAACCTAATTCTTGTATTTCAACTAGCTTGTTCAATGATTATTTCTCCAATTCAACTTCCAAATCCAATACATCTGGATTTTTAATATAATCTACAAAAGAACGTTCAAACTCAATTGTTTTTCCATCGGCAGAATACAATGCATCTTCCACGGAAGCACTTTTAATTTTACGAGGAAATGTATATTTAATTTTATAAGTCATCGCACCCATAAACGATTCTATGGAAGCCATACTATCTACTTGTGTTTTGTGTTTCTCCACATCTACAATATAGGCATCTCTTTTAAATACTCCTTTTTTGAAAGAATATCTCACAGCAACATTATTATCATCTGCTTCTTCATCTTGCTTTTTATCATCTGCTCCCATATTTGGCATCACATCATCCATTTCTTCAAAGGCCTTCATTAAATCATTTGATTCAGAAACATCTTTAAAGTCACTGAATATATCTACAATCATTTTATTTGTTTCAGGATCCATATTCATATGAACACTGTAATTTTCTAAAGCCTTTAATTTTTCTTTTTCTTCGGCAGACAACTTTGAAATACTATCTTTTTTTTCTTCAAATATTTCTTTAAACGATATGATTGTATCGGTTTTAACCATGGTAGAATCTTTTCCCATTTCACCCATCATTCCCATCATTTCACTTAAATCCATACTGATGGTCATTCGTCCAGAACCATCTTCGTTTAAGGTCATAGTTTCAGTAAACTGGCAACTAACAAGGGTTATCGATAGAACTAATAATGTAATAATTTTACGTAACATAATTGTTTATTTAGGATTATTAATAATAATTAGAGCAGCAATAACACCAGGAATCCAGCCGCATAAAGTTAAAATAAACACAATAATCACAGATCCACAACCTTTATCCAATACTGCTAAAGGTGGAAAAATGATTGACAAAATTACTCTCCAAATACTCATAAAACGCAAAGTTACAAATTAATATTTGCCTATAAGTACCCTTTCTATTTCATTTGTTACAACTATGTTATAAGTATTGGTTAAGCCATAGTTTGTCAGTATCTTTGCGGCTTATTTTTACACTTTATTATGCAATTATCCGAACCCGAATTAGTACGAAGAGAAAAGCTCATACAACTAAGAGCCTTAGATATTAACCCATATCCTGCTGAATTATTTCCAGTAAACACGATGACTACGGAAATAAAACAGCGCTTCGAAGAAGGAAAAAAGGTGATAATCGCGGGAAGATTAATGTCGCGTCGTATTCAAGGAAAGGCTTCTTTTGCTGAATTACAGGATTCTGAAGGAAGAATACAAGTGTATTTTAATCGGGATGAAATCTGTCCTGGTGAAGATAAAGTGCAGTATAATGAAGTATATAAAAAATTACTAGATATTGGTGATTTTATTGGTATTGAAGGGGAATTATTTACTACAAACGTTGGTGAAAAAACAGTAAAAGTTAAAAGCTTTAAACTACTTTCAAAATCATTAAAACCATTGCCATTACCAAAAACCGATAGCGAAGGAAACACCTTTGATGAATTTAATAATCCAGAATTGCGGTACCGTCAGCGTTATGCAGATTTAGTCGTAAATCCAAAGGTTAAAGAAGTGTTTATTAAACGTACCAAATTGTTTACAGCAATGCGTACTTTCTTTAACGAACGCGGTTATTTTGAAGTAGAAACCCCAATCTTGCAATCCATTCCTGGAGGTGCAGCAGCAAGACCTTTTAAAACACATCACAACTCGTTAGACATCCCTATGTTTATGAGAATTGCCTGTGAATTATACCTTAAAAAGCTAATTGTTGGTGGATTTGATGGAGTATATGAATTTGCAAAAACCTTCAGAAATGAAGGAATGGACAGAACCCACAATCCAGAATTTACGATGATGGAAATCTATGTAGCTTACAAAGACTACAACTGGATGATGGATTTTACAGAGCAACTATTAGAATTTTGTGCTACGGAAGTAAACGGTAGTTCAAAAACAGTTTTCGGTGAACACGAAATAGACTTTAAAGCTCCTTATGCTAGAGTTACTATGGCGGAAGCTATAGAAAATTTCACTGGTTTTGATATTTTAGGTAAATCGGAAAAAGAAATAAGAGAAGCTGCTCAAAATATGGGAATTGAGGTAGATGAAACCATGGGTAAAGGAAAATTAATCGATGAGATTTTTGGCGAAAAATGCGAAGCTAATTACATTCAGCCTACCTTCATTACTGATTATCCAAAAGAAATGAGTCCTTTAACAAAAGAGCACCGTTCCAATCCAGAACTTACCGAACGTTTCGAGTTAATTATCTGCGGAAAAGAATTAGCGAATGCTTATTCTGAGTTAAACGACCCAATAGATCAACGAGAACGTTTTGAAGATCAAGTAAAATTAGCAGGACGTGGTGATAATGAAGCAACCGAATTTATAGACCAAGATTTTTTACGCGCTTTAGAATACGGAATGCCTCCAACTTCAGGAATGGGAATTGGGATGGACAGATTAATTATGTTTTTAACCAATAATGCTTCTATCCAAGAAGTGCTTTTCTTCCCGCAAATGAAACCTGAAGTAAAGCAAGTAGCAATGAGCGATGATGAAAAGGTGGTTTTTAATATCTTAAAAGTAAATTCACCTATAGATTTAAACGAATTAAAATCAAAAACAGGATTAAGCAATAAAAAATGGGACAAAACCATTAAAGGCTTAACTAAACATGGTGTCGCTAAAGTGAATAAAACCGATAATGGTTTGTTTGTAGAGGTGGTTTAATTACACGTTGTGATTCTGAGCGTGGTCACTGAGCGCAGCCGAAATGTCAAAATGGCTTAATACCTTATCATTCCGTGCTTGACACGGGAATCCATAGAAATTACAATAGGAGTCGCAGAAATGTGATTCCTTTTTTGCTTTCTTATTAGCTATTCAACTAATGTATATAAATATATACATTACAAGCAAATTACATACTTAGTGTAAACTATTATTTACATTATTATATTTTTTCATATATTTGCACTAATGTAAACTATTGTTTACTTAGTTTATATTTTAAGCATTTAATGTAACCAAATATATACATTATGGATTGGTATTCAATGACAAATAATAGAATAGAGTTAGAAATAGGATTAAAAATAAAACACAACAGATTAAAGAGGAATCTAACTCAGTTAGCGCTAGCCAATAAAACCGGAATAAGCAGAGTTTCAATAAGCAAAATTGAAAGAGGAAAAGGTACAACCTTAGCATCGCTCATTGAAATACTTAGAATGTTACACTTACTTGAGAACTTAGAATTTCTATTCCCAGAAGATGAAATTAGCCCAATCGAATTGATAAAATTAAAAAAGGGAAAAAGGATTAGAGCTTCATCAAATAAGAAAAATACGTAAAATGGCACAAGCAGAAGTTGAAATATGGGGTAAAAGCGTCGGTGCAGTTATATGGGATAACAGTCGTGGTTTAGCAATATTCGAATTTGAAAAAAAATTTGTTAATCTTGGGATTGACTTAGCACCTATTATAATGCCTCTAAAAGAATTACAAAGGGGCAATACTATATATTCATTTCCGCACCTAAATGAAATAACATTTAAAAAAATGCCAGGAATGTTAGCAGACTCATTACCAGATAAATTTGGAAATAAGCTAATAGATATTTGGCTAGCCCAAAACGGTAGGTCTCCAAACGATTTTACGCCAGTTGAAAGATTATGCTATGTTGGCAAAAGAGCCATGGGAGCATTAGAATTCCAAAAAGCGCTAATAGTAGATGAATCTTCAACCGAAGAAATACAATTGGAAGATTTAGTCGCTATAGCAAATAAAATAGTTGCTCAAAAGGAAGCTTTAAAAACCACATTTGAAGCAGGTGAAACAAAAGCATTAGAGCAAATAATTAAAGTCGGAACATCTGCAGGAGGAATGAGACCTAAAGCAATAATTGCGATGAACAAAAAAAATGG
The DNA here is from genome assembly GCA_021648265.1 of Flavobacteriaceae bacterium. Taxonomy (GTDB): domain Bacteria; phylum Bacteroidota; class Bacteroidia; order Flavobacteriales; family Flavobacteriaceae; genus Marifrigoribacter. The sequence goes on along the minus strand of JAKITD010000002.1, from coordinate 90,803 downwards.
TAAAATAATATCGGGACAAAGCAATGTAAGTGAAGACTATGATTACTGGATATTAAAATTTGACGGAATACAAGATGATATATTTGGCGAGCCACAAGGTTATGGAATTATTGAGTATATATATTATAAAATGGCAATCGAGGCTAAAATCACAATGACGGAATGCAAACTATTTAAAGAAGGTTCTAGGTCACATTTTATGACTAAAAGATTTGATAGAGAAAATGGCAAAAAAATTCATATGCAAACACTAACAGGAATAGCGCATTATGATTTTAACAATATTGGATCAACATCATACGAGCAATTATTTCAAGTTATGAGAAAATTAAAATTAGGCAATGATGAAATGGAACAAATGTATAGAAGACTTGTTTTTAATATCGTAGCTAAAAACCAAGATGATCATACTAAAAACACTTCATTTATTCTTCCAGAAAATGGGGTTTGGAAATTATCGCCTGCCTATGATGTAACTTATAGTTACAATCCCGAAAAAGGGAGAAACACAAACAAACATCAAATGTCTGTTAACGGTAAGCGAGAGAATATTAGAAGAGATGATCTAGTAAAAATCGCGGACGATATTAATATAAAAAAAGCAAACAACATTATAGATGAAGTTATAGAATCTATTTCAAAATGGCCTAAGCTTGCAAAAGAGTATGGTTTAAAAAATGAAAAGATTCAAAAAATTTATAATAACTTAGAATTAAGATTATAAAACTAATTACAAAATCGAGATGGTAGCAGATGCATCACTAATCTTGATTGCCAATTGGCCAGAGCACTTCAAACACACATCATTAACCCAGTAATAATAAGAGTTAAGGGAATATTCATTCTTTCCTTAAATAAAACCCGAAGCAATACAGTTCACTTTTAGATTACAATGAACTTAAAACACAATCGGATTATCTATAAAAAATGGAACAAAACCATTAAAGATTAAAGCAAACACGGTGTTGCCAAAGCAAACAAAACCGAAGATAGTTTGTTCGTGGAGATTGTTTAAAACCCTAAGTTCAAATAGCAAATACAACTTTCATAGTTAAATCAAATTTGTATTTTAGGCGAAATTTTTTACCCCAATGAAAAAGTATTTACTATCCAGTTTTGTTATTTTATCTTCAATAATTGTTGCTTGTGGTAGTGATAACGATGGTTATACAGACAGCGACACAGAAGATCCTTCTGTGCCTTTTAATCTAACAACAACTAATATAACCGAAACTTCTATTCAGATTATTTGAGATTCATCTTCAGATAATGTAGAAGTTACAGGATATTTTGTTTATTTAGACGGAAATAAAATTCAGACCATTAATGAAACAACAACGACTATTAATGATCTTGTTTCTGGAAATTCTTATAGCATAAATGTTTCTGCCTTTGATGCAAATGGAAACGAATCAAATCAAAGTAATAAATTATTAGTAGAAACAATTGTTTTGGAATCACCTCTTGTTTTCGAAATCAAATTATCTAATATGGGAATTTACACAGGAGACCTAAACAATCTAACTCCTGATGAAGATGTTTATCTGTACGATATAAACAGTCATCTTTTTACAGATTACGCACACAAACAACGTTTATTACGTTTGCCTGAAGGAGCAGCAATGCAATATGACAATAGCGATTTATTACCAAATTTTCCTGATAACACCCTAATTTCAAAAACATATTATTATTATGAGGACGAAAACAATACGGCTTCAAATAAAATTATTATTGAAACTCGTGTATTAATTAAAACCGAAGGTACTTGGAAAATTGGCAACTATAAGTGGAATAATGATATGACCGAAGCAACATATACCGATGATGGAAGCATTGTTTTAGTTACATATTTAAATACTGAAGGAATTACACAAAATATAGATTATGAAATACCTTCAAATGTAGATTGCATAACCTGTCATAATATTTATGACATTATAATTCCAATAGGACCAAAATTACGAAATATGAATTTCAATCCTAATAACGGAACAGTTAACATCAATCAATTACAATATTTTATTAATAAGGGGTTGCTTGAAGGCGTTTCAAACCCTTCAGGTATTAGCATATTACCTGATTGGGAAGATGATAATTTCGATATTTTAGAACAAGGAAGAGCCTATATAGATATTAACTGTGCGCATTGTCACCAACCAGGAGGATATACTCCAACTGGATTTTTATTAGATTTCAGATTAGAAATATCATTTGACGACACTGGAATTTATTCAAGAAGAGGTCATGAAGACCGAATTCAAAGTAATACAGCAGGTTATATGATGCCGAAAATTGGAAGAACAATAGTGCATTCTGAAGGAGTTGAAATGTTATTGGAATACCTACAAGCAATCGAGGAATAAAAATTATTTCTTTTTTGGCTTAATAATTGGATTGTAAAAAGTAAAATTAGTAAATTAGTAACCTAAATAAAATAAAAATGAAAAACCTATTATCAATAATCGCATTCGCATTTGTAATGATGCTTGGAACACAAAGTGTATCTGCTCAAAGTTTATCGCAAAACCAAGACAGACCAGAGGTTGCAGCAAAAACACAATTGCTTGAGTTAACAAATCAATTAAATTTATCTGGAGAACAAGGAAGAACTATTTATAGAGCCTTAGTAACAAGAGAAGTTAGTTACAGAAAATCTGTAGAGGCTAATGGAGCAAAAAGCACTCAAGTAAGTTCAGATAATAAAAATACTGATGCTGTTTTTTATGCTGAAATGAAAAAAATATTAAAACCAGAACAATTTAAAAAGTGGGAAGGTTCACTAAAAAAATAAGTTTATTTAATATATTTTTAAAAAATCCATTTTCAAAAATTTGAAAATGGATTTTTTTTGTTTTAATCCTTTAGTAAATGTAGATACAATTTCTGTCCAATACTTATAGCATTAGAATTTAATCCATTATATTTTTTTAAAGCATCTACAGAAATACCAAACCGTCTAGAAATACTATAGAGCGTATCTCCTTTTTCAACAGTATAAGACTTCACTTCAGACTTTGAGTCGTTTTTCTTTTTTGCTCTTTTAGATTTTTTTCCTAAAACGGCATCATCATATTTATAAAGTTCATATTTTTCAATAATTGAAATTAGTTTTTGAGGATATTTTGGGTCGGTTGCATAACCTGCTTTCCGTAAGCCTTTTGCCCAGGATTTATAATCGTGTATTTTCAATTCAAACAAGCCACTATACCTGCTTCTGCTTGTTAAAAAATCAGAATGATCCCTAAACGAATGCATAGGGTTTTCATATTTTCTAAAGCATTCTTGCAACTCATCATCGTCGTGATATACACGTTCGCCTGTCCATTCTTTATGGCATTTAATTCCAAAATGATTGTTAGACTTTGAGCTTAACTTGCCTCTACCTGCACCACTTTCTAAAATTCCTTGCGCTAAGGTAATACTCGCAGGAATACCGTGTTGTACCATTCCTTCTTTAGCAATAGCATTATAATTATCTATGTATATAGAGACAACTTCTGTATAAGATGCGTTTTTTGGTATCGACTTTACTTTTGCAGAATTTCCTTTTTCCTTTTTACTCTCTTTAGGTTGGTCTTTTGGTTGATTACGAACAACCCTTTCTTTATTAGGAGAATGTTTTTTTGAAGTTGTCACTACTTTCTTTTTAGATTTACAACTTCCTAATAAAAGTACAGATATAAAAAGTAATGTTATTATTTTTCGGAGCATGTTATAATTTTATTTGAGGTAAATTTTTCTTTTTTAATAATTGATTCATTCCCGATATTCCTTGAAGCCCCCCAGTATGAATAGCTAAAATACTGCTATTTTCTTTGAAATAATTCTTTTCAATTAAATCCATAATGCCAAACATCATTTTTCCTGTATAAACTGGATCTATAGGAATCCCAGTGTTTTCCTTGAATTCATTTATAAAACGAATTAATTCCTCATCTATTTTAGCATAGCCTCCAAAACAATAGTCATCAATTAGTTGGTAATTTTTTTTTGAGGTATATTTTTCAATCTCAGATTTCTGAAACACTCCTTTTAATGCAGAAAACCCAATAATTGTTTGATGGGGTTTTGAAGCTTCAACAAGCCCTGCGATTGTTCCTCCTGTCCCTACTGCCGTGCAAATGTAATCGTATGTAACATCGCTTTTAGTTAAAATTTCTTTGCAACCTTTAACTGCTAATTTGTTGGTTCCTCCTTCTGGAACAAGGTAAAACGAACCGTATTTTTCTTTTAATTCAGTAATAAATTCTGGTTCAGTCTTTTTTCTATAATCCGATCGTGAAATAAAATAAAGCTCCATACCGCATTTTTCAGCAAAAGATAAGGTCGGGTTTTCAGCAATTTTACTAGACAGTTCTTCTCCTCTTATTATACCAATTGTCTTTATACTTAATTCTTTTCCTGCAGCGGCTGTTGCGGAAATATGATTAGAATAAGCTCCACCAAAAGTTAAAACCTTATCAAAGCCTAACTTTTTTGCTTCCAACAAATTATATTTTAATTTTCTGAATTTATTCCCAGAAACCTCGGGATGTAATAAATCTTCTCGTTTTATATATACGCTATAATTTGATTGAGAAAACAACTCCAAGGGTATTTGTTGATTTTTTATTATTTTATGTTTTATAAACAAGGCTTTAATTTTTTTTGCAAAATAGAAAAACATTTGATGCTATATAGAAAAATAAAAAATATTATCTATTAATTATTTTTTATTTTATAGTGAAAAAACCAGAAAACGGAAACGCTAATATTTCATTTTCATGGCATATTGTAGTTAATTGAACAAATGAAGGAACTAGAGAATCTGAAGAAAAAATTATTTATGCAGATTTACGATTTCCTGATGCACCAAGTAACATCGAGTCAAAAGAAAATATGAATACAAAATTTGACAACAATAAATCAAATACTATAATACCAGTAAAAAACTAAATAAATACAAAATTACGATTAATAGACTCTAAGTAAATCACAAATAATACTACATGATTAATATTATTTGTAGGAATTTTACTATTTATATTAACATTTTGTGTGTTTTATCGATTTTATTTGTCTTTTATCAGTTTATGACGTACTGTTGTAGAATCAAATCTATTAATAATATTATTATGAAAAATTTTACCCCCGTAAAATCGATTGCTCTTAAGGTACTTTTATTAGTATTTATTTCTTTTCCAACATATGCTCAAGTTGGGATTGGGAATACAGCTCCCAATGCAGATGCCTTACTTGATGTAGGTACAGATACCTCAACAGCAGGTTTACGTTTACCTAGAGTTGCACTTACTGGAACTGCTAACGTAGCACCTCTCTCTGCTCATGTACAAGGCATGATGGTGTACAACACCGCAACAACTGGCGATGTGTTACCAGGACAATATTATAATGATGGTGCAAAATGGATACTGTTAGCTAGTAACGACTGGAAACTTACAGGTAATTCAGGTACGACCGCTGGCACCAACTTTATTGGTACTATTGACACACAAGATGTAGTTATTAAAGCTAATAATATAGAAAGAGCTAGAATAGGAATAACTGAAACTGTAATTAATGAAGATTCTAATGATTATGACTTTAGAATTGAAAGTAACAATCTAAGCAATGCATTTTTTGTAGATGGATTAAATGACAATATAGGTTTTGGAACTAATGCTCCAAATACAAGCTCCCAGTTAGAAATGGCAGCAATTAATAAAGGGTTATTAATTAATAAAGTTATTCTTTCTGCTACAAACGTTGCAGCACCCATAACTACTCCAGCAACTGGATTATTAATTTACAATACAGCAACTGCAAGTACTGGAAGTACTGCTGTTACACCAGGATTTTACTATTGGAATGGAAGCAAATGGATAGCCATGGACGGCAGTAATGGTAGAGACTGGTCTCTAACCGGTAACGCAGGCACAAATCCTTCTACCAATTTTTTAGGAACGACAGATGATACAGACTTTGTTTTACGAACTAACAGCACAGAACGTATGCGATTTGCAAATACAGGTGTTGCAGGTATTGGAGCAGCTCCTTATACAAATGTTGCATTAAGAGTTAGTAATAGCGCTCAACCTTTTGGAGTAATTGGCGAAACAAACAGTGGCGGATCTTCTATATATGGAATACAAAATGGTAGTGGTCAGGCTATTAGAGGAAATAATAGTAGCTCTGGACTTGCCGTTTTAGGAGAAAACACAGGAACAGGTATTGGAGTCTTCGGAGTTGCCAATAACGCTCACGGTGTTTACGGCACAACCTCTTATACTGGAGGCACTACTTTAACAGCTGGTACCGTAGGTTGGGGTGCTGGAAATAACAATGCAAACGGAGTACTAGCGGTAGCAGATAAAAATTCATCTACTGCTTCAAATACAGGAATTAGAGCAGTATCTGGAAGTACCACTTCAATTTCTTCCTCTCAAGTAATGAATGTAGCTGTAAATGCAAATGCTACAGATTTAGGTTTATACGTAATGACCGAAAAAACAGCTGGCATTAGAGAAGCAGCTAGATTTCAGACTAACTATACTGGTAGTGCTGTCGATGCAGATGCAAGAGATATGAGAGCACGATTGGCAGGTTATACAAACGCAAGTGAACAAGGAGGAAGCGATATGTATTATGGCGGTTACTTTTATAGCGGTGGCGACAATAACGGATCTTGGGCTTACGCAGGATCTAGATACGGCTCAACTAATTATAAGATAATAGGAAATGGAACTGTAACCACGATTGTGAGTGGTGCAAACCAAGGGGATTCAAAAAAAATAATGTTCGCACCAGAAGCTCCCGAAGTTTTATTTGAAGACTACGGAAGCGGACAATTATCTAACGGAACAACAACAATTAACATCGACCCTATTTTCTCAAAAAACATTACCGTAAATAACGAACATCCGCTACGTGTTTTTATACAACTAGAAGGAGATTGTAACGGCGTATATGTTACTAACAAATCTGCTAACGGCTTCACAGTGAAAGAACTACAAAACGGAAACTCCAACACATCGTTTTCATGGCATATTGTTGCAAACAGAGCTAATGAAGCTAGTTTAAACGGAGGCGAAGAAACTATTTATGCAGATTTACGATTCCCTGATGCACCAGCTGCACTTGCTCCTCAGACTATGAAAAGCATAAAAGTAGCACCTAAAAACATTAAAGAAGAAATTAAACTTGAAAAAAAATCTTCAAAAAAATAAGACAAAATCTATCGCTTTACAAAACCCCAAAAGACCTCTTTTTTAAATAATTGAGGTCTTTTTTTTACGTCTTTGCGAGCCTTATTTTAGCGAACCTGTCTGCCTCCGCCAAAGGACGGACACGGTCTGGCAGAGCAATCTCATGAAGGTTTGTTTCTTTGTTTTGCGAGCTTGCTTCGTTGTTCGTGCCTCACTCCTCGTGAATACGTAAAAGTCATGAGTGGTCTTATATTTTTTACCAGCCTGATGGTGGGCAGGTCGGACACAGGGCAAACTCATACTTTCATTTTAAAAAATAGAAAGTCAATGATATCAATAGGCTTTCTTTCAAGAAACTTATAATCTTGTAAATTGAGATTTCATAACTCCTTGATTATCTGTTACAATTAAAGAGTATGAATCTGCCCTGACGGTCACACTGGGCTATAGAGAACAAACTTCATTGGACACTTGATGTTGCTTTTTCTGAAGATGCCTCTAGAAAAAGAGCAGGTAACGCTGCACAAAATTATTCGATTTTACTTAAGATAGCACTAAATCTATTGAAGAATGAATCTTCAAAAAAATTATCTATGAAAAGCAAAAGACTTGAAGCGGGCTGGAATGAAGACTACTTGTTGAAAATATTAAATTTAAAAGTATGATTCTGCCCTGATCTAGCAGATTTTTCTTTATCATCTAAACTTGCTTGCTTATCGGCACAGATTAAAATTTTCAGCAGTTTTTATAGACCTGACTAACATTGCAATCTAGTTAATATTAAAGAAACCTACCTTTTTTTATTTTAAGCACTTCCCAATCAAAACAAGATTCACTATTTTCGCATAATGACATTTTTCAAAAAAAAGATAGAACTAGAAAAAGGCGACTATTACCTAACTCCCGAAGGATACAAATGCTTCACCAAACAATACCACTTAAAACGTGGATACTGCTGTGAAAGTGGTTGCAGACATTGCCCTTATGGGTTTGACTCTAAAAGGGGTAGTAAGCAGTAGGCAGTAGGCAGTAGGCAGTAGGCAGTAGGCAGTAGGCAGTAGGCAGTAGGCAGTAGGCAGTAGGCAGTAGGCAGTAGGCAGTAGGCAGTAGGCAGTAGGCAAATTTAAATTTTTCGTGCTAATTAGTGAAATTGGTGTCTAAAAATATAATACTTTGTCATTCAGAAGGAGAGGAACGACTGAAGAATCTCATTAAAAAGATTGCCACGTCCTATCGTCCTCGCAATGACAAAAAAATAAAACATATGAACTTCAAAGAACAAATAAAACAAGGAATCCCATCAGAACTTCCTTCCGCAAAAACATACGACCCAGCAATCAATCACGCACCAAAGCGTAAAGACATATTATCTGTTGAAGAAAAAAAATTAGCACTCCGCAACGCTCTTCGGTATTTTGAAGCTAAACATCACGCCACACTCCTTCCCGAGTTTCAAAATGAACTGGAAACCTACGGTCGTATTTATATGTATCGTTTTCGTCCAGGTTACAAAATGTATGCACGTCCTATTTCAGAATATCCTGGAAAATGCGAACAAGCAAAAGCAATTCAATTAATGATTCAGAATAACTTGGATTATGCCGTAGCACAACATCCGCACGAATTAATTACCTATGGCGGTAACGGAGCCGTTTTTCAGAATTGGGCACAGTATCTTTTAACCATGAAGTACTTGTCTGAAATGACCGAAGAGCAAACTCTTGTGATGTACTCTGGTCATCCACAAGGATTATTTCCTTCACATAAAGATGCACCTCGCGTGGTCGTAACCAACGGAATGATGATTCCTAATTACTCCAAACAAGACGATTGGGAAAAATACAACGCATTGGGAGTTACGCAATACGGACAAATGACCGCTGGAAGCTATATGTACATTGGTCCGCAAGGCATTGTTCACGGAACCACTATTACGCTTCTAAATGGTTTCAGAAAAATAAATAAAGATACCCTCGGAGGACTTTTTGTAACCTCAGGATTGGGCGGAATGAGTGGTGCACAACCCAAAGCAGGAAATATTGCAGGTTGCGTAACCGTTTGTGCTGAAGTAAATAAAAAAGCAACTGAAACTCGTCATTCTCAAGGTTGGATAGATGAAGTAATATCAGATTTAGATGAACTAGCAACTCGTGTAAAAGAAGCTATTACTAACAAAGAAACAGTTTCGATTGCTTACGACGGAAACGTAGTAGATGTCTGGGAAAAATTTGATAAAGAAAACCTTTATATCGACCTCGGAAGTGATCAAACTTCACTTCACAATCCGTGGGCTGGTGGTTATTATCCAGTAGATTTATCTTATGAAGAAGCCAACGAAATGATGGTAACTAATCCGGAAGCTTTTAAAGCGGAAGTACAAAAAAGTTTACGACGTCAATTGGAAGCCATTAACAAACATACCGCTAAAGGAACGTATTTTTTCGACTACGGAAATGCCTTTTTATTGGAAGCCTCCAGAGCAGGAGCCAATGTAATGGCAGAAAACAACATCGATTTTAAATACCCTTCTTATGTTCAAGATATTATGGGACCTATGTGTTTTGATTATGGTTTTGGACCTTTCCGTTGGGTTTGTGCTTCCGGAAAACCAGAAGATTTACAAATCACAGATCAAATTGCTTGTGAAGTTTTAGAGGAAATGAAGAAAAATTCTCCTCCAGAAATTCAACAGCAAATGACAGATAATATTCAATGGATCAAAGGAGCTCAAGAAAATAAATTGGTGGTGGGTTCGCAAGCAAGAATTTTGTATGCCGATGCAGAAGGAAGAATCAATATTGCAAATGCCTTTAATAAAGCAATTTCAGAAGGAAAAATAGGAATGGTAGTTTTGGGTCGTGATCACCACGATGTTTCAGGAACAGATTCTCCGTATCGTGAAACCTCAAACATCTACGACGGCAGCCAGTTTACCGCAGATATGGCAATTCAAAATGTAATCGGAGATAGTTTTAGAGGAGCTACTTGGGTGAGCATCCATAATGGTGGTGGCGTTGGCTGGGGCGAGGTGATAAACGGAGGCTTTGGTATGGTTCTTGATGGTAGTAAAGACGCACAACGACGATTAGAATCTATGCTTTACTGGGATGTAAATAATGGAATTTCAAGACGTAGTTGGGCAAGAAATAACGAAGCTGTATTCGCAATAAAAAGAGCTATGAAAAAGAATCCGATGTTGCAGGTTACCCTTCCGAATTTTGTTGATGATGAATTAATAAATAAAATATAACCTAGTGAAATAATCAAAATAAAATATTGATTATTCATACGGAAGGTCATTGAGTGATGCGAGGAATGAGTTCCGAAGCTTCGAAATATCGAAATGACCGAGTTAATAAATAAAATGTAACATTATGAGAACACTATCCCTTTTCGCATTAGTCCTAACTTTAACTTTCACCTCTTGTTCTACGGTAAAAGTGGTTTCAGATTACGATTCTCAGACAGATTTTACTAAGTACAAAACCTTTGCTTTTTACAAACCTGGAATAGATAAAGCACAAATTTCAGATTTAGACAAAAAACGTATTATGCGTGAAATTGAAGCTAATTTAACTGCAAAAGGAATGTCGATTTCTGAAAGCCCAGACTTACTTGTGAGTATTTTCACAAAAGAAAGAGAACGAGTTGATGTTTATAACGACAACTTTGGCTGGGGCTGGGGTTATGGCTTTGGCCCTTGGTATGGTGGTTTTGGCGGAACCTCAGTTTCAACTTCCACAGAAGGAACTTTATTTATCGACTTCATCGACAAAGCTAAAAACGAATTGGTCTGGCAAGGAATTGGAAAAGGTGATTTAGTAATGACTACTGTTGAAAAAAAAGAAGCTCGTATTAAAGAAATAGTTTCAAAAATAATTGCTCAATATCCTCCAGTAGTGGAAGCAAAATAATTTTAATTTTTAACATCCAAAGCATCTCGCAAGGCATTCCCAATTAACATAAAAGCAGTCACTAAACTCATAATTGCTAGTCCTGGAATTAATGCTAAAAAAGGTTTTCCAAGGATAATATAAGAGTAATGATCTTTAATAATACCGCCCCAACTTGGCATTGGAGGTTGTGCACCGATACCTAAAAAACTCAATCCGCTTTCAATTAAAATAGCTCCAGCAAAATTGGCTGCCGAAATAATTATCACAGGTGCCATACTATTGGGAAGTATATGTTTGGTTATAATTCTAAAATTAGTATATCCCAAAGCACGTGCTGCAGTTACATATTGCATCTGCTTCACTCCCATTACTTGTCCCCGAACCACACGTGCTACTTCAACCCACATGGTAAGACCGACGGCTATAAATACTTGCCAAAATCCTTTTCCTAAAGCCAATGTAATTGCAATGACTAGCAGCAATGTTGGTATGGACCAAGTAACATTGATGAGCCACATTATTACGGCATCTATTTTTCCGCCAAAATATCCTGCGATTGCTCCCAATGTAATTCCAATAATTAAGGAAATAAATACAGCTACAAATCCAATTGCCAAAGAAATTCTAATTCCAATTAACATTCTACTCAGTAAATCTCTTCCGTATTTATCGGTTCCTAAATAGAATTTTTTTGTTGAAATATAGTGCTTCGGAATTTCATATATAGTTGTTGCCATTGGAAATAATGATAATGGATAGGATTTTTGAAGTCCATCGTTTCCTCTGGAAGTATATTCAGTAATAAGCAGTTCATTTTCTTCAGTTGAAAAACTGAAAACAGGAATTTCGGTATCGTTGGATTTCTTTCCGAAAAAAAATACAGAAAAGGGGTTATGTGATACTTTTTCGGTTGGAATGGTAAGTATTTCTACTTGAAATCCTGGAGATTTTGAATGAATTGACAAGTGCATTTGATTGGCATTTTGCGAATTATCTGGTGCTAATACATACGCAAAAATCGCCACCAAAATACAAAGCACTAAAAAAGCAAAACTAAAAACGCCCCAGTAGTTTTTTTTAAACTTCTGAAGCGTTAATCCTGTTAATGATGTGGTTGTTTTTTTCACAAGATAAAGTTAGACAATATATTTAATCTAATCCTTCACAATGACAATTTTACTATTCTTAATATTACTAATAGTTAAATCTTCCAAAACATGTACTGCTTCTTCTACATAAATATCCTTACTCAATGCTTTGTGCCATCTTTTACGTTTTTCAGTAAGCGTAGTGTCTTGTTTCATCAGTTTTATTTCATACGGAAGTGATTTATAACTCAATTTATTATCATACTCATCTATCGCATCAAACTTTTTGGTTTCCTCTTTACGTTGTTCAATGTCAGCTTTATAATCAATATAATTTAGCGTTACTGTATTTTCATCACGACGCGTTTTTATCCATCTTGCATTTTCATCTATCAACTTTAACTGTTCGCTTTTTGCCATACGAGCATTGCTTTTTTTGATGGTCTCTTCATAATCTATATAGCCATTCCAAACATCATAATCGGCAGCATCAATTTTATCGTAAGGCAAGGGATTGTCATAATCGCGTTCACCAATATCAATATAACTGTATCTATCTGGCATTACCACATCACTTTTTACACCTTCTAATTGTGTGGAACCTCCGTTAACTCGGTAAAATTTTTGGGTAGTTAATTTTAACGCTCCCATATCGCCCATGTCATTTTTACGCAACCATTGGTTAAGGTCTAATAAATTCTGAACCGTTCCTTTTCCGTAGGATTGCTTACTTCCTATAATGATAGCACGTTTATAATCTTGCATTGCGGCGGCTAATATTTCGGAAGCGGAAGCAGAAAGTTCATTCACCAATATCACTAATGGTCCTTCCCATTCTATTCCTTTATCTCGATCTTTTAAAACTTCTTTTTTACTTCCAGAAGAAGCAACTTGAACGACTGGCCCTTCTTTAATAAACAATCCTGCCATTTCTACAGCAGTACGAAGTGAGCCACCTCCATTATTCCGAAGGTCGATAATTAACCCTTCCATTCCTTCTTTTTTTAAACGAATAATTTCCTTTTTAACATCACTAGCGGCATTGCGTTCTTTATAATTATCCATATCGAAATAAAACTGTGGTAGGTTAATTAATCCAAAGTTTTTTCCGTCCTTATTAATCAGAGTAGATTTCGCATAGGTTTCTTCTAGTTCCACCACGTCTCTAACAATAGTTTCGTCTTCAATAGAACCGTCCACACGTTTTAAAGTTAGGGTTACTTTTGTTCCTTTTGGTCCTTTTATTAATTTTACAGCATCGTCTAAACGCATTCCAACTACACTTACCGCTTCTTTTTCATCCTCTTGTCTTACTTTCATAATTTGGTCACCTACTTCTACATGTTCTCCTCGCCAAGCTGGACCACCACTAATTACTTCTACAATTTTTATATAATCGTTTTTCTTTTGAAGTCTAGCACCAATACCTTCTAATTTTCCAGACATTTGCATATCAAAACGATCTCTCTGGGTGGGAGCAAAATAGTTGGTATGTGGATCAAACTCTTCTACCAGAATATTTAAGAAAATCGCAAAGTAGTCTTTACGCTCTAAATCATCTACAAAATTGAAATACTCATCCAAAGATGTTTTTGAACTTTCTCTAGATTCTTCTTCAATTTCTTTAAGTGATTTTGGTTCTTTTGGTTCTGAAGTTATTTCTTTATCATTGTTTTTTACATTCATTCCATTATCCTCAATTAAATCGTAATAATTAGAAATAGTCGAGAATTTTAATTGTTTTCTCCAGCGTTCTTTTAGTTCTTTTCTTGAGGTTGTATATGGTACTTCCTCGTAATCTACATTTATTTCTTCATCTTTATAATAGTCAAAAGGAATTTCCAACACTTCTGGATATATTTTTTTTACATCTTCTAAACGTTTGTTGTAACGAGTATATACCAAATTGAAAAAAGTAAGATCCTTGACTTTAATTTGGTCGTCTAATTCATATTGATATTGACTAAAATCTTCAATATCTGAAGTTAAAAAATAGCGTTTTAAAGGATCCATTCCTTCTAAGAAATTATCATATACATTTTTAGAAAACTCATCGTTCATATCTTTCGGGTTGTAATGCCCTTTTTGCAAAACAAATGTGATTAAATCGATTAGTAATTTATCTTTATCTGGATCGTTAAACTCCTTTGTGGTAAAACTGCAAGAAGCAATTGACACTGCAATTGCAAGGAATAAAACTTTAAAATTCTTTTTCAATACGTTCATTTTCTTATTTTAATTTACTGTGGACTAATTTATACAAAATATCGTGCCAATTTATATGTTGAGCTACTAATTTTTTGTTAAACCAATTATTAATTACAATCCCCTTTTAATAATACCATCTGAAAAATATTATTATGTACTTTAGCTTTTTGATTTAAAACTATAAAATGCTTTCAAAAAAACCTCTTATATTAATTACTAATGATGATGGAATTAATGCACCAGGAATTCGATTTCTTATTGAAATCATGAACTCTTTTGGCGATGTAATTGTCGTAGCTCCCGATGCTCCACAAAGCGGAATGGGACACGCTATTACTATTAATGATACGCTTTACTGTGAACCAATTACCATTGAAAAAGATGCGCCTCAAAAAGAATTTACTTGCAGCGGAACTCCCGCCGATTGTGTGAAAATTGCTGTAAATGAAATATTAAAACGCAAACCAGATCTTTGTGTAAGCGGTATTAACCACGGAAGCAATTCGTCTATCAATGTGATTTATAGCGGAACCATGAGCGCCGCAGTTGAAGCAGGAACGCAAGGAATTCCGTCTATTGGTTTTTCTTTATTAGATTATTCATTGGAGGCAAATTTTGAGCCTTCCGAAAAATTTATAAAAAAAGTAGTTTCGGAATGCCTTGAAAATGGGTTGCCAAAAGGAGTAGTTTTAAACGTTAATATCCCAAAACTTTCAGGAAAAAACATAAAAGGAATTAAAGTATGCCGACAAGCAAAAGGACATTGGTCCGAAGAATTTGACAAACGCACCAACCCTTTAGGTAGAGATTATTACTGGCTTACCGGAAAATTTATTAATGAAGACGAAGGAAAAGATACCGACGAATGGGCTTTAGAAAACGGATATGTTTCTGTTGTTCCTGTACAATTTGATTTAACCGCGCATCATGCCATAAAAGACATAAATAATTGGACACTATAAAAAAAGAAGTAATTTTCGGCTTACTAATTGGGCTGATAGCAAACGTCACTGGAAGCTATTTATATATTTATTTTTTCTCGGATTATGGTCTTGAGGAAACTATTAAAAATGCATTATTACAAGATGTTTTTGGAAACATTATCGCTTTAGGAGCTATTTTAAATTTATTTGTTTTTTTTATATTTTTGAAGAAGAATCAATTTTATAGAGCAAGAGGAGTTGTTTTAGCAACCGTTGTTAGCGCAATAATTATATTGATTACTAAGTTTTATTAAAACAATCAAATAAAAAAAACTTAAAGCATAAAACCATCTAAATGAAATACTACATCATAGCAGGAGAAGCTTCGGGCGATTTACACGGAGCCAATTTAATGAAGGCACTTTATTTAAAAGATAAGGATGCTAACATTCGCTATTGGGGTGGAGAGTTAATGGAAAAAGTTGGAGGCACATTGGTAAAACATTATCGTGATCTTGCCTTTATGGGTTTTGTGGAAGTGCTTTTTAACTTAAGAACCATTTTCAGAAATATTTCATTATGTAAAAAAGACATTGAAGAGTTTAATCCAGATGTAATTATATTTATAGATTATCCTGGTTTTAATATGCGAATTGCTAAATGGGCAAAACAAAAAGGCATTAAAACTCATTATTATATTTCGCCTCAAATTTGGGCATGGAAAGAAGGTAGAATCAAAGACATTAAACGCGATGTAGATGCGATGTATGTGATACTTCCTTTTGAAAAAGATTTTTATGAAGACAAACATCAATTTCCCGTACATTTTGTGGGACATCCCTTAATTGATGAAATCGCTCATCGAAAACAAATAGATGAAGTGATTTTTAGGAAAGAAAACAACCTAGATGACCGACCAATTATTGCTCTACTTCCAGGAAGCAGAAAGCAAGAAATTTCAAAAATGTTGGAAGTAATGTTAAGTGTTGTGAGTGATTACACCGATTATCAATTTGTAATTGCTGGTGCGCCTAGTCAGGACGAAAGTTTTTATCAGCCTTTTATTAAAATTAAAAACGTTCATTTATTACTCAATAAAACCTACGATTTACTGAGTGTTTCTTATGCTGCTTTGGTGACTTCTGGTACAGCAACTTTAGAAACTGCTTTATTTAAAGTGCCACAAGTGGTTTGTTATTCTGGAAATAGAATTTCGTATGAAATTGCCAAACGAATTATTAAACTGAAATACATTTCGTTAGTTAATTTAATCTTGGATAAAGAAGTTGTGACTGAATTAATTCAAACTGAATTCAACAAAAAACGTTTAAAGGAAGAGTTAGATAAAATATTGAATGATTATAATAGAGCTGTTTTGTTTTTAGAATATTACGATTTAGAACAAAAATTAGGTGGTGTTGGTGCTAGTGAAAAAACGGCTGGATTGATTGTGGATTCTATAAAGAACTAAGACCGTTTTGATAATTAATAAAACTGTTTAAAACTTATAATTAAAGGGTTCTACCCCGAATTTAGCGGAAAATAAAAAATAGTTGCGTTTAAAAAATAAAATGGTTTCAGGGTTTAATCGTGTATTCGTTTATAAATAGTACTAACGATTAAACAAATAAACAAAAGAAGTATAACAGCTCATTAAAAAATTGTGGATAATTCCATTAAAATAAGGGTAGAGCCATTTAAAGATTCTTCTCCCGATAATTATCGGGACGTACCTCCTTCTGAATGACAAAAAACACCCAAATATTTCAAAATATGAAAAAAATTTTCCTACTTATTTTCCTTTCAATATTATTAGTTTCCTGTGGAAGTTCTAAAAAATCAACGTCAAGCCGAACTAAAATCCATAAAACTAGTTCTAAAAAAACTGCTGCTAAATCCAATAAAAAAGCTTCAGAAAGAACAAATAAATCTTCTGGAAGCAAAACAGTTTCTAACATCATAAAAACTGCAAAAACTTTTGAAGGAACCAAATATAAATTTGGAGGGACTACCAAAAAAGGTATGGATTGCTCTGGATTGGTTTATGTTGCTTACGGAAAAGAGGATGTTAATTTACCTCGTGTTTCCAGAGACATGGCAAAACAAGGGAAAGCAGTTTCCTTAAAAAAAGTTACAAAAGGAGATTTGCTTTTCTTTAAAACTGGTAAATCTAAAAACCGAGTAAATCATGTTGGCATAGTAACCAATGTAAAAAAAGGTGAGGTGTTTTTTATTCACGCATCCACAACTCGTGGGGTTATTAATTCTTCTTTAAATGAAAGCTATTGGAGAAAAACCTTTGTGGAAGCTCGAAGGATTATCTAATTTTTTTGTTGAATGTTACAAAAACACGAACCATTTAGCTCGTGATTTTTCAATTAACTGCCATTTACCTATTAACGAATCCTCTATCTCTTCTTTAGTTTCTTTGCTACAGCCTATATTTAGGGTACAAGCCATAAAAATTAAACTTCTCATTATGTATTTGTTAAAAGTTAAAAAAAATTAAGGCTCTAAGGGGAAATGCAAAATAATTTTCACAATAGAATATCTGTATCCCAAAACTATAAAAAAACATAAACAAGTAATTTTAACACTTAAATTAGATTATGTTAATTTAATAAATGTTTTTAACTATAATAGATAGCTCAATGTCTTATTTGTTTTGATTTTTTACTGCCTCATTTAAAATTTTTCTTTATAGTAAATAATAAACCCTTATATTTGAGACTACTCCTCAATTAAAATTAAGCATTGCCTAATTTTAATTATAAATGAAATTCGTTAATTTTTCGGTTGTAAAATTCTCTTTCTTGTTGACGGCTGGCATATTGGTGTCACATATTTTTTTGAAGAATTCCTTTCTTCCGTTTTATATATTTGCATCTTTTATTTTTTGTCTTTTTATTGCTTGGCTTCTAGCTAGAAAGCAATTGTTTCAGAATGCAGTTTTTGGAATCATTACTTATACCTGTTTCTTCTTTCTTGGCACAGTAAGTTACCAAGTTCGATTACCCGAGTTTCAAGAAGATCATTATTCACATTCAATATCAACAAATTCTGAAAACAATTTATTTCAATTAAAAATTAAAGAAGTTTTAAAAACAGACACTTATAATCACAAATATATAGCGGAAATTAACTCTATTAATCAATTGAAAACCAAAGGAAAAATCCTTTTAAACATTAAAAAAGATTCATTGAATTCTCCCTTAATTATTGATGCTGTTCTTCTTATTTCTTCCACTCTTCACTTAATTAATTCACCTTTAAATCCGCATCAGTTTGATTATTCGAAGTATATGAAAACATTGGGTGTGTATCATCAATCACGCATCACTAATATTGATATTTTACACAAATTTGAAGGTAAATCAACCCTTAGAGGAACCGCAGAAAAAGCAAGAAACCTCATTATTAACAAGCTAAAGGAAAGTCCAATTACACCAGATGAGCTTTCTATTATTCAAGCATTAATTTTAGGGCAACGGAAGGATATTAGCAAAGAAATGTTTAGTGAGTATGCAGCCGCAGGTGCGATTCATATTTTAGCGGTTTCAGGTTTGCATGTGGGTATTGTGTTTTTTATACTTCAATTTTTATTTAGTCCTTTTAAGTATTTCAAAAAAGGAAAAATCATTATTCCTATTATGATTGTTATTTGCCTTTGGGGTTTTGCGTTTATAACAGGTTTATCTCCATCGGTGCTTAGAGCAGTAACTATGTTTTCGTTTTTTGCTTTTGCGAAGATGATCAATCGTGACACCAACTCGATTAACACGATGTTCCTTTCTTATTTTGTGCTTTTATTAGTGAATCCTATGTGGTTGTTTCATGTTGGATTTCAACTAAGTTATTTGGCTGTTTTCTTTATACTTTGGATACTCCCAATGCTAAACAGAATGTATTATCCAACTAACTATTTCCTAAAAAAAGGCTGGGGAATTCTCACCGTAACCATTGCAGCTCAAATTGGAATTATCCCACTGAGCTTATTTTATTTTCATCAGTTTCCTGGATTGTTTTTTCTTACTAATATTGTGATTCTTCCTTTTTTAGGAATTGTATTAGGCTTCGGAATATTTGTGATTACTCTAGCGTTGTTAAATGCACTACCAGATTGGATTGCTATTGCTTATAACTATATTATAAAAGGTTTAAATTGGTTTGTAAATTGGATTGCCAATCAGGAATCATTTTTAATACAGGACATTCATTTTAGTTCAGAAAAGGCAATTTTTAGCTATGTATTTATCATTTTTACCTTATTAATTTGGAAGAATAAAAAACCGAAATACATCCTTTACAGTTTGGCTAGTCTTGTTATTTTAATTGGTATTTTTATTTTTGATAACTATTCTAATGCTGAAAACCAACTCATTATATTTCAGAAAAGCAGACAGACTTTAATCGGGTATAAAAATGGGTCAAAACTTCAATTATTCAAAAGCGATACTTCTAAAAATTATAAAGAAAGCTATCCTTTAAAAGGGTATCGAGTTGCTAATGGAATTGATGATTATTCAGAAAAAAAGCTACCTCAAGTAGTTTCTTATAATGATAAAAACATTTTAATTTTAGATAGCTTGGGAGTTTATCCAAAAAACAGAAACATCGATATGGTGCTTTTATCTTTAAGTCCGAAAGTAAATTTAGAACGCTTAATTGACAGCCTTCAACCCAAATTAATTATTGCAGATGGAAATAATTACACCTCGTATGTAAAGCGTTGGCAACAAACTTGTAAAGAAAAAAAGCTCCCTTTTCACTATACTGGAAAAGAGGGAGCGTATGTATTTAAATTACAAAAATAAAATCACAAATTCCAATGACATCCTTTTGGAATTTGGGACTTGAAGTATGGAATTTTATTTAAAATGTACCTTTAAAATTTTCTTGGTATTTCTGCCAAGCTTCACCAGTTGTTAGTTTTAAATAATCATCGTTGGTAATCATTTTTAAATAGATTTCAATTTGTGCTGGTGTTTTATAACCCACAACTGGTTGGATTAACTCCCCTTTTTCGTCAAAGAAAACGATGGTAGGATAACCTGTTATCTTTAAAGCATTAGCCAACAAATGTTGTGAGTTTCTACCTTTTCTTCCAGCCTTATGATTTGGATTGGTATAGGTGAAATCTTGGTAGGTGATTTCTTCAGTACCTTCAGCATTAAACTTTACAGCATAGTAATTATCATTTACAAATTTTGCTACTGTATTATTCTGAAAAGTGTTTTTATCCAGTAATTTACAAGGTCCACACCAATCGGTATAAACATCCATGAATATTTTTTTAGGAGTTTCTTTTTGAGCTGCTAAGGCTTCATTCATTGACATCCATTGGATTTTATCTTGTGCATTAAGTTTAGTAATTCCTATTAAAACAAATGCGATAAGTACTATTTTTTTCATTATATATGTATTTAATTCTTTTAAAAAAACGCTCCTAAAGGAGCGTTTATTGCTGTTTATGCCGTTTGTAAAATAATTACTTTACTCCGTGCATTAATTTTTTAACCACAGGAGTTAATCCCATTACAATTAGTCCCGCGATAATAGGTATAAATGTAAATATTAAAAAGAAAGTACTCATAGAATATTCCGCAGTAATTGAATCAATCATTCCTCCCATAGAACCTGCTAGTTTATTCCCCATACCAACTGCAATATACCAAAGTCCAAACATCATCGCAATTTTTTTGGCTGGAACCAATTTTGAAACATATGACAGACCAACTGGCGATAAACTAAGTTCTCCTAAAGTATGTAATAAGTATGCTAAAATCAACCAAATAATACTCACAGAGGCAGTCTGTGCCCCTTGAGGAATGCTTGCAGAGCCATACGCTAAAACACCGAAACCTAAGCCTAACAAAATCAAACCTATCCCGAATTTAACGGTAGCTGGCGGATTGAATTTACTCTCCCATATTTTAGAAAATAACGGAGCAAAAGCAATAATATAAAATGAATTTAAAATTCCAAACCAAGAAGCTGGAATCTCTGTAGAATCTTGACTAAACTGCTCTGTTAACATGGTAATTACTATATACCAAATAATAACAAAACTAATACCTAAGAAGGTATTTGATAATGCATACTTTTTAAAAGTAATCTTAAATAATTGAAGCAACACATAAGTGATAATTGCTAAAGGAACTATAGTAAGTAATGTATTAGCAATTCTAAAAACATTAGCAGAACTACCTTCTAGTACTCGATTGGTATAATCCTTTGCAAAAATGGTCATAGAACCACCGGCTTGTTCAAAAGCTGCCCAAAAGAAAACGGTAAATATTGCTAAAATACCAACTACAATATAACGATCTCTTTGAACATTATCTGAAACTACTACTTCGTTATTTTCAATTTTATCCTCAGCAGTTATCGCATCAGATAAATCAACTGTTTTTGAAGGAGATAAACCAACATTACCAAATATCTTTTGAGAAAACCAGAATTGTAACATTCCTAAGAACATAAATATTCCAGCCAATCCAAAGCCAAAATGCCATCCTTTAGTTTCTCCAATATAACCACAAAGCATAATTCCTAAAAACGCTCCTGCATTTACACCCATATAAAAAATGGTAAAAGCACCATCTTTTTTTTCTTGGGCATTTTTATAAACTCCATTAATGATCGATGTAATATTCGGCTTAAACAAACCATTACCTGCAATTAAAAGCCCTATTCCAACATATAGACTCCAAGGTGTGTCAAAAGCCATAGACGCATGACCTAAAGTCATAATTAATGCGCCAATCGCAACGGCAGTCCGATAACCTAATAATCTGTCTGCTAAAATTCCTCCAATTATTGGGGTGAAATAAACTAGCATTGTGTAGGTTCCATATAATCCCATTGCCTCTTCTCTGCTCCAAGCCCAACCTCCATCTAATATAGCTGAAGTTAAAAATAATACTAAAAGTGCTCGCATTCCATAATAAGAAAAACGTTCCCACATTTCAGTAAAAAACAGAATAAACAACCCAGAAGGATGTCCCATTAATAACTGGTTATTCAGTTCAGTTCCTTCAAACTTATACTTCGCTAAACTCATGTAATTTTAATTTAAAATTTATATTAATTAAGAAACCTCATATACATTATGTTTATGAGGTTTTGTTTTTTTATTTTTCTTCTGCTAAATCGAAACCTTCAGCTTCGTGCATTTCCACTTCGTTGTCTTCAACACCGTGAGTAAATACTTCTAGTTTAGGCCTGATTAGAAGAACTAATCCTCCCAAAATAACACAAAAAATCGCAATCCCTGTAAATATGGTGTACTCCCCAAGACTTTCAGACCATTCTCCTAATAATCCTGCTAGTTTACTTCCGAAACCTGTCATTGCAAAATAAACACCCATCATTATGGAGGCGTATTTTACTGGAGCTAATTTTGTAATAAAGGACAATGCAACTGGCGATAAACATAGTTCACCAATTGTATGAAATAAATAAGCCAATACTAACCAATACATTGCTGAGCTTCCTGTAGCTTCAAACTGAGCTGTTGCTCCTGTCATAAAGAAGAATCCAGTTCCCATTATAATTAATCCTAAAATCATTTTAAAAAGTGAAGTAGATAACTTTCCTTTTAATTTTCTATTTGCCCAAAATGCAGCAACCGCAGTTCCTAAGAAAATAATAAACATCGCATTTAAAGACTGAAACCAAGATGCTGGAATTTCCCAACCCATAAGCACTCTATTGGTTTTTTCCATAGTATAAATATTCAATAATCCACCAGCTTGTTCAAAAGCTCCCCAGAACACAATTACTATTAAAAATGAAATTAATAAAACGATAACTCTATCTTTTTCAATTTTAGTAAGAGGTTTATTTAGTAATGCTTTTTCTTCTTCATTTTGTGAAGCGCCTAAAAAATTACCGACATCCTTTAAATATTTTTGACCTGCTACGTATTGAATAATTCCAAGTGCCATTCCTATTCCAGCTAAACCGAAACCATAATGCCAACCGTAAACTTCTCCAACATAACCAACAATTAAACTTGAAAGGAATGC
The DNA here is from genome assembly GCA_021648265.1 of Flavobacteriaceae bacterium. GTDB lineage: Bacteria > Bacteroidota > Bacteroidia > Flavobacteriales > Flavobacteriaceae > Marifrigoribacter. Next base: position 67,471 of record JAKITD010000002.1, on the reverse strand, counting down.
TCCTACGTTAATTCCGATATAAAATATTGTAAATCCTTTGTCTCTTCTAATGTCTCCTTTTTTATACAAACCTCCTACCATTGTTGAGATATTTGGCTTTAACATTCCAACACCACAAACAATTAATACGAGTCCTGTGTAAAACGCCCACATTTCTTCTACAGCTAAAATACTATGCCCAAAAAGAAGTAAAACACCTCCAACTAAAACCGATTTTTTCTGACCTAAAAGTTTATCTGCTATAATTCCTCCAGGGATCGACATTACATAAACCATCATTGTGTACCAGCCGTAAAGTGCCAATGCCTCTCCTTTTGTCCAACCTAATCCTGGATTTTCTGCGGTTGTTAAACCAACTAAATAAAGCACTAAAATTGCTCGCATTCCATAATAAGAAAAACGTTCCCACATTTCAGTGAAGAATAATACAAACAGACCTATTGGATGTCCAAATAATTCTCTGTGATGTGGTAATTGTGTAGTTGTTGACATATAAATTATTGTTTATTGGTTATTTTTTATTTTTATTAATTGTTGAATATCAAGTAAATCTTTTGGTCTATTTGCTTTTACTTTACTTGTAATTAAATCTTCATAAGAAAGTACTCTCCATTTCATAAAACTCAATCCCTGTATTTCAACTTCTTCACTTTCTTTATAAGCTTCATCAAAAGTTTTATTTATTGAAAACTTTGTTATTAATTCTAAATCCATTTCAGCAGGTGAAAATTTTATCGATATATTTTGCTGTTGCTGTTCTACTTCTTTTGGAAATGAATTTATTTCATATCCCATTTCATTAAAAACAATAATTAATTTATCTAAATTTTCTTTGGTTGTCTCAATCCAAAAATCTACATCTGCTGAGTGTCTTTGATATCCATAAAAATTTACAGCTGCACCACCAACTAAAATCATTCTTACTTTATATTGACCGGCTAACTTAACAAATTCATTAATACTATTTTCCCAAGTCTTCATACTTATACAAACGTATAATAAAATTATCTTTTTTCTCTTTTTTATATTTTGTTGGAAACCTACTTACTTGCTCCATTAAATTTAAAAATCGACTAATTCGTTCTGCTCCAGATAGACTTAGAAATTCTTCTAATTGTTTTTGATTGCTCTCTTCTTTTGTCTGAAACGTTATTTTCATATTCAATTAATCTCTTAATACTTCTATTTTCACCGTTGGTTTCCCTAAATTTTCACGAATAAAATTCGTCATTTTTGTATATAAATGCAAGCGAGTTTTTCCGCCGTAAATCCCGTGATTTTTGTCTGGATAAATTGCCCAATCAAATTGTTTATTTGCTTGTATTAATGCTTCCGAAAGTCGTAAGGTATTTTGTAAATGTACATTATCGTCTGCTCCACCGTGTACCAATAAAAAATCGCCTTTTAACTGATTTGCATAAGTTATTGGTGAGTTATTATCATATCCCGAAGCGTTTTCTTGCGGGGTATGCATATAGCGTTCTGTATAAATAGTATCGTAAAAACGCCAACTACTAACAGGTGCTACTGCTATTGCCATCGAGAATGTATCGCTGGCTTGAAATAGACAATTAGACGACATAAAACCTCCGTAGCTCCAACCCCAAATTCCAATTCTGTTTGCGTCAATGTATGATAAATCGCCCATTTTTTTTGCTACTGCAATTTGATCTTCCACTTCGTATTTTCCTAATTCTAATTGCGTAACCTTTTTAAAATCGCTGCCTTTATATCCTGTTCCTCTTCCGTCAACACAAACTACAATATACCCTTCTTGTGCTAACATTTGATGCCAGTAATCGTTTCCGCCATTCCATTTGTTTGCTACAGTTTGTGAGCCTGGCCCAGAATATTGGTACATAAATAATGGATATTCTTTATTCTCATCAAAATCCAAAGGTTTAATAGTGTACATATTTAATTCATTCCCATTAATAGAAATAGTTGAATATTTCTTTGGAGACATTTTATACTCTTTCAACTTATTGATTAATGCTGAATTGTTTTTAACCTCTCTAACTGCATTTCCTGTTTTCGCTTCGTTTAAAGTAAAAACATAAGGTGTTGTTGCACTAGAAAAAGTGTTTATGAAATAGGAAAAATCAGCACTAAAATCGGCTGCGTTGGTTCCTGTTTTCTTTGTTAATCTTATTTTATTGGTTCCTTGAATTGAAATGGTATAAACATCTCTATTAATACTTCCGTTTTCGGTAGATTGAAAATAAATCATTGCCGAATTCGGGTCAAAACCATAATAATTGGTTACTTCCCAATCTCCTTTTGTAAGTTGCTTTTCAGTTTTACCATCTTTACTATAATGGTATAAATGATTCCATCCACTTTTTTCACTAGTCCAGATAAAACTGTTGTTGTTTAAAAAGGTGAGATCGTCTTTTACATCTACATAAGCGTCATCTGTTTCTTTGTGAAGCAAGGTTGTCGCATTGTTTTTTGAAGCATCCACCAGAATCAAATCCAGCACATTTTGATGTCGATTCATTAACTGAACACTTAATAAGGTAGCATCCTGAGTCCACATAATTCTAGGAATATAATAATTTTCAAAACTTGAAAAATCAACTTTCGATGTTTTATTTGAAGCAACATCGTACATCCATAAAGACACTTCAGCATTATTTTCACCTGCTTTTGGGTATTTAAAAACTTGTTGTGTTGGGTATAAATCTTCGCCCATAATATCCATAGAATATTCGGGAACATTGGTTTCATCAAAACGAATGTAGGCAATTTTATCGCCCGTTTTATTCCAATCGAATGCTCTTACAAAGGCAAATTCTTCTTCATAAACCCAATCGGTAATTCCGTTGATGATGCTATTCTTTTTTCCATCGGAAGTGATTTGCTTAGTATCTCCAGAAACTAAATTTTTAATATATAAGTTGTTTTCAAAACCATAAGCAACTTTGGTTCCGTCGTTATTAAAAGTTGGTTCTTGAACATTGTTTTCGGTTAAAATATTTAGTTCTTTCGTATTAATATCATACACATAATAAGTCCCAACAGAAGAATGACGGTATATCTGTTTTAGTTTCGTAGCCAATAATAATTTACTTTCGTCTTCGCTAAATTTATACGAAATAATATAGTCTATTCCTGCTAAATTCTTAGAGTTAACAATTGTTCTAATTTTAGTTCCTTTTTTATAATCATACACGTCTATAGTAGAAGCTCTTTGAGTTTTATCGTAATTCTGAACAATATATTCTTTACCGTTTTTCAACGATTTCAATGAGCCTAAGTATTCAGTTCTAAAGGCACCACCAGTTATTTCTTCTAAGGTAATCGATTTATTTTGAGCAGAAAGTGATGAAAATGCAACTATAAAAAGAAGCAATAAACTTTTGGGAAGTATTTTATACAAAGCTTTATATTTTTTGATATGCCAAGTTTACTAAATTTTAACGAATTTACCGTGTTTTTTTCTGTTAAAAAGCAGCTTATTGAATTCATAAATCAATAATCGGGATGATTTTAAATACTATATTTGTTTTTTAATCTATTCTACTATGACGGAGTTAATTACTGGGTTTTCTAAAAAGTCCAAGGAAGAAAAAATAAAATGGCTGGTAGCTACACATTTGGACAACCATCCCGATATAATTAAAACACTTCATCAATATTGGAACGATGACAAAGAGCTTCAAAAATTGCACGATGGTTTTATTGAAAACACTATTAGTAATTATTATTTGCCTTTTGCAATTGCACCAAATTTTTTAATAAACAATAAGTCTTACACCATTCCAATGGTAATTGAAGAAAGCTCTATAGTAGCTGCTGCTAGTTACTCTGCGAAATTTTGGTTAAAGAAAGGTGGTTTTACTTCGGAAGTGATTTCAACTACAAAAAACGGACAAGTTCATATTAATTACTACGGAAATGACACAGCTATTCAATCGTTTTTTAAAGAAATAAAACCGAAATTATTTGCAAGTATTTCTGGAATAGAAGCAAATATGAAAAAACGTGGTGGCGGACTATTAGACATCATTTTAAAAAATTCGACCAAAGCTTTGGAAGGCTATTATCAACTACACTGCACCTTTGAAACCAACGATGCAATGGGTGCGAACTTTATAAACACCTGTTTAGAATCCATTGCCAAAACATTTGAATTTGAGGCCAAAAAACATGCTTCTTTTACAGGTAACAATTCGATTCCTGAAGTAGTAATTAGCATACTCTCTAACTATGTCCCCGAATGTTTGGTTAAAGCACAAGTCCAATGTTCTGTTGAACAATTAACTGCAGAAGGCGTGGACGGAAAAGTGTTTGCTGAAAAATTTATAAGAGCCATCGCTATTGCCAATACCGAAATTCGCAGAGCCGTTACTCATAATAAAGGAATTATGAATGGGATTGATGCTGTAGTTATAGCAACTGGAAACGATTTTAGATCTGTTGAAGCTGGAGTACACGCTTATGCTTCAAAAAGTGGACATTATAAAAGCATAACCAATGCTTCTCTTGAAGATGGAATATTCACTTATTCTATTGAAATTCCAATAGCTTTAGGTACCGTTGGCGGAATGACAGGCTTACATCCCTTAGCAAAACTAGGGCTTTCAATTTTACAAAACCCTTCAGCTAAAGAACTAATGCAAATAATTGCTGTTGCAGGATTGGCTCAAAATTTTGCAGCATTGCGTGCCTTAACAACCACCGGAATCCAGAAAGGACATATGAAAATGCATTTAAAAAATATATTAATTCACCTAAATGCTACTCCTTCTGAAATTAAGAAAACGATAACGCATTTTGAAGAACATACAATTTCACACAGCGACGTAGTAAACTTTGTAACTAAACTTCGTAACTAATTTTGAACCCTAAATTTTATAGCAACGGCAAATTATTAATCACAGGAGAATATGTGGTGCTTGACGGTGCGAAAGCATTGGCATTACCTACTAAATTTGGACAATCACTAGAAGTTGAACCCATTGATGAGCCTAAAATTATTTGGAAAGGCATTGATGTTAACGGAAAAACTTGGCTGGATTTTACGTTTCCTATTCATGAGGTTTTAATTGAAAAACCTCAAATTACTTCACTTTTAAAAACTGCTGATCCTGTTTATAATGAAGAAGAAACTCGGTTGATTTCAATATTAAAAAATGCACAAAAACTAAATGCTACTTTATTTAAAAAAGAATCGGGATTTCTTATAACAACAAAATTAGATTTTCCTAGAAACTGGGGCTTAGGAAGCTCTTCTACATTAATTAACAATATTGCTTCTTGGGCAAATATTAATGCTTTTACTCTTTTAGAAAATACATTTGGAGGTAGTGGTTATGACATTGCAGCTGCACAAAACAACAAGCCTATATTGTATTCACACATAAACAACAAACCATTAATTGGTGAAATAAATTTAAATTGGAATTTTACAGAACAACTATTTTTTGTTCACTTAAATAAAAAACAAAGCAGTAGCGATGCTATTAATTATTATAATTTACAAAAGAAGAAGAACTCAGGTTTAAAAAGTAAAATTAGTCTATTAACTATAAAGTTTACAATTTGCAAAAACCTTTCTCAGTTTGAAAAACTAATTAGCGAACACGAACAAGTCATTTCAGAAATTATAAATAAAAAAACCATTAAAGAGCTTTTATTTAACGACTACCAAGGAAGTATAAAAAGCTTAGGAGCTTGGGGTGGAGATTTTATTTTAGCCACTGGCGACAAATCAAATTGGGAGTATTTCAAGAAAAAAGGATTTAAAACCATTCTTTCTTTTCAGGAAATGATATTATAAAAAAAAGTCCGATTTCAAGATTTTGAAATCGGACTTTAAATTTTACTCCTTGTTTATATTAATAAAATGAAGCTCTATTATCTTCAATAGTTGCTGCATTTTTAATTGCATTGAAAGCATTTACATTAACTGACGGAGCTGTTTTGGCATTTAATTGATTTACATAAGAAGCATATTCCTGAATATCTGGTGCAACATTCACAGCCAACACTCTTACCATAAACACTCCTTTTTCACCGTATATTAAACCTGATGTTTCACCAGCTTTTAACCCGAATGCAGCACCTACTATTTTAGGCTCTGTGCCTACTCCAGCAATTGTTGGGTTTGCCATATTAATAGCATTTGCAGTTTTTACTGTTACGTTTTGACTTGATGCAACTTCATTGATATCTGCACTAGAAATAGACTCACGTATCTTCGCTGCTTTCTTTTCATTACGTAAAATTGGTGATACTTTTGCCGAAGCTTCAGCAATACTCATTAACCCTTTAGGATTTCTACGTGTAAGTTGTACTATAACATAACCGTTGTTAATATTAATTCTATTAACATCACCTATATTAGTATCTTCATTAAAAGCCCAAGTAACAATACTTCTGTTTTCACCTATTCCAGGAATATTTGCATCTAACTCACCAATTTTGTTTACTGGTTTTAATGCCAAATCAGCTTCTTTTGCTAACTCTGAAAAATCACCGTCTTTAGATGTAATCTCAAATTTGGTTGCTTTTGAAAACACTTCGTTGATTGTTTCTTCTGAAGGTTGAATCTTTTTTAATATTAAAGCAATTTTAACTGCTTTTTGAATGTTTTTTTGATCATCGATAGAAATTACGTGGAAACCGAAGTTTGTTTCAACAACTCCCATATCTCCTGTCTTGTTATCAAAAACAAAGTCGTCAAATGTTTGCACCATTCTTCCTGGCGTAAAATACCCTAAATCTCCTCCTTTATCTTTATTAGAAAGATCCTCAGAAAAATCTGCTGCCAAAGCCTCAAATTTACTAGCATCTCTATTAACAACATTTAAAAGACTATCAGCTAATTTCTTAGCATCTTCTTTAGTTCTAACTACATCTTGTGGCGCTGTTTGTAAACCTGCAAATCTTACAAGTATATGTCTTGCTTTTGCAGAATCTGCCATTTGTCTAGTTTCATAAACTCTCGCAAGGTTAAATGTACTAGCATCTTTATATGGACCGTAAATTTTATTAACTTCAATATTCATTAAAGTATCTGCAATTTCAGCAGGTAAATTGGCTTTCATTAGCCAGTTGTCTTGAAATGAAATTTCTGAATTCGCATTTACAAATTCTGAAATATCAGTTGTAGCAGCAAAATCGTTAGAAAGTTTAGCGATTTCTATTTTTGCATTTTCAATATCTTCAGTTGAAGGATCTTCTAAAAAAGTTACATATTGAATATCTACTTGAGGAGCTACTTCGTATTCTTTAGAATGTGCTCTAACATACGCTTCAATATCAGCATCTGAAATAGTTACATCCTCGTCTGCAATTTTAGTATAAGGAACATGAACAAACTCAATATTAATATTATCGTTTTGAAAATGGTATTCTTGTTCACCTTCAGCCAATGTAGTAATTAATCCGCCTTTAATTAAATTGAAATAATTATTTTCTAAAGCTGAATTAGACATACTAACTTCAAAATCTAACCAAGCTTGATAGGCCTGTGAGTTTCCTGCATCTGCTTGTGCTTTAACACTAGCAATATATTCTTGCATTTTAAGTTCACTAAATTCACCAATCTCGTTCTGAAATGTTGGGTTAGCTGCCAATGTTGTACTTAAAGAGTTGTTTATTTGTGCTCTTTCTGCACTTAAACCTAATGCTTCATATTGTTCACTTAACAATACTCGCCGCAATTCGTTATTCCAAACATTATTCATTGCTTGTGTAGAAGAACTTCTACCTCCAAGGTTACGTTGCATTACTTCAACTTTTTTCATAAACTCCTCACGAGGAAGCTCAACACCATTAATAGTTGCTACAATGCTTTCGCCTTTCGGAGAATTACCGCTGCCTAAAACACCACTTAATATAAACGCAAAAAGTGCTAATGCGATGATGATGATTAAGAAAATACCGTTTTTTCTAATATTATTTAAAATTGCCATTTGTTATACTTATTTATGCTTTTTTGAAAAATTACTATTTTTAAAAAAGGTTTTGTTAGTCTTTGTTTTTGGTTAAAAATAAATTAATACTTAGCTTTTTTAAAGGCTTGGTTTTAATTATTTCAGTGGGCGAAAATACTATTTTCTTAGCTTAATAAAAAGGTTAATTTGAAAAATTGAGTGAAATCTTAAAAATCTAATCTTTAGGAGTATATTTTACTTCTACAAGTTCGATTTTGGTTTCTGAGACTTCTAAAATATGAAATGTAAAATCCTGCATTTTTATGACTTCGTCTTTTGTTGGGATTTCTTCTGTAAAACTCACTATCATTCCACCTAAAGTTTCGTAATTTTCATTTTCCGGAAAGTTAAGTTTATAGGTTTCATTCAAGTAATCTACTTCTAATCGGGTTGAAAAAATATAGTGTCCTTTGGCAACGACTTTTTCAGTTAACAATAGGGTGTCGTGTTCGTCTTCTATTTCGCCAAAAAGCTCTTCAATTATATCTTCAACAGTTAAAATTCCAGAAGTCCCACCGTACTCATCAATTACTACTGCTATACTTTTTCGTTTTTTTGTAAGAATTTTAAGCACATCTTTAATTAATACTGTTTCTGGAACAAAAATTACAGGTATTAAAATACTTTTTATAGTAGTTGGTTTTTTAAACAGCTCAAACGAATGTACATAACCCAAAATATCATCTATATTTTCTTTGAAAACCAATATTTTTGAAAGTCCTGTTTTTATAAATAATTCTCCCAATTCTTTTGGGGAAGTGTCAATTGAAACAGCAACAACTTCAGTTCTAGGTATTAATACTTCTCTTGATTTTACATCTGAAAAATCTAAAGCATTTTGAAAAATTTGGATTTCACTATCTACCTCATCTTTAGTTTTTACGGTTTCCATTTGCTCCGAAATGTAATTTCCTAATTCAATTTTACTGAAACTTAATTGCACCGTATCTCCTTCGGTTTTAAATAATAACTTTAAGACTTTATCTGAAATCCAAATAACAAATTCTGAAATTATTGAGAAAAGAATATAAAATATATAGGAAGGTAAAGCGAAAATCTTCACCAAACTATTTGCATAAATTTGAAAAAATACTTTGGGCAAAAATTCGGCTGTAAGTAAGATAACCAACGTAGAAATGATGGTTTGAAGTAAAATAGCTAAAAATCCATCCCGTCCAATAAACTCAATATTATCAATATAACCCATTAGTAAATCGCCCATAAAAAATCCATAAATCACTAAGGCGATATTGTTACCAATTAACATGGTAGCGATAAACTTTGAAGGTCGTTTGGTTATTTTCTGGAGTATTTTAGACAGGAATCCTTCTTGTTTTTTTTCAATTGCAATATGTACTTTGTTGGAGGATACGTAGGCAATTTCCATCCCTGAAAAAAAGGCAGAAAGTATCAACATACTCAAAATCATAATAGTGCTATAATCCATTGAAATTAATAAGTTATTATAACAAAAATAGTGTATTTAATTTTTGAATGGCAATTTTGCAGATTTACTTATTCAACAAACTAGTCTTTTTGATTTTGAGCATTCATTTTTTTTCTGAAATTTCGTTTAAAGAAAAACATAAAAACAGCAACAACCGCAAAGAATGCAAATAAATAAGCTCTGTTTCTATCGTTTGACCAAGAAGTGGCCACAACATAAACAGATAAGGCTGCCATTACTAAATAGAGGTATTCAAAAATTAGGTATAATTTAGTTCCCATTGGTGGTTTCGGTTTTATCAATTAATTGTACTCCTTGATTTTTTCTTGAAATGAATGTTGTGAAATCTTGACTGGAATCAAATTGCTCTCCATCGTTATACGATCCGTCTGCAAACTTAATTTGGTATGGTTGATTGGTGAAAATCCATTTGTTTTTTTGATCCCAATACAATTGATTTGCATTAACTACGGTGCTATCACTGGTGGTTATTTTTACGTTTTTTCGTAAATCTACCAATCCTGTAATTTCGTATTTCACAGCATAATCTGAAACTACTGTGCTTTTTTTACCATCCTCCCAAAAATACAAAATTATTCCTTCTGGAAATTCTTGATAGGGAAATTTAAAATTGGAGTAATCTTTTAAAACTGGTGCTAATAAATTAACGCTTACTTTTCCAGAATCTATATATTTTAAATTAATATTTTTTCCAACGGCAGCAGGTTGTTCATCTTTCATGTTCATTTTTTGAACCTTCTTGTAAGTACCTTCACAAGCAAAAAGCGTAATGGCAAATAGTATTACCATTACGCTTTTTAGCTTATGTTTAAATAAGGTCATATTTCTTATTAATTTCTTATAGATTCGGAACTTTTACACTCCCGCCAACCCAGCAATTAAAGCTTACTGTTTTTCCAGCCATACCTTCTGAAAAGATATCGCTTTTTGAAGGTGCTCTTAATCTGTAATTTTTTGCTGCTGCTCTAGCTTTTGAAGCAATTGACGCATCTACTCTTGCTGCTTTATCTGCCATATTTGCAGCGAGCCAATTGATTGCTCTTTTTTCAAATACAGTTGCTCCACATTTATTAGAACTATTAGAATACATAGTAGCAATTCTTAAATAACATGTTCCAAAAGATGGATTATTTTTAAGTGCTTTATTGTAATACGATCTTGCAGAACTTAAACTTCCTTGTTTTCTTTTCATTTCAGCAATTCTGTAATACAGTCTTGCTTTCTTGAAAGCATCATCTTGCATATTACAAGATTCTTCTAAATAAGCAATAGACTTAGAAATATTTCCTTTGTTTTTTTCTAACTGACTTAGATATAATTTAGATTCAGAAGTTGGATCAAGTGCATCTAATTGTTTTACTAATTTAATAAAAAGAGGGTCTTCTGTACATTCTTTAGCTGAAATTCTACTAGCAGCTTTTTTTACCCATTTAATATCATGTTTTCTAGCTTCAAAATCTTTATTATATAAAGGTATTAAGTTTTCACAATTTGCAAGATTCCCTAATTTACCTTCCAGACTTCCTGTTACTTTCCCGTAAGCCGTAAGATTAGTTTCAAAACTTTTTAAATGTTTAGCATCTTTGGTTGATAATTTTTCTCCCGCATCTTTTTTCTCATTTAGAGCAGTTGCTTTTGTTGCTAAATAAATTTTTTCGTTTTCAATTTTTAAATATACTATTTCATACAAATCGAAAACATCTTCAATTGATTTTTCCCCAGTTCCATATAGATCTACTGCTAACGAAAAATAGGTATATAAACTTTTTGGACTTGTAAATGTTTCAGCATCCACTTTAAAAGCATTATCAAATGCTAAAAACTGCTGCATTTTAGTTCCAATTTTATTACTGTACTTAACTTGGGCAATAGAAGCTAATGTTTTTCCTTTTTTTGTTTTAGTTGGAAAATATGCCATTCTATCTTCGTAAGATTTTATTAGATCATCAACTTTAGATTTATCTCCCTTTTTTACAAAATACTTAAACATTTTAGTTCCATATTGGTAGGTGGCTAAACTAAATTTCGGGCATTCTGTAATTACTTTGTCATAATTAGGCAAAGCACCTTCGTAATTTTTTGCTTTAGCGGGTTCTACAAACAACGACAAAGTCTCGTAACAATTGTTAGGTACTTGTGCTGTTAGTTTACTACCAAAACCAATAACAATTAATGCTATTAATAAAGTCATTTTCATTTTCATGGTATTCAATTTATTAATTAATCTATATATCTTTTCTCAAACCACCTATCATTAAGTGATAAGCTTAAGAATGTATTAAAGAAGTTTTCTTTTACTAAACCATTATTAGTTGTTCCTCTAGAACCAAGTTCAAAACCAATATTAATATTAGAAAATAATCTTCCTACTGGTAATCCAACCCCAAAAGATATGCCAAACTCGTTTATATCTTCTCCTCTAACATTAATTCCATTATTTTCATATCGCGCCCCAGCCCTATAAACTACTCTATGCCAGTAACTTGTTAAGGAATTGTAGTTAGGAACGAAAAAACCTCCTACTCTAAATTTATTTGCATCAATAAATTCTACAGTACTTACATTTAAAGCTGGATCATTAAAATTGCTAGTTTTTAAATTTGTGTATTGAATCCCAACAAACCATTCTTTTGGACTACCAATACCAGCTCCTAAGGTAAGTTGTGAGGGGAATTTAACATCTAAATTTTCTAGAGTAATTTCTCTTGTATCTACGACACTAAATCCTGTAGGAGCAATTATAACACTTGACAACTCTCTTTCATGCTTTACTGTAAAGCTAGTAGCAGGAGAATAGGTTGTTGAAGCGGTAAATTCTAAATAATCGTTAATGCTTTTCTTGTATTCAGCACCAAAAGTAAAACTAAATCCTAATAAATTAGATTTAGTAAATTCTCTTGTTCCTAATTGTATATCTTCTTCAGAGGTTATTATTTCTCTTTCTACATTTCCGAAGTTGTAGTTTGCATCAATTCCGAAACTAAAATCAGGAGTAAAACTGTATGCTAATGCAAGGAAAACTTTATTCATTCCTCCAGTCCCTGTATATCTTGATCTTTCACCATCTATATCAGATTCTAATTTATAACCTACTGTAGTAAAGGGTAAAATTCCAAAACTTGCACCAAACTTACCCATTGGTATTCCTATGGCAACATAATCCAATGTTGTTGATGTTGCACTTGTTGAAGTGATTTCTGTTTCCTGGTTTACATATTTATAACTTGCACCTAAAGTAAAATTTACAAGTTTTAATTTTGCAACTCCTGCTGGATTTTGCAGGTTAAGATGAATACTATCTGAATAGACACTCATGCCTCCCATTGCTCTATTTTCTGCAGTTCCTTTAAATTTTAACTCACCTACACCAAAATACGAATAAGGTGAAGTAGTACCGTTTTGGGCTAATATAATACCCGACAAAAGCAGCATTACAGCAAAAATAATTTGTTTTAACATTTATTATTTTTTTCTAATAAGTAGTTTAATCCTTCTAATAAAAAATTAGAGTTCGCAAAGATGTCATTTTTTAAGCTATCTACCAAGTAATGAACACCTCCTCCTGTTAAAATTATTGTTAATTCTTTATATCTTTCCTTATACAATGATATATATCCGTCAATTTCTAACACAACACTCTGTATTACACCAATATGTATCGAGAATTCTGTTGAATTTCCAATTAATTTTGAAGGAATTTCTGGTGTTAATAAAGGTAATTTATCGGTAAAATCATGTAACGATTTATAACGAAAATCTATTCCTGGGGATATGGCTCCACCTAAATAATTGTTTTCTGATGATAAAAAATCATAAGTAATACAACTTCCAACATCAATAATCAATACATTTTTATTAGGATACTGAAACGATGCTGAAGCAACTAAGGCAATCCTGTCTACTCCTAAAGTTTTGGGGGTTGCATATTTATTTTTAAAAGGAATCTTAGCTTTATCTGTCAACACAAACAAATTGTACCTCTTATTAATTATTAAAAGTTCATCTTCTGAAAAATTTCCAACCGAAGAAACTATCACATCTTTTATTGAAATATAATCCTTTGAAATTTCTTCCAAAACCTTAATAAATTCATTTTTAAATGTGATTTTTTTTACAACTATCTCATTTTCATCAAAAACAGCTAGTTTAATATTGGTATTTCCAACGTCTATTATTAAATTCATAGATTAACTTAAGAATCCAAAAATACAAATTGAAATCATATCATCTTGTTAAGTGAATATTAAATCCATCTTAATTAAATATTTTTTAATTAATTGTTTTGTACAATCCAAAATAGGTTTATATTTGCCCTCGCTTAAAAGCAGGTGCCTTAGCTCAGTTGGTAGAGCAATGGACTGAAAATCCATGTGTCCCTAGTTCGATTCTTGGAGGCACCACATTAATATCCCCTTACTTTGTTTGGGGATTTTTTGGTTTCTATAAGTTTATAACTATGCACTTTATCTATATTCTACACTCTTCAAGTCTAAACAAATATTATGTGGGTGAAACTCCAAATGTTGAAATTAGACTACAACAACATAACAATCATTATTTTAAAACTAATTTCACTAAAAATGCAAACGATTGGAACTTAAAACTTTCTTATCAATGTAGTAATAAACAAAAAGCTGTTTTTCTAGAAAAATTTATTAAACGTATGAAAAGTAAAGTGTTTATTGAAAAAGTAATTCAATACCCTACTATTCTTTCTGATATTTTAACAAAAAAATGTCCCTAGTTCCCCCGAAGTGTCGGGGTTGGAGGCACCACATAAAAACCTCTTTTAATTTTATGTTTTGGAATTTTTTGTTTTACTAATTTAGTTACCCCTTTAACCAAGAGTCACGAATTTCTAATTTTACAGGCGAAGCATATTTTTCAGATTGCAATCCATTTCCTTTGGTGTAGGATTGTGTCAATTCGGTTTTGATGATAATTTCTTCATCTCCACGAAGTAATTTTACCTCAACTTCTGGTCCTGGTTCCCACATATAAACTTCGGTGAAGATTTGTTCGGCAGTTGCCATCGTAACTTTGGTTCCGTTGATTTCGAAAATCACATCGTTTGGCAATGCTCCGTTCTCTTTCCAAAAACTATTTTCTAAAACTAAGTCTAAAAACCGAATGGTCCCATTTGCAGTAGGTTCTAAAATCAACTCTCCATTATTCATGATGTAGTTGGTTTCTACTTGTCCTTCTGAAAACTCCAAACCAACTATTTCAAAATAATAACTGTAATTTATTGGTGTACTTCCTACTACGTAAGTCTTAAAAAATTCTCCAATTGAAGGGTAGGTCATTTCTTCAATGATTGTAAATAACGCTTCATCATCAAAGGGTTGATTTTCTCCATATTTTAAAGATAATTCTTTCATTAAAGATAAAATTCCTCGTTGCCCATCGCTTTCTTCTCGCATTAATATGTCGAGACACATTCCTATTAATGCTCCTTTTTCATATACATTGGCGTAATTTTCTTGGTAGGGACTTATTAAAACATTCTCACTCATTTCAGTAAAGCTCATCGTATCATCATACATCGAAGCATTTTGGATTTTACTCATTATTTTATTATAAAAATCATCTTCGGAAACCAAGCCTTGATCTACCTGAAATAAAGTGGCAAAATATTCGGTTACGCCTTCATACATCCACAAATGTTTTGAGAAAGTAGGTTCGTAATAATCGAAATAATGAACGTCTTCTGAGTGAATACTCAAAGGAGTTACAATATGAAAAAACTCGTGGGAAACAATATCGACCATGCTTTTTTTCAAGGCTTCTATTGGCATCGATTCTGGCATTACGACCACGGTTGAAGTATGGTGTTCCAAAGCTCCAAAACCGCTTGGTGAAGTTTCGTTCATTTCAGATAAATACAAGAAAATATCATACCGAGCAGTCGAATTAATGTCACCCAAATACGCTTTTTGTGCTTTCATCATTTCAAACATAGTCTCTTTAAAATCTATCGCTTTATAAATTTTATTAGGTGAATACACACTTAAATATACTTTAATATTTCCTACTTGAAACTCTTCTATTTCAAAATCGCCATACATCATCGGGTTGTCCGTAATATCAAAATAACGTGGTGCATAATAATGCTGTGTTGCCGTTAGACTGTCTTTAGAAAACTCCTCACCTACCATTTGCAATGCAGAAGCACTGTTAAATTTTGGATTGGAAGTAATATCTAATTGGTATTGGCTGTTCTGAAATCCTTCAAAATAACCAATAAATCCGTGTAGATTCAACAGAAAATTATCTTCTTCTATATTGGTTCCTGAAGGAGAAAAGGGTGTTGCAATTCCTTCCGTATTTTCCACATCGAAGGTGTCATTTACCAAATAAGTGATTTTTCTAAGTTTTGTTGCATTTGGAATCATCCATGAATTTTCATCTTTTCTGGTAAAATCCAGTTCTCTTCCTTTTTTATCATAAGCTTTAAAGTCGTCGATAAAGTTTCCGAAGTCACTAATAGCATAAGTTCCTGGAATTACTTTTGGCAATCTGTAGATTACAGTATCTTGTTTAAAACGTTCTGGAATTATGGTTACAGGAACTTTATCATTTACAATTTTCGTTAAATATATGGATGCTTCAATAGTACCTGCTTTTGATTCTATTTTTGTTGTTTTTAGAGAATCGGAATCTGCCTGTGCAAAACTGAATCCTACTACTAAAAATGCAATTAAAAAGGTGGAAAATATTTTTTTCATTCTATTTTTTTTGGTGTCGATATTAAGGTTTACAATATCCGAATGTATGCAGTTTTTATACCTTAATAAAAAGTTAATTTTAATTGAATGCAAAAAGAGGATAACGAAAGCTATCCTCTTTTTTAAAATTAGGTTTCTTTTTCATAGGCAACTAGCACAATACTTTTATAGATTTATTTTTTAATTTAATAAATCATACTGCAAATTTACAGCCAATAACTCATTCCGTACACGATATGGCATGACGTATTAAGTTTACTTAAAATGTAGTATCTCCTTCGTTTGGTTGATATACATAATTAAACGTGTAATATTTATCTAAATCCTCATATGCATCTGGGTTTGCAGGAGCATCTTTATAATAACTTAAGACTTCCATTTTAGCATATTTGCCGTCATGAGTTTTAAAAACCAATATTTTCCCTGCAATTGGAGTAATTAAATGTGTTGGAGCACCCGCATAAATATACCATCCTGTTCCGCTTCCTGTCGGAATTGCTTGTGCGTTGACAGCATCTTCTCTTAACCTTGAAGTATCTACCGAAGTTACACTAGACAATGTACCGTTTGCAATATATGCCGATCCATTTCCTGTTCTGTTAGGTTCATCATCGATTCCTGTTTTTTCTCCTCCATTTATTAAAATAATGGTTCCTCGTAAGGCAATATCCCAATCGGTCTCGCTAGTTGTAGTTTGTCCTGTTGCAAAATTAAATTTGGCAAATTCCCCATAAACGGGCTCTCCTTGACCTCCTTCTTGTGGTGCGTGTAAATTCTGAATTAATTCCGATTCAACTGGTAAAGCAATTATTGTGTCATCATCACTACTACAGGAAGTGAATCCAATAAAAAATGCTAATAAGGGTAAAAATTTAATTGTTTTCATAATTTTTTGTTTGTTATTTATTATTAAAATTGAATGTTAAGTTTTACGTAAAATAAACGCCCTGGAATGCTGGTAATATTTTGAGTGTCTGTAAAATCAAGGAAATTATCTACTCCTATTCCCAAGTTATAATTTTTAAAAACGATCTTGTTTACCGCCCAATCTAAAATTGCATAGCCGTTGACAAATTCATCGTAATCGTCTAAATATCCGTTGGCATTGGTATCGAATAATCCGTATTTACTTCGGTAAGTGGCTCTAAGATTTGTGTTTAAATTCCATTTTTCAATCGTATAAAACACTTTAGTATTTGCCATATGTCTTGATCGATTGTACAATCCAAAATAATCGTCTTTTTTAAGCTGAAATGAAGGTGAACTCGGCGTTAATCTAGCATACACATCTCCATTTTTAAAGGCATCTTCTGCATCTTTATCTCTTGCAAATAGTAATTGGTAACCTCCTGAAAATTTTAAATAATTATTAATCTTCCAAGTTCCATTGAACTCCAATCCTTGCGTGTAAACCTTATTAATATTATAAAAACTAAAAACATTTTGACCATTCGTTTTATTGGCAATTACACGCGTATCGATTAAATCTTGAATGTTATTTCTGAAGATATTCAATTCAAATTTTAACTCTGAAATAGGCTGATACACACTACCTACATTAAAACTTACAGAGTTTTCTGGTCGTAATTCATCTTCAAATTCTGTAATCGGAACTACCACATTTAAAATCTGACCTTCTTCGATTAATTCAGGAATACTAGTTGTTACTTGATTATATCCCAAAACGGTATATCCAACTGTCGAATTGGTAAAATCGAAATATAATTGTCTAAAATCGGGGGCTTTAAATCCATACCCTACGGATCCTTTTACAGAAATTTTGTCGTTAATTTCGTAGCGAATTGCTCCCTTCGGACTAAATTGCGATTTGTACTCGTTATGGGCATCGAAACGAGCACCCAAAATGATATTGATTTTTTCGGTTGGATTCCCGTCGTATTGCAAATAAATATAAGGGGAATTAAATTCTGGTTTTGTTGAAAAATCGGTGCGTTCTAAGGTTTCATGATTCCAGCCCAATCCGCCAATAAATGAAGTTTTTTTAGTAGGATTATAAGTAGCTCTAATTTCTGGTCGAATTAACAACTGATTAAAGTCTCCTTCCGAAAACAACAATTCTTCACTATCATTCAAAAACTCATCTGCTTTGTAACGAGTAGCGTAAAATTCAAAATAGCTAGACCACTTTTCGCTGTATTTATGAGTTAGTTTTACATGGGCATTCCACTCTTTTATTTTACTTTCTCCACTTAATTCTTCCGAAGCAACATACTCCTGGTTTTGTGTAAAATACCTTCCAGAGACTAACAAATGAGTATTATCTGAAAAATCATATGTTGACTTTAAGTTGAATGTATAATTACTAAAAGGTTCGACTGTATTTAAAAAATCTCCTTCCAATAAATCGTAACCCGAAGTGCTAAAACGATTAAAAAACCCATCAATCGAAAACGCTTCTTTTTTATATGCAATACTAGCACTTGCATCGTGAGTATTGTAGGTTCCATAACGATAATTTACGTTTCCATTAAAACCGTGTTTTGGAGTATCGGTGATAATATTTATCACTCCTCCTAAAGCCTCGCTACCATATAAACTGGACGATGCCCCTTTTACAATCTCTATTTGTTTGATGTTCCCTACACTAATTCTGCTTAAATCTAAAGTCCCTGCCGAACGTCCCACCAAAGGCACACCATCGATTAAAATCAAGGTATATTGAGAGTCTAATCCTTGCATTTGGATTCCTTCACCTCCACCAAAATCCGACACCGTTGTTAATCCCGTTTGTTCATTTAAAATATCGCTTAACCGAACCGAATTTACCGCTTCAATTTCTTTTTTTGAAACAATTTGAGCTGGCAAAGGCAAGGAAGACAACTGTCGTTCAGTTCTTGTTGCTGTGATTAACACTTCCTCTAAATTTTCAACTTTTGTAGAATCTTTCACTTTTTTTTGGGCATAACCAAAAGTTACAAAAAACAATAATATAATATGAGGTACTCGTTTTAACATTTTAAATTTCTAGTTTGAAATACCCTACAAAATTAGAAGCATTAAAAAGAATAATATACCGCTGAAAGATTTTTTAGTATCGGAATAAAATAAACAACAACATCCTTGTTTATTACAGTAATATTAGTACTTTTGATGCTTCTTATAATTTTCTTTTTAAGAAATAGCACGATAAAAATAAAAAAAATAACGTCAAAAATAATGATCGAAGAGATAGATATTCAAGAAGGGTTTAGAGTTATTACTTTAAACAACAAATCTGAAGAAGAACTGACTTACTTAAAAGGAGTTGAAAACACGTTTATCCAGTTGCATTTTTGTGTAAATTGTGAATCCAACCTGTTTTTTAATGAACATTATTCATTGGAAATGAAGGAGAATAAATCTATTTTACTTTATAACCCTAAGCAAAACCTTCCTATTAATTTAACGATTCAGCCAAAAGGGGAGCACTTAATATTGATTGTTTCTATTAAAATATTTCATTCTTTTTTCTCTAAAGTAGCAGGATTAATTCCTTTTTTAAATGAAGAAAACAAAGACAAAAAATATTATTTAGATAAAGAACTTACTCCTTCTGAAGTATTAATTTTAAATCAGATTTTTAAAGAGAATATGCAAAGCTCCCTTCACGAACTTTATTTAAAAGGAAAGATTTACGAATTACTAAGTTTGTATTTCAACAAAAATGAAGGTGATGCAACTGGCTGTCCGTTTTTAGAAGACGAAGACAATGTAGAAAAGATAAAAAAAGCCAAACAGATTATTATTAATCATATGGCAGATCCGCCAAGTTTACAGCAAATAGCTGATGAGATTGTATTATCAGTTCCTAAGCTTAAAGAAGGATTTAAACATATTTATGGCGATACGGTTTTTAATTTTTTATTGGACTATAAACTAGAATACGCTCGAAGGTTATTGCTTTCTAAAAAGTATAATATTTCAGAAATAAGTATGCAAATTGGTTATAGTACGGCGAGTCATTTTATAAGTGCTTTTAAGAAAAAATATGGTACCACACCTAAGCAGTATATGATGAGTTTGTAAAAAACAGTACTTAAAGTATCTAAAGTTTTAAGCGTCTAAAGTATTTAATATATCAACTTCTATAACTTCTCCAGGTTGTGTTTGCAATTGAACATCCCCAATCCGAACTCTCACCAAACGTAAAGTAGGAAAACCAACTGCAGCCGTCATTTTGCGTACTTGTCGAAACTTTCCTTCGCTTATTGTAATTGATGCCCAACTTGTAGGACCGTGACGCTCATCTCTTACTTTTCGGTTTTCTATTGGGAGATTTGTAGGCGTTTCAATTCTAGATGCTTTACAAGGTTTGGTGGTATATTTTTTTCCTTCAAAACCTATTTCTACTCCTTTTTGTAATTGTTCAATGGCTTTGTCTGTAATTATTCCATCCACTTGTACGTAGTATTCTTTTTCGTATTTATTACTTAAAATTTCGTAGCTAACTTTTCCGTCGGTAGTGAGAAATAATAAGCCTTCAGAATCTCTGTCCAATCTACCAATTGCCATCATGCCTTCCGGAAAATGATATAACTCACCTAACAGCTTGTGCTTTTTTTTCTTTTTCCCATTTACCACAAACTGACTTAAATATCCGCGGGGTTTATGAAGAATAAAGTGATGATGTTTTATATTTCTAGTTTCTGGTTTCAAGTTTATAGCTTATAATAATTCTAAAAAAAAACTCCATGTCCTTTGCGAAAACCTTAGTGTTCTTTGTGGTTAAAAATTCATTCTGTTTCCAACCCATCTTCTTTAATTTATGAACTAACTTTCCAATAGAAAGCCCTTGAACAATAATAGAAAAAACTACCACTACATAGGTAATTACAATTAAATCAATGGTAATTGGTGTTTTATAAACCGAAAATTAATATAGCCAAAAACGGCTGCTAAAACGACCAATTCAGTAATTATTAAAAAGTAATCCATAATAAATTTTGTTGAACTGCTAATATAGTTTAAAGCAACAATTCTCATAAATTATTTCTTAAATTTCATTAATTTTACGGCTTTAACAAAATCCGAATATATGCGATATTTTACCTTCGTGTTTTTTATATTATTTACTATTTCTTCCTATTCTCAAATATTAAATGTGGAACGCCTTCGGAAAGTAACCGACACCATCGGATGGTCTGCTGCCATAGCTTTAGATTTTACCTTAGCCAGAGATGTTAATGATTTTTTTATTGTTTCCAACGACATTCATCTTCAATATAAATTGGAAAAACATTTATTTTTATTAAAAAATCAATTCAGATTTACAAAAATTGAAGGAGAAGATTTTTCAAATAATGGAATTACTCATTTACGATATAATTACAAATGGAAACCAAGAATTACTTGGGAGGCTTTTGCTCAAGGACAATACAATAAGGTTTCAAAAATAAATAACCGATTTCTTTTCGGAACTGGTCCCAGATTTAAACTTTTAAAATTAGAAAACTATAAATTCTACCTCGGTACATTAATTATGTACGAACACGAGGAACTTTCAGACGGAAGCAGCACTTCTAGGGATTTTAGAGGATCTGCCTATTTTTCATTTACCATGTATCCCAACGCCATTTTCAGCTTTGTGAGTACCACCTATTACCAACCATTATTAAATGATGTAGGCGATTATCGAATTGCCAGTGAATCTTCCGTTGCTATAAAAGCTTTTAAGAATTTTGCGGTAAAAATGACCTATCTTTTTACCTATGATGAAACTCCTGCTGAAGGAATTCAGAATTCACAATATCGTTTTGCCACCGGAATTGTATATTCATTTAATTAAGCTAATGTTAATTTTTGTAAGCTTTGAATAATAATCAAGACTTCTCTTTATATTTACATCTTGAAAAAAATTTTCAATGAAATAATTATGGCAAACGACAACTATTACGATCCAAAAGATCTTCGGAAATTTGGAAACATTACCGAATGGAGCGAAGAATTAGGAACTAAGTTTTTTGATTACTACGGAAAGGTTTTTGAGGAAGGAGCTTTAACTGCACGAGAAAAATCACTAATTGCATTAGCAGTTTCACACGTTGTAAAATGCCCTTATTGCATTGATGCTTACACCAAAGACGGACTTCAAAAAGGAATTACCAAAGAAGAAATGATGGAAGCCGTTCACGTTGGAGCTGCCATTGAAAGCGGTGCAACCCTTGTTCACGGTGTACAAATGATGAATAAATATAACAAATTAAGTATGTAAACAGGATACAGGTTTTGTAAAACAAAACCTTGTATATCGTTTATCCTGTCGAATTGCGGGATCTAAAAAATTAAAAATTTATGTCATTATCTTCTCTTAAAAAACAAAACAACAAATTAGCTGATGGAAAAGTTCAGTTAGAATTTTTATCCAACGGAATTTTTGCAGATGGCGAACTTCCCACCTTCGGAAGAAAAATAATGGAGACTGGACAGTTTCCGCTTCGTCCTAAAAAATTAGAAGTATTTCAAATTAATTTGGGCTATATGTGCAATCAAGTTTGTGAACATTGCCATGTGGATGCTGGGCCAGACAGAAAAGAAATAATGACCAAGGAAACCATGTTACAATGTTTGGAAGTTATTAAAAAAACAGAAGCAACCACAATCGATTTAACAGGAGGTGCTCCCGAAATGAATCCAAATTTTAAATGGTTTGTCGATGAAGCTTCAAAATTAGGAATTAAAGATTTTATTGTTCGGAGTAATTTAACCATCATTAGATCCAACAAAAAATATTACGATTTACCCGCGTTTTTTAAAAATCATAATGTTCACGTTGTGAGTTCTATGCCGCATTGGACTCGTGGAAAAACAGATAAACAAAGAGGTAGCGGTGTTTTTGATAAATCCATAAAAGCATTACAAGACCTCAACGCAATTGGCTACGGAATGCCAGAAAGTGATTTAAAATTCGATTTGGTCTATAATCCAAGTGGTGCTTATTTACCCGGAGATCAAGAAAGTATGGAACGTGAGTTTAAAAAAGCTTTATTGGAAGACTTCGGAATTCAATTTCATAATTTATTTTCAATTACCAATTTACCTGTTTCTAGGTTTTTGGATTACCTAATTGCATCCGATAATTACGAAGATTATATGTACAGTTTGGTCAAAGCCTACAATCCGTTGGCAATTGAAAACGTTATGTGTACCAATACCATTTCGGTAAGTTGGAACGGTTGGCTGTACGATTGTGATTTTAACCAAATGTTAGGATTAAAAGTAGCCAGTAAAGTGAAACATATTTCAGATTATAACGAAGAATTATTAAATAACCGAAACATTATTATTTCGCAACATTGCTACGGATGTACCGCAGGTGCTGGCAGTAGCTGTCAAGGTGTTGTTGCTTAAATTCCTGCGTCCTCATGCCGCCGAAGCTTTAGCGGAGGAGCAAGGAAGAAATCTCATTACTATGAAAAAAATCATATTCAACATATTGTTATTGCTAATTACATTTTCGGCTTCTGCCCAAAAAAACCTAGACCAAACGCTAAAAAAGCACAATAAAAACAACGTCCCTTATATTTCGGTAACCGAATTAAGCATGCTTCAATCACAAGAAAATGTATTAATTTTAGACAGTCGGGAACTAAAAGAGTTTACCGTAAGTCATATTGAAACAGCTACTAATATTGGTTATGATTATTTTTCAATAGAAGATTTTTTAGAAAAACATCCCAATAAAAAGGAAGTTATCGTGGTGTATTGCACCTTAGGAATTCGTTCTGAAACCATTGCAGATCAACTTATAAAATCTGGATATTCCAATGTAAAAAACTTATATGGAGGCATTTGCGAATGGAAAAACAAAAAATTTAAAGTGTTGGATTCAACTGAAACCGAAACTAAAAACGTTCATACGTTCAATAAGGAATGGAGCAAATGGCTTAAAAAAGGAACCCCCGTTTTTTAGATGGCATTACTCACTTCAAATAACAATACAAACAATAAATTAAACAAGGGTTTTCATCTTCCTGTTTCTAAAAATGCTTTGATCATTTTTACTAGAAATCCCGAATTAGGAAAAGTAAAAACCCGACTTGCAGCTACCGTTGGAAATAAAGCTGCTTTAGAAATTTATCAATTTTTAATTTCACATACCGTAAAAGTTTCAGAAAAAGTAAACGTAGATAAATATGTTTTTTATTCAGAAAATATTCAAGAAAATGACGCTTGGAATGATACTGTTTTCAGAAAAAAACTGCAACACGGAGGTGATTTAGGTGAGCGAATGAATAATGCATTCAAACAACTTTTAAAAATAGGTTATGAAAAAGTGGTGATTGCTGGAAGTGATATTTACGAACTGACTTGTAAAGATATTAAAAATTCATTTTTCGCTCTCGAAACCGATGATTTTGCAATAGGCCCAGCCAAAGATGGAGGTTATTACTTATTGGGAATGAAACAATTAAATTCTGCTGTTTTCAGAAATAAAAATTGGGGAACTTCAACTGTTTTTAAAGATACTATGGAAGATTTAAAAAATGAAAAAGTATCTTTGTTAGCCGTGAAAAGCGATGTAGATGTTTATGAAGATATTGAGAATGTTGAAATTTTTAAAAAATATCTTGTTTGAAAAAGAACAGAGAAGAAAGAACACAGAGGAGAGAGAAATAATAAACCCTAAAAAGATCCCTGCCGAATTTTATATTAAGCTGGGTCGAAATACAGAGAATTGTTATGACAAAATATATTAAAGAAGCAGTAGATTATCTTAAAGACAAAGGTTTCGACTCTCCAGAAATAGGAATTGTTCTAGGAACTGGTTTAGGAAAATTGGTCGATGAAATTGAAATCATCACATCGGTAAGTTATAATCACATTCCGAATTTTCCAACAGCAACTGTAGAATTTCATCAAGGAAAATTAATTTTTGGAAATTTAGCTGGAAAAAAAGTAATGGTGATGCAAGGAAGATTTCATTTATATGAAGGATATTCTACCTACGATGTTACTTTTCCTATTCGAGTAATGCACCAATTGGGAATTTCAAAATTATTGGTAAGTAATGCTGCAGGAGCTATTAATAAAAAATATAAAAAAGGAGAGATTATGTTGATTGACGATCATATTAATTTACAAGGAGGATCACCTTTAGCATTTAAGGGAGTGGAAGAAATGGGCGAGCGTTTTG
This sequence comes from Flavobacteriaceae bacterium, assembly GCA_021648265.1. Classification (GTDB taxonomy): domain Bacteria; phylum Bacteroidota; class Bacteroidia; order Flavobacteriales; family Flavobacteriaceae; genus Marifrigoribacter. The sequence goes on along the minus strand of JAKITD010000002.1, from coordinate 42,196 downwards.
TAGATATGAGTGCACCTTATGATGCTGAAATGAATCAAAAAATTGAAGAGATTGCTATTAAAAATAACATCAATCTTCAAAAAGGGATTTATGCAAGTGTCCTTGGTCCGCAATTAGAAACCCGTGCTGAATATCGTTATTTAGGGATTATTGGTGCCGATGCTGTTGGTATGAGTACGATTCCGGAAGTGATTGTTGCCAATCATTTAAATTTACCTGTTGCAGCGGTGTCAGTTTTAACAGATGAATGCGACCCAGATAACCTGAAACCTGTAAACATTCAAGAAATTATTGAAATTGCCGAAAAAGCAGAACCTGATATGATTACCTTGTTTCGGGAATTGATTGAGGAATTGTAATGTCCTTCAGAAAATGGTCACTGAGCGGAGCCGAAGTGAAGTAATCTCATCAAAAGATTGCCACGTCATTTCAATCCTCGCAATGATAAATTATTAATTAAAAATTCCGAAAATTTGGGACCGCTGGAGTTTATACTGAGCGTCCCGGTTATTCGGGAGAAATACAAAAAACAAATATGAGCGATTATTTAAAAACAACCCACGACCTATACAAAGATGCAGCTTTAACGCCAGACGTTGGACTTTGCTGTACTACCAATCCTATTTGGGAATTACCTGGATTAAAAATTCCTAAAATCATGCAAGAAATGAATTACGGTTGTGGAAGTACCGTAAACGCACGCGATTTAACCAACAACCCAAAAACACTCTATGTAGGTGTTGGTGGCGGAATGGAATTATTGCAATTCTCATATTTCTCTCGTCAAAAAGGAGGCGTGATTGGCGTTGATGTGGTAGATGAAATGCTAGAAGCTTCTCGGAAAAATTTTAAAGAAGCCGAAGAAATGAATCCTTGGTTTCAATCGAATTTTGTGGAGCTAAAAAAAGGAGATGCCTTGAATCTCCCTGTTGCCGACAACTCCATTGATGTGGCTGCACAAAACTGCTTATTTAATATCTTTAAAGCGGAAGATTTAAAGAAAGCCATCGAAGAAATGTACCGCGTTTTAAAACCACACGGAAGATTGGTCATGAGCGATCCTACTTGCGAGCAACCTATGAACGAAACGCTAAGAAACGACGAACGCTTACGTGCTTTGTGTTTAAGTGGAAGTCTTCCTATTAACGAATACATTAAAGCACTGACTGATGTTGGTTTTGGAACTATCGAAATTAGAGCCAGAAAACCTTACCGTATTTTAGATACAAAAAACTATCCAACAGACGAACTTATTTATATTGAAAGCATCGAAATTGCCGCCATTAAAGATCCTGTTTTACCAGATGGCCCTTGTATTTTTACAGGAAAAACAGCCATCTACTATGGAGAAGATGATTATTTTGATGATAAAAAAGGGCACGTTTTATTAAAAAATCAGCCGATTGCAATTTGCGACAAAACCGCAGGACAATTAGCAGATTTAGGAAGAGATGATATTTATATTTCGGAATCAACTTTTCATTATGATGGTGGTGGATGTTGTTAAAAGAAAACAGACACGAATTTCACAGATTTTCACTAAAGATATCTACTGAAATGTATTAGTGAAATTCATAATATAATTTGCTCCAGCAAACATTCGTGATAATTAGTGAAATTCGTGTCATATTTTTTAAGGAACAATAATTGGTATGTTCAACATAGTTTTCAGACTTAATCAAATAATAATTATTCGATGAAAAATATTTTTCTACTTATAACGCTTCTTTTTGTATTTCAAAGCTGCCGAAGTAAAATACCAAAGAATTTACCCGTTAAACAAGCTAAAGTTAATCTGTCGTACGCCATAGCTGTTTCAGAAAAAGTAAATCATAAAGCTTGGGGTGTTTTACTAAAAAAATACGTGGACGAAAACGGTTTTGTAGATTATAAAGGTTTTTTAACTAGCAAAATCGAATTAACTGCTTACATCAATTATCTTTCTAAAAACACTCCAGATGAAAATTGGGATACTCAAGAGCAATTGGCTTATTACATCAATCTTTACAATGCTTTAACGGTACAATTAATATTAAACAACTATCCAACAAGTAGCATTAAGGACATTTCAAAACCTTGGAGTAAAACGGTGATTACATTAAATAACGACGATCTTTCTTTAGGAGATATCGAACACAAAATTTTACATAAAATGAACGAACCTAGAATTCATTTTGCTATCAATTGCGCTTCTTATTCTTGTCCGAATTTGCTAAACGAAGCCTTTACTGCTTCAAAATTGGAAGCTCAATTAAATAAAGTAACCGATAGTTTTATCAACGGAAACAAAAACGAAACCAAGCCAACAAATCCAAAGCTTTCCAAAATCTTTAAATGGTATAAAAAGGATTTTAAAGTGAATGGAAAACCGGATGTAGTTGCGTTTATCAATCAATATAGCAATGTGAAAATTGATGAAAATGCAAGAATCGATTATTTAGATTACAACTGGAATTTAAATGAAATATAGTTTTTATTTACGATATAAGGTTCTAAGACATACGACTTATGACTACTTTTATTTACAATTTAGCTTTCTTAATAATAGTAAACAATTTTTCGTAAGTTCAACCTATGATTAGCATTGTAATTCCTGTTTTAAATGAAGCCGAAAATATTGGTAAACTACTCAGTCATCTAATTGCTAATTCTACTTCAGAAAATATTTCAGAAATTATTGTGGTGGATGGTGAGAGTTCTGATGACACCATTAACATTGTTAAATGTCAGGTTAAACACATCCAACTACTTAACTCACCAAAAGGAAGAGCAAAACAAATGAACCTCGGTGCAAAACAAGCCGCCGGAAACATTTTATATTTTTTGCACGCAGATAGTTTTCCTCCCAAGAACTTTGACCAATTAATCATCAATGAAGTTGAAAAAGGAAATCTTGCTGGTTGTTTTAAAATGAAATTTAACAATAATCATTGGTGGCTCAGATTAGCTTCTTGGCTCACTCATTTTTCTTGGCGTGCTTGTCGTGGTGGCGACCAAAGTCAGTTTATTACTAAAGGCTTGTTTAATAAAATTGGAGGTTATGACGAAAGTTACACTATATATGAAGACAATATATTAATCAACGAGCTTTTTAAAAGAAAACAATTTGTAGTGATTCAAGAATGGATTACCACCTCTGCAAGATTATACGAACGAAAAGGAATATGGAAGCTACAATACCATTTTTGGACTATTTATGTAAAACGTTGGTTTGGAGCTTCTGCGGATGAAATTTATGCGTATTATAAGAAGTATATTGCTTGAGTTATTTCACAAAGTTTCTCAAAATCTCACAAAGTTAAAAGACTGAAAGATTGTGCTTTACAAACTCCTGCAAGGTTTTGCAAACTTGTAGGTATAAAAGCTTTCGTAAATATATAAAAATCTACAAGGCTACCCTCGCTTAAGCCAATTGAAACCTTGCAGGAGAGCGTTTTATTTATTTTGATAGTTTCCTTTTATAACGGCTTCCACTGGCTTATTCTGAGGTGTAAACATTGTATTTTCTTTTCCGCCAATTCCGTTATGTTTGATATGCCATTTCCATAAAAATCCTCCTACAAACCATTCTTCTTTCCAAATTTCTTCAAACAAAGCTTTGGTTAAATTTTCTTGTGCCTTTAGATTTACTTCACCCATATTTCGATCACTTTTCCAAGGCTCTTTTCCTGAATAGTTGACACTTCGATAACCATATTCAGTAAAAAGTATTTTCTTATTTGCTTTAGTTGAGACTGAAATCATTTCTTCTTTCCAAGGCTTCCATCCTAATTTTGCTTCTTCAATAGTAGGTGTTTTACTTTCAGAAATCGGAAAATATGCATCAATTCCTATAAAATCCAATTGCTTCCAAAAAGGCACCCGTTTGTATTCGTCCCAATTGGCTGCGTAGGTAAGTTTTCCTTTATAAATGGTTTTAATTTCAGAAATCAATTCATTCCAATAATCGGGACGATGGGTTATAAACTGTTCTAATTCGGTTGCAAGACAGAATATATCAACTTTATTTTCTTCAGCAACCATTGCAAAATCAAGTATAAAATCACGGTACGAATTCTCTAACACTTGCCAATCTTCTTCCGAAGTCATTTGCAAATTTCCGGTATATTCGCCGTGCCAAATCCAAATTTGAGGTTTTAACATCACCCGAATATTATTTAGATGAAGCTTCTCGACATATTGCTTCACTCCTTCTTTTGTTTCACCAAACCACTGTCTATCCGAATTATATGCAATTTCAGGATGCTGTAAACTTTCAACAAATCCAAAAGGCATAATCGCTGCATAATTTGCATTTAACTTAATAATTGGGTCAATATGGCTTTGGTTTAAAGAGTCGGGAGATGCTACAAAGCTAACTCCGTTGATATGGATTTCTTTTTGGGCACAGCTATTCAGAAATGAAATACTGAGAATTAAAATTAAAACAACTCTTTTTAAACTCATATATTAAAAAAATAAATGGTTTTCAAAATACAACAATCTTTTATAAAGAGGAATTATTTCAAAGCTTCGATTTAGAGCAAACGAATCTATTTTAAACTTACTCACTAGTTGAAATAGTGTCAAGATTAAAAATTATGACTATCGGATTGATTGCACAAAATAATATTTTGTAACTAGCTGTATAAAAGTGATTTGCGATGTAGTGCCTTTTGCAAGACAATTTTAAGGGTTGGTTTTGTCACATTTTTAACGGATTATAATTTAATTTCGTTTTTGGCAAAACATAATCATCACGTTATCAATTATATAGTCCAAGTGAATTATATGTAACGAATCCGATAGTCATATTAAAAATATTGACCAACTCCAATAACAAAACCATTGGTAGCATTTTTTGTAATTCCTACCCCATAATCTATTCTAAAAATAGCGTTATATATTTTTTTATGAATAAATCGCAAACCTATTCCTGGATATATTCTAATATTCTCGGAGCTTGTAAAATCAGTAAACTTACCGCCAGGGTTTCGCCAAGTACCTGCATCTATAAAGGTATTACTTTGTAAAATGAACCATTTTTTTTCATATAAAGTATATCTGAATTCCGTATTAATAATTATGGCTCCTGTTCCTCTATCAATTTCATTTCCAACACCACGAATATTTACATTATTATCTACAGTGAATGGTGCAAAGGGGCTTTTATCATTACTAGAAAGTCCAAGGCGTAACTTATTAGCCCAATTTCCTTTTTTCCCAATTCTTTTATAAAAATAAAAATCGTTATATCCTATTAAGAAATCTGAAACACGAACATCTCCTGAAGTTACATATTGTAAAATTAAAGTACTTCTAAAGCCTGAAACATATTGATGGTCGTAATCTAGGTTGGAATATTCATAGCCGGTTTTATAAAGTATCTTATCTACTTCAAAATTCTGGGGAATATCTGGGCTTGTTGCTCCAGATTTAAAAGAATAGTTTTCACTGAAAAAATTAACCCCTAATTCAACTTTATTTTTAGAATTAAATTCATAAAGACCTATTATTTCGTACGATGTGTTATTGTACTTATAACTTGCTGTAGTATCATCAAAATAAATAGGTTCTTGAGTAGTTAAATTTTGATGATTCAATGCTAACCCAAATTGCTTTCCAAATAAATAGGGAACTCTAAAATTAATTGCATACGAACTGTAAATATCGTTTTGATAAAACCCACCAATTGCAATATTTTGACCAAATAAATTGAACTCGTTTATACCAATCCTGTACGCAAACTCATCATCGTTTGTTGTGTAAATATTTACTGATGGGATAATAGTTAAATTTTCAACTATATTATATTGTACAATACAAGATTTGTTTTTTGAGTAAATAATTTCAAAAAAAGCATGAGATATTGATGGTAATCTTTTCAATCTTTGAATATCTTCTTTTAACACAACAGAATCCAATACCATTCCTGATTTCACAAAAATTAATTTAGTGATAAATGAAGTTTTTGTTTTCTTATTTCCTAAAATATTAATAGTATCAATTCTAATCTCTTGAGAAATACTATTAACTCCAAATAAAAAAATAATTACTATAAAAAAGTTTTTCATTTTCTCTATAAATAAAACACAATAAAATTAAATAAATATTAAAATATTGCTCTAAGACCTAAACTAAATGTTTGACCCAAACCCTGAAAACTAGCACCTCTTACAAACTTATCAAATGAAGCTTCAATATTTAAAACGTTTGTTAATTGGTATTTTCCTCCCAATCCTAATGAAGTTGAATTTTGAGAGAAATTATTCCCAAGATCTATTAAAAAAGCTTGTTTTGTGTTTACGAATACGGTTGTTTTGGGGCTTGGAAAATAACTTAAAAACGCGCTTAATGGCATAAACAAACTATTGTTGGCATAAAGTTCAATATTATTAAAATATATAGTTGTAATATCAATTTCGTTTTCATCAATAGCTTTTTCTCCAAAATTAAAACCAAAATCTACTTCTGTAAATACTTGCCACTTATCATTTCCAAAAGTTTTATCATAGAAAAATTTCGTCTCCCAAGTAATACTCCTTTCGTCTAAATAAATAGTATTAGGTCTGTCTTTAAAAATTGGAATAAACAATGAGCTTGTTATTGAAAAATTACCCGCATTCTCAAAAGGCTGAATCCTTATTGAAGGAGCAATTGTTGTAAGACCACTTTTTGCATTAATTCCGTTGTTTTCAAATTTAAAAACATCTAAAGCTCCCGCACCACCAACAGTATTGGATCGTATTTGAAAAATTAATCCAATATTTATTCTTGAGTTTTCACTTATTCCTGTATAAAGTTCTGTGGTATTTGTATAAAAATTCTCTCTTGGAATTGTTACAGATTCACTACCAGAATCTGTCCTTTCTGTTTGGGTATATAACCCATTAAAAAACTTAATATCCCATTGCCCTTTTTTCAATAATTTTGAAGGAGTATATTCTTGAATGTTACTTTTTTCTTGTTCTGATTCTTCTTGAGAAAATCCAGAAAATGTAACGGTTGTAAAAATTAATAATGCTATTATTTTTTTCATGTTTTTTTTTAATTATCAATGATTATTGTTTGTTAATACTCCAATTATAAGGGAAATAAGATATTTTGAATGTACTAGGAATCTTCTCCGTTCTATAAATATTAATAAAATCAATTTCACTAGCTCCATTTCTTGTAAAATCTTCTTTATACCATTTCATTATTTCTGATGCTTCAACTCGTTTCTTTTTAGTATTAACTTTTAAAAAGCTCCCGTCTAGTGCTATTTTAGTTTGTTTATCTAGCTGCTCATTTAATGTATTTGGCAAATAAGCCTTGTTAATCAAAGGAGGGCAACCCAATGCACCACAGACTAACACAAAATGAAATCTTGCATCATTAAACTGTGCTCTTAATAGCTTATGCTCAATATCATTTAATGTAATCTTCTTTCCTCCTAAACTATATTTTGTTTTATCAAAAAAGCCAGCATTGTCTAGTGGTGAATTTGTAGGATAGTTATCAATAATCCCTTTAATCACAGATAAATTATATGCATTAATCCAGAATGCTTGAAAGGTATTAGCATCATTTTTATCAACTATGATAGAATTTGCTAAATCCAATAATTCATTAAGACTACCTTGTTTATAATTAATTTTTGAATACGCCACCCGTCCATTAACTACGTTAGCATTAAAAAAACTATCTGCTTTATTAAAAAATTCTTTAACATCTTGGGAATGAGAAATTGAAAACGAAAAAACTAAGAATATTAACAATAAATATTTCATAATTATATATTTTACACAAAAAAACAAATCTAAATTTAATATTTATGTTAGTTAACTAACATAAATTACTTTTTTATTATTATTTCTTTGTAATATATTAAGTTGTTATCTTTATTCACGACTTAAAACCAAATAATTATTGAGTATATGAAGCACATAGTCATAATTGGGAATGGAATTTCTGGAGTCACCACAGCTCGGCATATCAGAAAATTATCGACTAATAAAATCACTATTATCTCTACAGAATCCGAATTTTTCTTCTCCCGTACAGCTTTAATGTATGTATATATGGGACATATGAAGTTTGAACATACCCAACCCTATGAAAATTGGTTTTGGAAAAAAAACAACATCGAACTCAAACAGGCTTTTGTTGAAAAGGTGAATTCTGAAGAAAAACAACTCGTTTTTTCCAGCGGTAAAACAATGAACTATGACAAATTAGTCATCGCTACCGGAAGTAAACCCAACAAATTTGGCTGGCCTGGACAAGATTTAGAAGCCGTAATGGGAATGTACCACAAACAGGATTTAGAGAGTCTCGAAAAATACGCACCCAATAATAAAATCTGTAAACGTGCAGTGATTGTTGGTGGTGGATTAATAGGAATTGAAATGGTCGAAATGCTCCGAAGCCGAGATATTCCCGTTACATTTTTAGTACGTGAATCTAGTTTTTGGAACGGCGTTCTACCTACAGAAGAATCTGAAATAATCAACCGCCACATTAAAGAACACCATATTGACTTACGACTAAACTGCAATTTAAAAGAAATCCTTGCCGATGAAAATGGAAAAGCACGAGCTGTGATTGTTGCTGAAACAGGTGAAGAAATCCCGTGTGATGTAGTAGGTTTAACCGCTGGAGTTTCTCCAAATATTTCTTTTCTGAAAGATTCAGGAATCGAATTAGGGAGAGGAATAAAAGTGAATCATTTTCTCGAAACCAATATTAAAAATATCTACGCTATTGGTGACTGTGCCGAGCAACACGAAGCTATTGATCAGCGAAGACCTATTGAAGCCGTTTGGTACACTGGAAGAATGATGGCTGAAACCTTGGCTCAAACCATTTGTGGAAATCGTACCCAATACAAACCTGGACATTGGTTTAATTCGGCTAAATTTTTAGATTTGGAATACCAAACTTACGGTTGGGTTTGGGCGCAACCTAAAGAAAATGAAGCTCGTTTTTATTGGGAACATAAAGGTGGCAAAAAATGTATTCATATTAACTACGATAAAAATACTCGCGAATTTATTGGCATTAATACCTTCGGAATTAGAATGCGACATGAATTTTTTGATAAAATTTTAACCAAAAAACAGCCTATAGAATATGTTTTAGAACACCTTTCCGATGCCAATTTCGATCCTGAATTTTATAAACTTCATGAAAAGGAAATTGTTTCAAAATTCAACAAAGAAAACAATACCAATATCCAATTGAAGAAGAAAAGTTGGAAAAGAATTTTTAATCTCCAAGCATAATATGAAGGCAATTCAGAAATTAGGATTAGGGATATTTTTAGTAGGATTGGGGGTTTTTATATCGCTTATTTTTTTAGGCAGCTATCAAGTAACTACTTCAGGGCTTGAACAATTTGTAGCTAACAAAGGGATAAAAAGCGAATTATTTATCGACCAAATGAAGGAAACAGTGGTTGGGGAAGAATTTACCAACCCATTTGAATTTTCTTCAAAAGTAACCTCAGCATTAAATTTCGCTAACGAAATTCATAAAAAAAATAATGAATGGGGCAAAGTAATTTGGGATAAACCACATAGTTTTTCCTATCAATTAGCCAAAGAATTTGGCGCCGGAATTGTTAAAGAAAATAAAGGACTTTTTTGGTGGCTAACTTTCGGTTTGGGAATTATTGGAGCCTTACTTTTTATTATTCCCAATGTCATTTTATTAGGTTCAAAAGGAATTAAAAACAACGGTGTTTACCACAGTGTTGCCACCAATGGCAAGAGTTGGCTGGGCTGGATGGTTTTTGTTTTTTTAGTAAGTTTTTATTTGCTCCTTTATTTTGCACCCGATTATATTGTAAATTGGACTTATGTTGTAGATCCAATTAGTGAAAGTTTAAGTGGAAATTTAGCAAGTCAGTGGTTTTTGTATGGTTTTCTGTATTGTTCTGTAATGACCGTTATGGCAATTCGGATGTATATAAAATACCGTCATAATAACTATCAAATTTCACGAACCACTTCAGTATTATTCTTTCAAATTGTCTTTGCTTTTTTAATTCCTGAAATTTTAGTTCGGTTTGAAAAACCTTGGTATGACTTTAAAAATGCCTTCCCCTTAGATTACGATTTCTTTTTCAAATGGAATTTAGATCAGCTATTAGCAAGTGGTGGTTTTGGTTTATTTGTTTTGGTTTGGGGAATTGTTTTAACTTTAGTCATCGTTCCAATTATGGTATATTTCTTCGGAAAAAGATGGTACTGTTCTTGGGTTTGTGGCTGTGGCGGATTGGCAGAAACTTTAGGAGATCCATATCGTCAACTTTCTAATAAATCTTTAAAAGCTTGGAATTTTGAAAGATATATAATCCATAGCGTATTGGTTTTCGCATTAATAATGACAGGATTTACCTTGTATTCGTATCTCTCTGGAAGTCAAGAAGTGTTGAGAATAAAAACCCAAACCATACAAGATATTTACGGGTTTTTAATAGGTGCTATTTTCGCAGGAGTAATCGGAACTGGTTTTTACCCTATTTTCGGAAACCGAGTTTGGTGTCGTTTTGGCTGTCCGTTGGCTGCTTATATGGGAATTGTACAACGTTTCAAATCACGTTTTAGAATCACCACCAACGGAGGGCAATGTATTTCTTGTGGAAACTGCTCCACTTATTGCGAACAGGGAATCGACGTTCGTGCCTATGCTCAAAAAGGCGAAAACATTGTTCGTGCTAGTTGTGTAGGTTGCGGAATTTGCTCGGCAGTTTGCCCGAGAGGTGTTTTAAAATTAGAAAATGGACCAGAAAATGGACGTATAAATCCGAATGATATTTTATTAGGAAATGACGTAGATTTGATAGCTTTAATTAATCAAAAATAGATGAAAGCACTTATTGTTATATTATTATTTTCCACGTGTATTATTGCCCAAAAAACATATCAAAAAAAACATTTCGAAGATGGTGTGTTAATGGAGGAAGGATGGATCCAGAATAGTCAAAAAATTGATTATTGGATTTTTTATTATCCAAATGGAAATGTTAAAAAGAAAGGACATTTTATAGAGGCTTCACAATCTAATTTTTGGTATTATTTTCATAATAATGGCGAAATAGAAAGCAAAGGGTATTTTAAAAATAATCGCAAACAAAATTGGTGGCTGTATTACGATAAACAAGGGAATATTTGTCACAAATACCAATTAGAAAATGGTAAAAAAAACGGATACCATTTTCACTATAAAAATGATACAATTTTTAAAGCAGAAAAATATAAATTAGGAATAAAAATAAAAGAATGGGCCGACATAGATTCGTTTAAAAAAGAGAACAAATTAACCGATCTTTTATGACACTAATAAAAGTCATCATCCCCGCATTTAATGAAGAAGCTTCCATTGGTTTAGTAATTGCTGCAATTCCTGAAATAGTTTCGGAAATAATTGTAGTGAATAACAACTCTTCAGATAATACTGTTAAAGTTGCCAAAAAAGCAGGAGCTACCGTTCTTACCGAAACACAAAAAGGTTATGGATATGCTTGTTTAAAAGGAATGAAATACATTTCTGAACAATCCCGAAGCCTCGGGACAAAACCAGAAATCGTTGTCTTTTTAGATGGCGATTATAGCGATTACCCCGAAGAACTTACTAAAATTGTACAACCTATTATTGAAAATGATATCGATTTTGTAATTGGAGCAAGAGTTTCAGAATTACGAGAATTAGGGTCGATGACAAAACCACAAATTTTCGGAAATTGGTTAGCAACTAGCTTAATGAAACTGTTTTTTAAATCTACTTTTACAGATTTAGGCCCTTTTAGAGCAATAAAATATGACAAATTATTGGCTCTAAATATGGAAGACAAAACATACGGATGGACAGTAGAGATGCAGTTAAAAGCATTAAAAAAGAAGTATTCGTATATTGAAATCCCTTTGAATTATCGAAATAGAATTGGTGTTTCAAAAGTTTCTGGCACTGTAAAAGGTGCTATATTTGCAGGCGTTAAAATTTTACTTTGGATATTCAAATATTCATTTAAAAAATGATTTTAGAAACCATTATTATTGTCGTTTATTCAATTTCCCTGCTACTTATTTTTATGTATGCTTTGGCACAATTGAACCTGCTTTTTAATTATTTAAGAGCAAGTAAAAAAGCAGATAAAAGTGAATTATTAGACTTTTCCAATACCGAAGAAATCCCTTTTGTTACCATCCAACTACCTGTTTACAACGAGAAATATGTAATGGAGCGTTTGCTCAATAATATTGCTAAAATTGAATACCCAAAAGATAAATTAGAGATTCAGGTGTTAGACGATTCTACCGATGAATCTTTTAAAACTACTGCTCTTCAAATTAAGGAGCTTCAAAAAACGGGTTTAGATATTCAGCATGTTACTAGAAAGGACCGTAAAAACTTTAAAGCTGGTGCCTTAAAAGAAGGTTTAAAAATTGCGAAAGGAGAATTTATTGTCATTTTTGATGCCGATTTTCTTCCGCAGAAAGACTGGTTACAACGTACCATTCCATATTTTAAAAACCCTAAAATTGGCGTAGTTCAAACTCGTTGGGGACATTTAAACAGACAATTTTCATTACTCACAAGAGTGCAAGCATTTGCATTAGACGCACATTTTACGTTGGAACAAGTAGGTAGAAATAGTCAAGGTCATTTTATAAACTTCAACGGAACCGCGGGTGTTTGGCGTAAAGAATGTATTCTGGATGCTGGAAACTGGCAAGGCGATACACTTACCGAAGATTTAGATTTAAGTTATCGTGCCCAATTAAAAAACTGGAAATTTAAGTATTTAGTCGATGTAGAAACTCCAGCGGAGCTTCCAATTGCTATTAGTGCTGCCAGATCACAACAATTTAGATGGAATAAAGGAGGCGCAGAAAATTTTCAGAAAATGATGTGGAAAGTTCTGAAAAGCAAAAATATTTCTGCTAAAACAAAAACCCACGGATTGTTGCATTTACTAAATAGTACGATGTTTTTGAATATATTAATTGTTGGAGTTTTAAGCATCCCGATGTTATACATTAAAAACGAATATGCGCATTTAAAATTCTATTTTATTGCTTTGAGTTTTTTCGTGACAAGCACATTAATTTTCTTTGTTTGTTATTGGTTTACTTATAAAAATATTTACGGTGGAGGTTTTAAACAATTCCTAAAATATATTGGAATGTTTTTCTTGTTTTTTTCGGTGGCAATGGGCTTTTCCTTACATAATTCTATAGCCGTAATTGAAGGTCATATTGGTAAAAAAAGCGACTTTATTCGTACTCCAAAATTCAATATCGATTCCATAAAAGGAAGTTGGAAAGACAACAAATACTTGACTAAAAACATATCGCCAAACGTAATTATTGAAGGAATCCTAACACTCTATTTTGCTTTTGGAATGTACAGTGCATTTGTTGTAGGAAATCAAGGTGGTGACTTTGGATTATTTCCTTTTCATTTAATGTTGTTTTTAGGATTTGGTTTTGTATTTTTCAAAAGTCTAACAAGTAAAATTTAAACCTAACCAATCAAGAAAATAATTACATACTTTATATTTTGTGTAATTACACTTTCTTTTCCTTTTATTTCTCTAGGTCAAAATAGTTTAGATAATAATAATCCCGAAAAAACTTTTAATCAACAGTTTGAACTTCGTCATGAAAATGATTTCCTTCATTTTACAGACAGGTATTATTCTACTGGAAATTTTATTACTTATCGAAGACTAATAAACAATAATGATAGCACTAAACTTAAAAGGCAAAATACCTTCTCGCTTATTCAAGAAATTTATACTCCTTCAGATCTTGTAGAAACAGATATCAATAAATTTGACCGACCTTATGCTGGTTATTTAGGGCTTAATTTTCAACATACTATTTCTTCAGAAGATTGGTTGGTATATTTTATTTATGCTTTGGGTGTAACCGGACCAATGTCTGGTGCAGAATGGCTTCAAAATTTATTCCATTCTACCACTGCACAAGACTCAAGACAAGCAACTTGGCAAGGGCAAATAAAAAACGGTTTTACAGCAAATTTATATGTTAACTATATTAAAGAATGGAAATTATTGCCTAAACCTTTCAGTGTTTATTTTGCATTGAGTCCTACTACTGCCGTTGGAACAAAAGATATTTATGTGCAAAATGATATCGTTTTTTACTTTGGAAAAAGAAACGAATTGAAAAACACAATCGCTTACAACCAATTAGGGAAATTAAAAAACGAACTATTCTTTGCAGTTAGAGCAGGCTATCGTTATGTGTTTCACGATACAATGTTAGAAGGGAATTTATTAGGAGATACTTCCGAATTTTTGGTAAAACCCTATCGCAATGTTTTTATTTACAATGTTGAAATTTATTATCGCGTTGGAAGAAATGATTTTAAGTTTTTCTATAATTTTTTAGGTGCAGAAACAAGAACAACTGAAAACCATATGTATGTTACATTATCCCTTGCAAGAAATTTTTAATTATTAATCATTACTTTTAAAACCAAAATGCAAACAGAATTAGATACTATAAATATTAATTTTGATTCGGAAAGTTTATTCTTTCTAAACTTAGCGCTTGCAGTAATTATGTTTGGTGTTGCGTTAAATATAACGTTGCCTGATTTTTCACGAATAATAAGGAGTCCGAAAAGTGTATTAGTAGGAGCTTTATCTCAATTTATAGTGCTTCCTGCCTTTACTTTTTTATTAGTGTTGCTTATAAAGCCTAGTCCGAGTATTGCTCTAGGAATGTTTATGGTTGCTGCTTGTCCTGGCGGAAATGTTTCAAATTTCATGACCAATTATGCCAATGGAAACTCTGCGCTTTCTGTAAGTTTAACAGCAATTGCAACCCTACTCGCTATTGTAATGACTCCATTAAATTTTCAGCTTTGGTCTGGGCTTTATCAACCTACATCCTTGTTAATTAACACGATATCATTATCTCCTTTTGAATTGGTTAAAGTGATTTCAATGTTACTTGGAGTTCCATTAATTTTAGGGATGCTTGTGAAAAATCACTTCCCTATAATTGCCTTAAAAATTGCTCCTTATTTTAAGATTGGATCTATTTTATTTTTTCTTTTACTTATTGTATTGGCGCTTTCAAAAAACATAGATATTTTCAAAAAACACATACATTATGTTTTTATTTTAGTGCTAGTTCATAACATTCTTGCCCTAACTCTAGGTTATAGTATTGCAAGTATTTTTAAACTTTCAAAAAGAAATAAACGTACTTTAGCCATCGAAACAGGAATTCAGAATTCAGGTTTGGGATTGTTATTAATTTTTACTTTTTTTGATGGTCTGGGAGGAATGGCACTTTTAGCTGCTTTCTGGGGAATTTGGCATATCGTGTCAGGCTTGATATTGGCTACTTATTGGTCTAAAAAAGGGATTTAAAACACATTTATTTTGCAGCAACTTTGGATACGTATTGTACAGTTTTATTTAACTGTTGGAATTAAATTTTATTACAAAAAGTTTGACGTGGTTTATTTAGAAAAAATTCCGAAAGACAAGGCGGTTATTTACTTATCTAACCATCAAAACGCGTTATTAGACCCTTTATTAATTACTATAAAAAGCACTAGGGGGAAATTTTTTCTTACTAAAGCTGCAGTTTTTAAAAACCCAATTGTTGCCAAGATATTGAACAGCTTTCAAATGCTTCCAATATATAGAATAATTGATGGTGTTGACACCGTTCAGAAAAACAAAGAAATATTTACATTCTGTTCTAAATTACTTTCTAAGAAGAAATCAATCATACTTTTTCCAGAAGGAAGTCATAATTTAAAGAGAAAAGTACGCCCTTTAAAAAAAGGGTTTTTACGAATTATTGAAGAAACACTTCAAACATATCCCAATACCGAAATCATTATCGTTCCCATTGGAGTAAACTATCAAAACCCTATAGAATGGGGAGATTCAATGAGTGTTTATTTTGGAAATCATATTTCTGCGAATAATTATTGGACTGATAATCAGCTTGATTTTAATAAGCTTTCTAAAGATGTTACTTCAAATATGAAACAACTTACTACTCATATCGAATCTATTTATGAATATGACACTTCAATTGAAAAGCTTACAAATTTACACGTAGATTTCACAAATCCAACTGAAGTAAATAAATGTTTACAATATGATTTTACCTATACTGGAAAGAAAGTAAAAAGTGTCTCAAAATTTTATCCGTTTTTTAGTTTTTTAGTTAAAGCTTTTTATTTCATTCCTTATTATGTTTGGAGAAAAAAAGGGATTCCAAAAATTAAAGAGGATGAATTTATTGCCACTTTTAGGTATGCAATTATTCTCACTGTCACTCCAATATATTTACTTCTTCTTACCTTGATTCTCACTTTTGTATTTGGAAAAATAATTAGTCTAACTGTTTTAGGAATAGGAATTTTATTGCCTATTTTTACGCTTCGAGTAAAATAAAAAAGGCTCTCTTTTCAGAAAGCCTTCTATTATATTCAATTAATGTAGTTTACCAAGTAACCTCTAACTCAACAATTTCACCGTCTCTTTCAACTTCTACCATTGTTTTTTGTCCCTTTTCAAATTTTGAAAGACATTTCATATAACTCATCATATCTGTAATTTCAAACTCACCAACTTTTATTACGATGTCTCCTTTTTTCATTCCGGCTCCGTGTGCTGGTTTTTCTTCAGTAACTCCATCCAAACGCATTCCTTTTCCATCGTACAAATAATCAGGAACTACGCCTAAAGTAACTTTAAATTCTGGAGTATTATCGCTTTCATTTTTTGTCTTTCTGAAGGCTAATTTCCCATCATCATCTAAATCAGCAATAATTGCCATTAAGTATTCCGAAATGTCTTCCATCCCTTCATAATTCAACTTGTTGGCGTCATCCGTTGGCTTGTGATAATCTTCATGCTGACCTGTAAAAAAGTGAAGCACTGGCATATCTGCTAAGTAAAAAGAAGTATGATCGCTTGGACCAACTCCCGATTCCTTTTCTGCTAATTTAAAATCGGTGTTATTAGCAAATAAAACCTGACTAAATTTTGGTGAAGTACCCACTCCATAAACTGCAATAGCGCGCTCTTCATTTAAACGACCCACCATGTCCATATTAATCATATAGTTTACTTTTTTGGTGTCGATAGTTGGATTCTTTACCCAATAATTAGACCCTAAAAGCCCCATTTCTTCACCCGAAAATGAAATAAACAAATAGTTATTATTCGTATTTTTTTCTTTTAATTTTCCAGCTAAATTCAACATCACTGCAACACCACTTGCATTATCATCAGCTCCATTATGTATGACATTTTTTTCGCCCCTATGTAATGTTCCTTCAATTCCGTGGCCTAAATGATCGTAATGTGCACCGATAATTATAGTATTTTCAGCTTTATTATCTATGTACGCCACCACATTTACACCTGTAATTGTACTATCTTTTTTTCCATCTACAAACGTAGCTTCACCGTGTGGATGCGTTTTTGGCTTAAAAGTAAAATATTGAAGAAAACCATCTGTTCCTTTTGCTTCCAATCCCATATTCTTAAAACGTTCTGCTAAATATTTTGCAGATTCTTTTTCTGCTGGAGTTCCAGTTTCTCTTCCTTCCAATTTATCATCGGCTAAAAAGTAAACATCATCCTTCATAGAAACCTCTTTTACGGGAGTTTCTGTTTTACAAGAAAAAATTACTAGTGTTAATGCTAAAACATAAAATACTTTCATCGTTATTTTTTTTTTAATTATCGTTATTTTTAAATAGGAATCGTTATTTGCAACGATTCTAAAGCGTTATTTTTGTACAAAAATAATCTAAATATGAAACGCATCCCAATTTTATTACTAGTTTTATTTATATTTTCTTGTAAAGAGAATAAATCCGGCTCTTCTAGTTCAGAATCTACAACTAAAGTAATTGCTGGTGAAACTATAAATACTACATTAATTTACCCAGAAGAAACTCATTTTAAATCAATGCGTCAAATTACTTTTGGAGGTGATAACGCAGAAGCTTACTGGAGTTTTGATGATAAACAAATAATTTTTCAGTCCAATAATAAAAAATGGGGATTGGAATGTGACCAGATGTTTTTAATGAACTTTGATGACACCTTTAAAGATAACAAACCGCCAATGGTAAGTACTGGAAAAGGTCGTACAACTTGTGCATACTTCCTTTCAGATAACAAAAGTTTTGTGTATGCTTCTACTCATTTAGACAATGATGCTTGTCCTGAAGTTCCTCTTCGGAAAAACGGAAACTATGTTTGGCCAGTCTATGATAGCTTCGATATTTTTGTAGCCGATTTAGAAGGAAATATCACTGCACAATTAACCCATGAACCTGGTTATGATGCAGAGGCAACTGTTTCGCCAAAGGGTGATAAAATTGTATTTACTTCGGACAGAAGTGGCGATTTAGAATTATACACTATGGATATTGACGGCGGTAATGTAAAGCAAATTACTGATGAGTTGGGTTATGACGGAGGTGCATTTTTCTCTCCAGATGGAAACAAGTTAATCTTCAGATCATCTCGACCAAAAACAGAGGAAGAAATAAAAAAATACAAAGGCTTATTAGCTGATGGATTAGTAGAGCCAACCGATATGGAACTTTATATTTGTAATGCAGACGGAAGTGAACTAAGACAACTAACAAACCTAGGAAATGCAAATTGGGCACCATTTTTTACTCCTGATGGAAAAAGAATTTTGTTCTCTTCTAATTTTGAAGCTGAAAGAGGATTTCCTTTTAACTTATACTTAATTGATATTGATGGTAAAAACCTAGAGAAAGTAACTCACGGCGAAACATTTGATGCTTTTCCAGTATTTTCAAACAACGGGAAATATTTAATCTTTTCCTCTAACCGAAATAACGGTGGTGGTCACGATACTAATTTATTTATTGCAGAGTGGCAAAATTAATAAGTCTTACGAAAGCAAGAAATTAAAACTCTATCATTACATTTAAAGTCGGATATTTTCAAGGAAAATATCCGACTTTACTATTTACAATCATACCTGTGATGAACTTTTTAAAAAACAATAAAACTCCTTTATTCTTAGTATTTCTAAGTGTTGTATTTTATGCTGTTTTTGCATCCGACCTTAACCGAAATGATTTTATAAAACTCATTTCGTTGATTGGAGTTTTGTTTTTTATTTCCTATAAACTCCAACAAATTAATTTGGATCGGTTTTGGTTTTTAGCAGGAGTTGGAGTTGTTTTTCGGTTGGTTTTTATTGGTGTTATCCCAAATTTATCACAGGATTTTTATCGTTTTATTTGGGATGGAAGGTTGGTTTTTCAAGGAGTGAATCCTTATTTATTTACTCCTGAGAGTTTTTTAAATGGGGATTCTTCCTCTTTAGGAATGACATTTTTTCAAGCACAAGAATTACACAAGGGAATGGGAACTTTAAACGGAAGCCATTTTAGTAATTATCCTCCCATTAATCAATTGTTATTTGCTATTGCAGCTTTATTTGCAGGAAAAAGTATTTTAGGCTCCGTGATAGTGATGCGAATAGTTATCATTTTGGCAGATGTTGGAATTCTATACTTCGGAAGGAAATTACTAGTAAAGCTTCGTCAAGACCCCGATAAAATATTCTGGTATTTTTTAAATCCATTTATCATTATCGAGCTTACCGGAAACCTTCATTTTGAAGGCGTAATGCTCTTTTTTGTTATTTGGTCTTTGTATCTATTGTATCAAAAAAAATGGCTGCGGTCGGCAGTAGTTTTAGGAGTTTCGGTTTCAGTAAAACTCATTCCTTTGTTGTTTTTACCATTATATTATCAGTGGTTTGTAAGTCAAGATTCATTTAAAAAAGGATTTTTAAAGTTGTTTTTGTTTTATCTTATTATTGTTGGAACAGCAGCTCTTACTTTCTTGCCATTTTATTCACCACAATTTGTTTCTAATTTTTCTGAAACCATTGCACTTTGGTTTCAAAACTTTGAGTTTAATGCTAGTGTATATTACATTATTCGATGGATAGGGTTTAAAATAGTTGGATGGAATATTATTGAAACTGTCGGAAAAATACTTCCATTAATAGTCATTGGGTTTTTATTAATCTTAACATTTTTCAGAAAAAACAAAAACTTTCAACAGTTAATAACAGTGATGCTATTTGGTATTTCATTTTATTATTTACTTTCAACAACCATTCATCCTTGGTATATTGCGACTCCTTTATTGCTTTCGGTTTTTACCAAATATAAATTCCCAATTGTTTGGAGTTTATTAGTTATGCTAAGCTATTCTGCTTACGGAAAAGATGGTTTTTCAGAAAATTTATGGTGGGTAGCAACTGAATATATTTTAGTAATGGGTTGTTTTATTTGGGAGTTTTTCAAAGAGAGAAAAGAAGCCTTAAATTAGAATTATTATTTTTAAAAGGAACAATTCAATATTCCTATATAATTTTAGTTATTTTTATAATCCCCTAAATGCTTAAGTTATTAAAAAAATACTAAAAAAATTCCTAGTTGTTATTAGCATTCTGTTGCTTTTGCTACTCATTTCTCTTTTCGGAATTAGGTATTACTTTAATAATCATAAAGATGAATTGATTGTTAAAATTGAAAAAATACTTAATGAAAATCGAAAGGGTAAAATTATATTCGACTCAATTTCTGTAAGCTCTATTACAAAATTCCCAAACATTGAGGTAAAAATATTCAATTTAAAAATGATAGATTCTCTTTATATAAATCATCAAAGAAAAACAGTGTTTTTAGAAGAAGTAAGTACATCAATTTCAATTATAGATGCTTTTAATGAAGAGATAAAAATTACAGCTATTTCTGCTAAAAAAGGTCATATCAATATTTTTGTGGATGATGATCATTATACCAATGCTTATGTTTTTGAAGCTAATAAAAAGCTTCATCCAGAAGTGTTTTCTTTAAAAATAACAGATAACGATATTGATGTTTTAATAGAAAATATAGCGTTTGTATTTACTGAGAAAATTAAAAACAAACGGATTACCGCTCATTTAAATAAGTTAGACTTTACTATTGATGTAGCTAATCTCAAGATCCCAAATGTAAATTTAGATGTGTTTATGAAGGAAATGGGTTTGAATTTAGAAATGGGGACTTTTTTTAATAATGCACGTTGCGTTGGTAGTTTTCAACCTTTATTTATTAAAGATTTACATACAATTGAAGTGCCAAATTTCAATTTAAAAATCGATAAACAATTGTTTGAAGTTTCTGCAAATATTAACACAAAAACTAAAAATTTCATCTTTTTATTAGAAGTTGATAAAGTAAATTTTACTAAAACTAACCAATTATTAGCCGAAAATATTAAATCTAGATTAGAAGCTTTTGTTATTATTAAACCTTTTAAAGTAAATGCAAAAATATCTGGAAAATTTGAATACAAAAACCTTACCTATGTTGAGTTACACTATGAAACAACAGATAATGAAATAGTCTATAAAAAGGATAGTTTACATCTTACAAACATTGATTTTAAGGGCAAATTTATTAATAGGTTTTATAACGATAGTACTAAAGTTGAAAACCGTAAAAACTATACATTTTCGTTTGATAGTCTTTCAGGTAATTACCTTGATATTCCATTTAAACTTTCAGATTTATCATTAAAACACAATTATTCTAAGCCGCTTCAATTAGTAACAAAATTTGAAGCGTCTGGTGAAATGGCCTTACTAAATGATATAATAAATAGCAAAGAATATAACCTTGTTAATGGTACATTTCAACTAGATGGAAACTATAACGGAAAAATAAATTCGTTATCTGAAATTTTAAAATCATCAGAAATTAACTTGAAAATTAATAGGCTGATTATTAAAAGTAACGATAGATTAAGTCGATTTAATATTCCGATTGTTGACTTAAAAATAACTCACAATACTGCAGGAATTAACAAACTAATTGTTGATTTTGATGAAAAAAATCGTTTACAAATAAATGGAAATATTACTAATTTCAGTAATTTATTAACAAATAATAAAATTGAATTTCCTACGGTGGCTACAGTTAATATTTCTTCTGATTATATAAATTTTAATTCTATTTTAAAATCGTTTGGGTCACATAAAAAAAGTTCTGAAAGTAAAAATTTAACACAGGTTAAAAAGTCTTTTAAAACCATGTCAAGTAAATTTAACCCTAAAATCACTTTTTCTTTTAAAAAATTAAACTTTTTTGATGCTGTATTTAATAATATTAATATTGAAGGTGATTTTAAAAATAACAAAATAGATATTTCAAGTATTAGAGGAAATTATAAAGATGGTGGAGCAGAAGCAAAATTATTAATTGATTTGATGCCTAAAAAGAATCGTATAAACGAAGAAGTTTTAAAGATAGATATGTCCCTTAAAATGAATGGTAAAATTGAACATTGGGCAGAAATGCTTCATAGTGAGAAATTCTTTTTTCAAGATGCTAATTATACTATGGAAATGAATTTTAATAATGAAGCAAGTAATATTGCTGAATTAATGAATCATTCAAATATTGTATTAAATGTTGATGAAGGAAGCATGTTTTACAAGCCTTCAAACCTAACTATTCCATTTAATAAAATATCTGTTAGCATTAAAGACAAAAATGCATTCTTAAATGATTTTGAATTGAATTTACCCAACAATCAATCACTTCATCTAAAAGGAGGAATTACTAATTTTATAGAAATATTTGATGAATCAATTACAGATGCTAATATTACTTCATCAATTATAGTTTTTTCAAATGACATTAATTTTAGTAATTTCATGGACACTTTTAATCCAAACACTCAAAAATTAAAAAAGAAAAACAATGTGAAAGCGATATTAAATGATTTGTATATAAAGTTCAAGCCTAGCTTACAATTAGATTTTGAAAGGCTAAGTTATAATAGTGTAACACTAGAAAAAGTGAATGCAAGTTTATTATTTATAGACATCAATACATTGAATGTGAAAAATGCTTATTGTTTTTTCTATAATAAAAAACTGACATTAGATGCGGAATTTGATATAAGTAATGATACACAAACACAATTTTCAACCAATTTTAATTTAGACAATTTTGCTATTGAAAACCTACTGAGTTCCTTTAATAATTTTGGATATAAACAATTAGGTAAACCCACAGAAATAACAGGAGTTATTAATTTAAATGCAGATTTTAGCGGAATTATTAACGATGCTGAAGGAGTGATTTACGATTCTTTAGAAGCAGATTTAACATATGATATTGAAAAACTAAATTTAAATAATTTTCAGCCGATCATTGATTCTGGAAATAAAGTTTTTAGAAAAAAAAGGTTTGAAGAAATTAAGTTTGCAAATATTAATAGTACATTAAACTTAAAGAATAACATTATTTTAATCCCATCAACAAATGTACAATCTACGGCGTTCGATTTCTTTATTGAAGGAAAATTAGATAATACTAATCATACAGATTTATGGATATCGATACCTTTATCCAATTTAAAAAGAAGAGATTTAACTCAAGCTCCAAATAAAAAAACATTTGATAAAGCTGGCAGGAAAATATACCTTGAAATTACTGCGGGTAAAGATGGAGGATTAGAGCAAAAAGTCCACTTAAGAGATAAAAAACAAAAGAGAAAAACTAATTAAACAATTTCCATTTTCTTCAATAAAAAAGAAGCATTCATGTTTTTGCAGATTCCCTCTTTTAATTTATAATCAAAATACAATTCATCATTTATGATTTCTGCATCAAAATAGTAGTTTTTAACTTCAGGTAATTCGTTGGTGATTTCGCAAAGACTTAAATCGTGTGTTGCGATAATACCAGTAGAATGTGAAGCTACTAATTTCTGAACAAATTTGCGAGAGCCAATTGCCTTGTCGGTACTGTTGGTTCCTTTTAAAATTTCATCTAAAATGATAAAGTAGTTGTCTTTTGAAATTTCATCAACAATAAATTTAAGTCGTTTTAATTCGGAAAAAAAATAGGACTCATCTTCACTTAAATTATCACTCGTCCGCATACTCGTAATTAATTTTATAGGAGCATATTTAAAACTGGAAGCACAAACTGGAAGCCCTATATTTCCCATTACGATGGATAATGAAACAGTTCGTAAAAAAGTGCTTTTTCCTGCCATATTTGCACCTGTAATAATAAAAAACTCTTCGGTATTAATGGTGACAGAACTTGTTACTCGTTTTTCTTTTGAAAGTAACGGATGACCTAAATCTTCTGCTTTAATTGTAGTTTTTTTAGTAGTAGTTTCAGGAAATGAAAATTCTGGATGATTGAATTTAAAATTAGCTAAAGAGTTTTTGGCATCGAAAAAAGCAATGACTTTAAACCAACTTTCTACCTTTTCTGAATAGGTGTTAATCCACTGTTCAATTTTATAAGAATGATGAATATCTCGCAATGCAAATCCGTTTGCAAAAATTCCAATAATCATATTATTCCGTTGATCGAAAGCATCTAAAATTTTTGAAAACTCTAAAAATATTTCGGAAGCCTTTTTGGTTTCTGTTTTTATTTCTTCCTGCTTTTGTTTCAGAATTTCCGAAGTAAATGTTTCCGTTTCTATAAAAGCTAATAATTGATGGTATTGTTTAAAGGTTTCTTTAGCTTTATTAGCGTGCAGATACAGGTTGTTTATTTTTTTAATATAGATACCTGTGATACCCAAACCTATAAAAAACCAAGTAACAATCACTAAGTTTGGAATTAAATCTAAGTAACTTAGTGAAAGTAATCCTAAAGAAATTCCTCCAAAAATATTAGGTAAAACCTTCATTGACTTTGGAGTAAAAAAGGAATGTTGATGCAACCAATTTACAATAATCTTAATGCTTGCATCCACTTTTATTAGGCTTCCTGTAGCAGAAAATTGTTGCCGCCACTTTGGTTTGTCGGCTAGTTCTTTAATCGCTTCTTGTTTTGTTTTAATCCCTTCAATAGTATTTGAAGTAAAAATAGAAGCTAACTTTTCTTTACCCGTTTTAATGGTTGTTCTATTCAAATATTGAAAGAAAGAGCCTTTTCCAAACAAATCAATATCATAACTATAAAAATGTGTTGGATCTTTAAATTCATCTCCAAAATCTAATTCAGAAAGATCTCCATTTAAAACATTAATCTCTGTATTATTAATCTGAATTAGCTGCTGTGTTTTTTGTTTCAGAAGTTTTAAATCTGAATACATTGAAACCAAATAGAAAAATAATGCAACACCAACGATTAAGGCAGGTGCGAGAGTTTTTATATTTCCGAAGAAAAACCAAAGAAAAAAAACGATGACTAAAAAAACAGCCAAACGAATCATACTTAACCTGAAAAGCTTTCGATTAATTAATGATAGCTCTTTTTTAAAAAACTGTTTTTGTTCTTGGTAAAATTCTTGAGGTAAATTCATGTAATATAGACACCTACAAGGTTTTAGAAACCTTGTAGGATAAAATTTATAACATACTAAAGGTATTCATTTCTTGCTCAGATAGATATCTCCATCGTCCACGAGGCAAATCTTTTTTAGTTAGCGGTCCAATAGTTACGCAATCGACCTTCACTACATTGTAATTTAAATGGTCGAAAATAGTACGAATCACACTGTTTCCAATATGTTTTATTTTTAAACCAATTTCCTTTTTTGGTGCATTTTTTACCCAACTCACATCTTCTACTTCAATGGTTTTTCCGTCAATCTTTAAACCGTCTTTGATACGTTGAATATCTTCTGGTTTTAAATTTTTATCTAATTCTATATGAAATAAACGCGACACTCCTTTTCGGGTAAATTTTTGCATAAATTCATCATCGTTGGTAAATAATAATAATCCAGTTGCATTTCTTCCCAATCTCCCTATTGGATGTAAATTTACATTGGATGCTCTGGCAACTAGATCCATTACAGTGTTTCCTTTAGAATCACTGGTGGTAGTTGCAAATCCTTTAGGTTTATTTAGGATTACATACGCTTTTGCTTCGGGCGATATTTTTCTGCCATCGAACTTTACAACATCATTAGGTTTTACTTTAAAGCCCATTTCGTTGATTATTTTTTCGTTTACTTGAACGCTTCCTACTTCAATATACATATCTGCTTCTCTTCGAGAACAAATTCCTGAATTGGCAATGTATTTGTTTAACCGAATCCCATCAGCAGGATTTGATGGGTTGTTTTTTGGCTTTTGCTTTGGAGTATGTATATGGGAGTCTTTCTCGTATTGTTTTTTGTTTTCTCTTTGCTTAGAAAATTTACCTCTTTTGTCTTTCTTCATGTTCATTATATTTCTGCAAAGATATATAATTTAAAGCACCAAAAGTTTAAATATCGAACACCATTTTTTTTATAAAAGTCTATAAAACAAAGGAACTGGTTTAAAATTTTTCATAAAAAAAAGCGAAAAATTTATTTTTCACTTTTTTTATTATATAATAATGTGCGTTTTTACAAGAACTTATAAGTAGCTCCCAGTCCAACTATAGAAAAACCAGGGCTAGTGGTTGTAATAGTTGCATTTCCTGTAGTAGTAGTTTCTTCGCTACTAGCACCAATACCCGTATAGTGAAGTGCAAGTTCAATGTTTTCAGAAACACTAAACGCTATTCTAGGTCTGTAATAAATATCTCCATCATTCCCTTCATTCAATCCAATCGCATATCCTATGTCTATACCAGCTGAAAAAAGTTCAGAAATCTGAAACCTTCCAGCAGCAGCAACTGGAATATACTGAACATCGTCTCCTTTTATTCCATTAAATTCTTTTGCAAAAGAGTGCGAATATCCCGTGATTGGACCTAAACTTATAACATCGTTTATTTTAAAAAAATACCCGACATCTAAAGAAACATTGAATGATGCATAATCACCGATATCTCCCAATGGTAATCCTGCATTAACTCCTACATTAAATTGGGCATTAGAGGTGAAAAATCCAAAAATTGAAAATAAAAAAATAAATAATAGTTTTTTCATGATAAAATAGTTTAAAATTATAATTAATATGTTTGCAATATAATGAAATTTGCAGATGAATTCAAAGTATAAATGCAACATTTTGGTTTACTAATCTATAAAATCGGTGGTGGTTTGTCGCTCTCTATTTACGGTAAGTTTGGTGATATCTGGTCTGGAATAATGACCAACAGGATCAAAATTTTGACGTTCTTCTAATACGTTATTAAAGTCTAAAGTTTGATAAATATTTCCTTCTTTATTAATAATGGGCTCCACAATCCATTCTCCATCAGGACCAGCTATACAACTGCCTCCATTTGCTAAAGTTTCAGGCGCATTTTTAAGAATTTCGTCAAGATAGGGCGTGTCTTTTGGAAAATCATTTATGGTCATTAACGAGGAAACCGAAATTACAAAACTTCGAGATTCTCTGGCAATAAAACGTGTAATATCTTTGGTGTTATGGTCACTTCCTGGCCAAACGGCAATGTGTAAATCTTCTCCTTGAGCGTACAAAGCAGTTCTTGGCAAGGGCATCCAATTTTCCCAACAATTAAGTCCGCCGACAGTAAATTCTTTTAGTGGATGTACTTGCAACCCGTTGCCATCTCCAAGTGACCAGGTAAGGCGTTCGTCGTAAGTGGGTTGTAATTTTCGGTGGACTGATTTAATTTCTCCATCTGAATTTATATAGACCAAAGAGGCATACAAACTATGTCCTCCTCTATCCATAGGACGTTCTATAATTCCTAAATAAATAGCGATTTTATGTTTTTTTGAAAGATTGCAAATTTCATCTAAATCACCCTTTTCAACACAAACGGAATTACGAATATAATGAGCATGAATTTCTTTATTCATCTTCGTATTCCAAGCTGCTCCGTTGGTTAGCGATAACCAAAAAGGGTAACCCGGAACCAAGCCTTCGCCAAAAACAATAAGTTCCGCTTTATTTTCGACAGCTTCTAAAATACTGTTTTTTACTTTCTGAAGGGTTGCTAGTTTATTAAACCAAACTGGACTTATTTGAGCTAAGGCTACTTTTAAAAGGTGCTTTTCTTTCATCTTTTAAAGATAAGAATAATCTATAATACCTTGTCTAAAATTCTGCTCACATTTATTAAAGGGATACTAAAAACACCAATCACAATTATAAGTTTTAAGATGTTATGAAGGACGACGTAATGTATTTTTTTGTTTGATTTCCATAGAATCACAACGAATATCAATAAGGCAATACTACTTCCAATAAAAAAGAAATTCATATAACCAACGTTGAATTTAGAGATAAGAAAATAGGAAGGAATCAATGTTAAAACACTTAATATAGTTAGCATTTTCTTAGATATAGTTTCGCCATAAACCACAGGAATAGTCCTATAATCATGTGCTAAATCACCTTTTATATTTTCTAAATCCTTTACTAATTCTCGCATTGCAATAATTAAAAACAAGAAGGTAGCGTGAACAAAAATGACCATTTCGAAATTTTTATAATAAATAAAAACGGCAAAAAATGGTATAACTGCTAAAGTAGCTGCGACAAAATTACCAACAAACGGGTATTTTTTAAGCTTATGTGAATAGAACCAGATTCCGAAGATATAAAGAGAGAAAAACACCACCGCTTTAAACGAAACATAACTCGCAAAAATTACCGACAGGAAATTAAGCACAAAATAGGAGGTTAGTTTGGTGCGTTGACTTACCAACCTATCCAACATTGTTTTTCGGGGACGATTGATTAAATCTTTATCGCTATCGTAAAAATTATTAATAATATAGCCAGCCGCAATTGCAGAAGAAGATGCCAATACCAACATAAATATATTTGCATCAAAAATAATTTCTTTTATGGCAAGTTGTGGTGCCAAAATAAAAATAGAAGCAAGGTATTGAGCAATAACAATAATTAAAATGTTATAACCACGAACGATGGAAAACAAACTGAAAAACTTAAGAAGAAAGTATTTTTGTTTTCTGTTTAACATAATTTCTTTAATCCTCTATACTAAGAGAGTTCGGTAAGTAAACTAAAAACTATAAACCACCTCTAGCTTATAATCTTTAAGTGCTTGTTTTGCTTTGTCAAGATCTTCGGTAAACCCTAACATATAACCGCCACCACCAGAACCACAAAGCTTTAGGTAGTATGCGTTTGTGTCAATTCCATTTTTCCAAAGCGTATGAAATTTTTCAGGAATCATAGGTTTAAAATTATCCAACACTACTTTTGAAAGTTCTTTTACATTTCCGAAAAGGGACTTTACATTTCCTTGTAAAAAGTCTGAAACACAAGCATCGGTATGTTTTGTAAATTGATCTTTTAGCATTTTACGAAAACCTTCTTGCTTCATATTCTCCATAAAAATCTGAACCATAGGTGCAGTTTCACCGGTAATACCACTGTCTAATAAAAACACGGCACCTTTACCATTTTCAGGTTGTGAAGGAATTCCCGCAGGTTCAATATTATCTTTAGAATTTATAAGGATTGGCAAACTTAAATAACTGTTCAAGGGATCTAAACCGGAAGATTTTCCGTGGAAAAAAGATTCCATCTCCCCAAAAATTCCTTTTAAAATCAATAATTTTTCTCTGGTTAAGTTTTCAAGAATCGTGATTTTGTCTGAAGCATATTTATCATAGATAGCTGCTACTAAAGCACCACTGCTTCCAACGCCATAACCCTGTGGTATACTAGAATCAAAGTATAATCCAGCTTCAATATCATTGTTTAACTTTTCAATATCGAAAGTTACCAAACTTGGATTTTCTCCTTGCATTTTTTTAAGATATGTAGCAAATCGTTTTAAAGTTTGATTGGATCTTAAGGTATGCATCGTATGATGTTCATCAATTTTTAAAGCACCATTATAAAAATTATAAGGAATAGAAAGCCCCTTAGAATCTTTGATAATACCATACTCACCAAAGAGTAATATTTTTGAATAAAATAACGGTCCGTACATTGTAGGTGTTGTTTGGGTGTTAAATTTAGTGTTTTTTAGAACCAAATCCAATTTGATCGCAAATATACTGTCCATTTTGACAAAATGCAACTAACTCATTCTTAATAAATTCCAAAATTTCTTTCTTTTCACTTTCAGGATACAGCACGTGAACATTCGCACCAGCATCTAAAGTAAAGCAGATATAAGAATTTGTTTCGTTTCTATAACTCCAAATTTTATTGATTATTTCAAGTGTATTGGGTTTCATTAAAATAAAATACGGCATCGAGGTCATCATCATTGCGTGTAACGATAATGCTTCACTTTCAACTATTTTAATAAATTCTGAAAGGTTTCCAGACTCAAAAATAGTGATTAATTTTGAAAGATTTTCGTTTGCTTGTTGAAAACGTTCTTCGGAAAAAGGATGATTGTGCATTAAATTATGCCCCACCGAACTACTTACTTGTTTTTCTCCTTTATCGACCAATAAAATGGTGTCTTGATACTTTTTAAAATTCTCGTGAACTGGAAGTGGATATTTAATTCCGAAGAGATTAGAACTTCCTTTAATTTCTGAATGTTCTCCCCAAACTACCATATCGCCTTCAATGCTTCGACTCGCCGAACCTGAACCTAATCTTGCTAGGAAGGATGCTTTATTTGTAAAATAGCTTTCTGACATTTCGACTCCGCTCAATGATCGTGCATTATTGTAATTTTCCTGGGACTCTGAGCGGAGTCGAAGAGACTTTTCCAAATCCACCAAACAAAGAGCCAAAGCACTCATTCCACTTGCTGAAGAGGCGATACCACTACTATGTGGAAAAGTATTTTCGGTGTGGATTTCAAATTGATAATCCTTTAAAAAAGGTACATATTTTTCAACTCGATTAAAAAAAGTTTTAATTTTTGGTTTGAAATTTTCTGACTTTTTTCCTTCAAAATACACTTCAAAATCAAAGGTGTTTGAAGGTGTTTTTTTTAATTCATATTTTAATTCTGTGATGGTTTTACAATTACTCAAGGTAAAACTCACCGAAGTATTTGCAGGCAATTGCTCTCCGTATTTTCCCCAATATTTCACCAAAGCGATATTACTTGGTGATTGCCACGTAATACTACCTTTTTCGGAATTGTTCGTATAGTTCTTTGGAATAAAATCTGCTTCAGTCATAAAAAATAAATAGGTACAAAGATAATTTAATTCGACAACTCTAAAAGCTTTTTCATTGTTCTAAAATTTATAGAGGTAGCTTTTACTTTTAATTTCCGCTCAAAAAAGTTGATTCCTAGTTTAGATTTTCCTGCTCCTAAATCGTAATAAATAATAGATACAGGAATTTGTGATTACAAACTCTTCTTTTGGGCTTGATAATTTACTGGTTTCCAAAACTGTTTCAGTCGTAGGATTACTTTTTAGTAAAATGAAATAACTTTTTTCTTTCTTATCTTCTGAAAATGGACAATTATTCAATATAGATTTTATTTCAGTTGAAGTCAACACTAAAACAGGAACTTCGCAGCCATAATGTTTCAAAATCCCTTCAAAAATTAATTTAGAAACTACTTCTTTCTTTTCCAAAGAGGAGAAAATCACATTCCCACTTTGGATATAGGTTTTTACATTTTCAAGCCCAGATTTTTCTAACAAATCTCTTAAATTTGCCATCAAAACCTTCTTATGACCAGATACGTTAATTCCTCTTAATAATGCAATGTATGTTTTCACAATTAGTAATCTTGACGATTATTTAAAAAACCTATAGACTAAAACTCCATGCGGCTTTATTACATAATGTATAGAAAAATTAAAATGCTCTAGTTGAATAATTCTCACATTTTTATACCTTAGTTGAAATGCAAATGGGATTGATTGCAACAATTCCACTTGCCTATTTACGTCTTCCCAAAATCTTTCTTCTTGATTAGACATAGCAAAAAAACATTTTGCTTTCAGAAATTCAATTTTAGCTTCATCTGTAAACTTTATTTTACTGTCCATATTGAGATTTTATATTTTCCCAAGAACGAAGTTGAAGTTTACCATCTTTATCACGTTCAATCATATCATCCATCATCGCTTTATATTCTTCGGAAGGCTCACTAAAACGTGCAGCAGTATCTTCCAACATAAACTCAATGTAATTTTTAAGAGAACGTTTTTGAAGTTTGGCTTGCTTTTTAAGAATTTCTAAAGCCTTATTGTCTATTTCGATTAATTTTTTTGTAGCTCCCATAATATATAGTTTATATATAACAAATATATACTTTTTATATTAAATAAGAAAAAATATAGGAGGTTTTGGTTTTTCGAATTGTATTCTAATGAGTGAGATTCTTCCTTCTTACAGTCGTCTGAATGACAATTTTATATACTTTTAGCAATAATAAAACCTCCTGTCCAAGCATTCTGAAAATTAAAACCTCCCGTTATGGCATCAATATTTAATACTTCTCCAGCGAAATACAAATTGTTATGAAGTTTACTTTGATAATTTTTAAAGTTAATTTCTTTTAAATCAATTCCTCCAGCAGTTACAAATTCTTCTTTAAAAGTCGATTTTCCATTTACTTGAAATATAGATTGCGTGAATTGTTCTGCGATTTTTTGAAGTTGTTTATTCGTCGTTTCTGCCCATTTTTGGGTTTCATCTATTCCTGAAGCAGTTAATAAGCTTTGCCAAAGCCTTTTTGGCACTTCTAGTTGAGCGTATTTAAAGAGCGTCTGTTTGCTATGAGTTTCTTTTAGCTCTTTTAATTTCTCAAAAGCTTCTTCTTTTGAAATATCTAATAACCAATTGACTTTTATTTTAAATTGATAGTCCAATTCATTTAAATCTCGTGCTCCCCAAGCAGATAGTTTTAAAATTGCTGGCCCGCTTAATCCCCAATGTGTAATGAGTAAAGCACCTTCAGTCTCTAATGTGTTTTTATTTTCTGAAATCACTTTCACAGAAGCTTGTGTAGCAATTCCGGGTAAGTCTTTAATTCGTGAATCTTGAATATTAAACGTAAATAAGGAAGGAACTGGCGGAACAATGGTATGTCCAAGTACTTCTATTAATTTCCAAACTTTTGCATTACTTCCTGTTGTAATTACCAATTTATGGGAAGAAAAATCTCCTTTTTCAGTTACAATATTCCAATGCTCCTTAACTTTTTCAATCTTTTTAACCGAATGATTTTTTAAAACATCAACATTTAGTCGTTCCGTTTCATTTAAAAAACAATCGATAATGGTTTGTGACGAATTACTTTCGGGAAAGATCCTGCCATCTTCTTCAATCTTTAAAGCAACGCCTCTTTTTTCAAACCATTCCATCGTATCGCCAGTCATAAAAGTATGGAAAGGCCCTAGTAATTCTTTTTTGCCTCTTGGGTAATTTTGAGTGAGTTCTTTTGGGATAAATTCGGCGTGCGTTACATTGCATCTTCCTCCTCCAGAAACTCTAACTTTCGTAAGTACTTCGCTGCTTCTTTCGAGAATAACAATTTTTAAATCAGGTTTGTTTTCAGCTAAACTGATAGCTGTAAAAAAACCTGCGGCTCCTCCGCCTATTATGATTACATCTGTTTTTTGTCTCAAACTATTTAGTAAATTTTAAAAGATTCATCAGTCGTTCCTCCTTCTGAATGACAGTATTTCAAAAAACTATATTAACGGATGTGTTTTGGCGATTTCGTTACAAAGTTCAAAAGTCTCTTTAATATCGTCCATAGTAGTTCTTGGATTGATTAAACACATTCGCAAAACTGTTTGCCCGTGAAGGATTGTTGTTACTAAAAGTGCTTCTTGTGTAGCTACTACTTTTTCTGAAATATACTGATTCAATTCATCCAATTGCTTTTCCTTTAACTTGTTATTTATCGGATTGTATCTAAAGTTGATAACAGCCAAAGTTGCTGGTGAAATCACTTCCCAAAACGGACTTTCACGCAAGCAATCTTCGACTTCTTCAGCTAATTTTATATTGTAGGTGATGGCTTGTCTGAATTCTTTTAGTCCAAAAGTTTTAATGGACATATAGAATTTTAAGGCTCTAAATCGTCGAGTTAATTGGATTCCGTGGTCGTAAAAATTGATTTCAGATTTGTTTCCTTCAACGTCTTTTAAATATTCCGGCGTTTCGGTAAAAGTTCCTTTTAAATGTGCCGTATTTCGAACCAACAAACAACCCATTTCATAGGGTTGATAAAACCATTTGTGAGGATCTACGGTAAGTGAATCCGCTTTTTCAATGCCCTTTAACATCTTCTTTCCATCTTTTGAAAGAATCGCGGCACCGCCATAAGCTCCGTCAATATGAAACCAGATATTTTCCTTTTTACAGATAGCTGCAATTTCGGTAAGCGGATCAACAGTTCCTGTATTTGTGGTTCCTGCTGTTGCAATTAAACAGAAAGGTTTTAAGCCTTCTAATCGGTCTTTTGCAATTGCGTTTTTTAATTTATTAATAGAGAATTTAAACTCTGTATTTGTTGGAATAATACGAATTTGTTCCTTTTTAAAACCAAGAATCCTTATAGCTTTAATATTGGAAGAATGTGCCTGATCTGAAAGATAAATAACTGCATTTGAAAAATCGTCGCCACATTTAATTCGTCTTGCCGTTACAATTGCAGTAAGATTGGCCAAAGAACCTCCACTGGTAAAAATTCCACCTCCTTTTTTTACTGGAAAACCAAATATTTTTAACAGCCAATTTAAGGTCACTACTTCTAATTCTGCCGCAGCTGGCGAAGCTGCCCAACCACCAGAAAATATATTAAAACCCGTCGCTAAAGTGTCTGCCATTGCAGAAATATAATTACTCGGGCCAGGAACAAACGAAAAAGCTTTTGGATGCGAAACGATGGTACTCTGCGTAACTACTTCTTTTAAAACAAAATCCAACACCTGTTTTGCATCAGTAGCATTTTCTGGTGCTTCTTCCAAAAACAATTGATCCATTTCTGCTCTAGAAGCTTTTGCTACTGGAAGTTTATCGTTTTGCGTTTCAAAATGTTCCACAACCGCATCAACTACCTGATAACCATAAGCTCGCATTTCTTCTTTTGAAAGCTGGAGTGTCGCATTGTTCTTTTTCATACCGTTAATTTCTTTCCTTTTATAATTTCGGCAAAAATAAGTCTTTATTCATAATTAAAACTATTTCAGATCGTATTAAAAGGCAAAAAAATGAATTCGTTAATCATTTGTTATTTCTGATTAATATCATATAATATTACATTGAAAATCGTTAAATTTGGATATCAATTTAAAACTAAAACATTATGACAATAAACGTGCAATATGTAAAGATGCTAACGAGCGAGACAATGACAGAATACGTTACAAAAAGACTTGATAAACTAGGAACAAAGTTCGACTGGGTTATCGGTGCTAAAGTTTTCTTTAAAATTGAAAACGACCCTAAAGGTGATGGACATATTTGTGATATTGACCTAAGTCTTCCTGGACCAAAAATTTTCGCATCATCTAAAGAAAAAAACTTTGAATTGGCTGTCAAAAATACCATTTCAGATTTAACAAAACAGTTAGAAAAAAGAAAATCGACTTTCAATCATCGTTAAAAACAAATATTGTAAAATTAAATCAAAAGTTATGAAAAAAATATTAGTCCCAGTAGATTTTTCAGAATGTTCTGAAAACGCTTTAAAGATTGCCGCAAAACTGGCAAAAGAATACGATGCTGAAATTATCGCTTTGCATATGTTGGGCATGTCTGATGCCGTATTAACAAGCACTCAGACAAAAGAAATGCTAGAAGGAATTTATTATATTAAACTAGCTCAAAAACGTTTTAAAGAATTTTTAAACAAAGACTATTTAAAAGGAATTTCGGTTTCTGATACTGTTTACAACTATAAAGATTTTAGTGAGGTGAATCAAGTTGCTCTTAAAAACAATGCCGATCTTATTATTATGGGATCTCATGGTAGTAGTGGTTTATCTGAAGTTTTTGTAGGTTCTAACACTGAGAAAGTAGTACGCCATTCAGACATTCCTGTCTTAGTGGTTAAAAAAGGTGTAGAAAGCTTTACAGTGAAACATGCTGTTTTTGCTTGTGACTTTACTTTAGAAAACTTAACAGCTTTCAAAAAAGCAATGAAACTCTATAAGTCTATGAATGCTAATGTGAAGTTACTTTACATTAACCTTCCTGGACAAAATTACAGAAGTTCAAAAGAAATGGAAAGTCGCGTAAAAGACTTTTTATTTAATGCCGATGCATTAGATAGATTAGACGATGTGGTATATTATAATGACTATACGGTTGAAGACGGAATTTTTAATTTTAGCAATACCAATAAAATTGATGCAATCGCATTACCAACTCATGGGCGTAGAGGATTGTCTCATTTCTTCTCTGGAAGTATTAGTGAAGACTTGGTAAATCACTCTACAATACCTGTGATTACTTTTAAGATATAATTATCATTGCGAGGAGGAACGACGAAGCAATCTCATGGTTTTAAATTAAAATCATGAGATTGCTTCACTATGTTACAAAGTCCCCAAAGCAATTCTAATCATATCGCTAAAGGTACTTTCTCGTTCTTCTTTTGTAGTTTCTTCTTTTGTTATAAGCGAATCTGAAATAGTTAATATCGTCAAGGCATTAACATTGTATTTTGCAGCAACAGTATATATTCCAGCAGTTTCCATTTCGACACAAAGCACTCCAAAATCTGCCCATTTTTTATACGAATTATAATCATCTTCATAAAACTCATCAGACGACAATACGTTTCCAGCTTTGATAGTAATATTATTATCTCTTGCAAAATCTGCTGCTTTTATAAACAAACCAAAATCTGCTGTTGGTGAAAAATTCGAATTAATGAACCTAGAATTATTAATTCCCGAATTTGAAGAAGCAGCCATTGCTATTACAATATCCCGAATCTTAATCTCTTTTTGATAAGAACCCGCAGAGCCCACCCGAATTAAGTTTTTAACACCATAATCCTTTATCAATTCATTACAATAAATTAAAGTAGATGGAATTCCCATTCCTGTTCCTTGCACCGATACTCGTTTGCCTTTATAGGTTCCTGTAAAACCTAGCATTCCTCGAACTTTATTATAACAAACAGGGTTTTCAAAAAATGTTTCCGCTATCCATTTTGCTCTTAATGGATCTCCAGGTAATAAAACAGTTTCTGCTATTTCTCCTTTTTTGGCTTCTATATGTAGGCTCATGTTTATGCTTTTTAGACACGAATTTCACAGATTTTCACTAATGATTTTCGTTTTTTTAATTATTAGGAAACAATTTTTATTCCGGAAGAAGTTCCAATTCTGCTTATTCCTAATGCAATATATTCTTTGGCAGTTTCTTTATCTTTAATTCCTCCCGAAGCTTTTATTTTTAGTTTATCTCCAACCACTTCTTTCATTAGTTTTACATCTTCTAGGGTAGCTCCTCCAGCACCAAAACCGGTGGAAGTTTTTACAAAATCGGCTCCTGCATTCATTGCTAATTGGCAGGCTGTTCGTTTTTCTTCTTCGGAAAGATAACAAGTTTCAATAATTACTTTTAAGATTTTGTTTTTACAGATATTTCTTAAAGCAAAAATTTCATCTCCAACATATTCTAGATTCCCAGACTTAAGCATCCCAATATTAATCACCATATCTATTTCATCGGCACCTTCATCGACGCAACTAAGGGCTTCAGTAATTTTACTTCCAATCGACATAGCTCCTAACGGAAAACCGATTACAGCAGCTACTTTTACTTCGGAACCTTCCACTTCCTCTTTTGCTAATTCCACATAACAACCATTTACGCAAACCGCATAAAAGTTATACTCTTTGGCTTCTTTGCAAAGTTGTTTTATATCTGAAGGTGTTGCTGTTGCTTTTAAAATAGTATGATCTATGTACTTACTTAAATTCATTTTTTTTGTAATTTCAAGCTTTAAATATAATATATTTCCTATGGAACCAATAATTTCCGAACTACTCTTTGCGCTTCATTTGTAAAGGAAATAAAATACAATCCTTTTGGTAAGTTGAAAGTTAGCTTATTTTCTCCTTCTGAAATAGCTTTATTTAAAAGTAAATTACCTTGAATTCCGTAGATAGTTATTTCAGTAAAAGAATGGATATTATTAAAGTTTATCTTTCCGTTTGAAGGATTTGGATAAAAACTGAAGCTTTCAATTTCCACATCTTCAGTTGAAAGATTTTCGCAGTTAGTACCTACTGGATCAAAAGCTACTTCGCCTAAACTCGCATCGTCAACTTGATGAAAAATTACCGACTCAGCATCTGCCAAGGTGTTCACTTGCCCTTCAATCCAACAATTATTTTTTGCCATAATTGTGTTGGAAGTGTTGTTATAAAGTGCGTATAATTCTCCCTCATTTCCATTTTCTGAAAAGATATTATACCCTTGACTATCAACACCATCCCCTAAATTAATAGAAGCAGTACCTATTACTGTAATTCCCCAAAGATTTCTTCTAATTTGATTTCCTTCAGCAATCACTTCCATAGTCCCAGAATTGGTATTTAATGAAACTCCACTTCCGCCTTGTAAAGGAATATTCTGCGTATTATTATCTTCAATAATATTATTATATAAATTTGCAAACGAATCGGGTCCAACTATAGTAAGTCCATAACGGTTATTTTGAATAGTGTTGTAATTAATATTCGCTCTAATACTTCCTCCTACCAAATTCGCCACTGCAATACCACCAACCTGGTCAAGTGATGGATTACCGATAATGGTGTTTTGAATAATTTTCAAAGTGTCGTTAACCATCGTTGTCCCCATATTAATTTGAGGTCGATTGGTGTTTAGTTGGTTATTTCCTTCAATATGATTATTATAAATATAAGCTGAAACCGTATTGTTAGCTGCCGAAGCAATTGCTGGTAACTCATTAAAACTTATCGTATTATTAGTAATTTGTGGTATTCCTCTTGTTAATGAAATCACCGCTCCTGTGGTAGCTCCGCCTTCTACATTATTAGTGATGGTGCAATTATTTAGGGTGAAATCTTCGGTTAAAACTCTAAGTCCGCCACCATATTCAATCGTTGTATTTTGAATATTGATTTGTGAAAATTCTTCAAAACGAAATCCATTATAAGGTGCTGTTTGATCTATAGCTGTAATGGTTACTGAATTTCCGTCTATTAAAAATGTTCCGAAGACGGTTACCAACAAATCTGAATCTATAGAAAGAGTAAGATCAGAACCTAAAACAAGCATATCATTTTCAGAAATCACTAAATTTTCTAAAAGAGTATAATCACTTCCCGAAACAGTAATTGTTGAGGGACTCGCATTTGCAATATCATCTAATGTCCAATTAACTCCTGTATTTGGCGTAGTGTAAGTTTGAGCGACTGCTATTGAAATTGTGATTAAAAATAAGCAGATTGATAAGTAAATGTGTTTCATTTTTTTATAATTAATTGAGGTTCAAAAATAGGGGTTTGAAAAGGATTCACATTAGTAAACTTTCCAAAATATATTCATTAATAAAAAATAGGTGGACTGATTAAGGAATCAACAAGTTTATATCAACAGTTGTATTGCTAGTACCGTTACTTGTTAAAGTAAAAGGTACATCAAAAGGAAAGTTAATAAAATCTCCACTTGTAAAATTAAAATCACCATTACTGTCGTATAAAGCATTTACATAATAATTGCCAGGGTGCATATAATTAAAATTGTAAGTAGATGAACTTTGCGCTTCTAAAAACACATACCTAGATCTATAATTTAAGTTTTCAAATTGAAAGACATTTCCATTAAACAAAGGTTGTGTAGTAATGATGAGTAACATATTTTTTGAAGAATCTGGATTTACTGGATTAGAAATAGTAACCGAGACTGTTGTATCTCCTAAATAAGGTTGTTCCGATTCGGGATAAGGATCTGATGCTACTGAATAAAATACCGCATCCTGCAAACCGTTAAAGGTACTTGAAAAATCTCTGGTCATTTCCTTTTTAGGAAAATTGAATAAAGAAATCGCTTCTTGGGCAGCAGTTTCATCACGTAAACTTGCCTTCCAAGTCATATGTATGGTTGGTTCTTCTAGAGTATTAAAAAAGTTTGTATAAGTAGTCATTATTAAACTGTCTTGCTTAAATAAAACATCGGTATAAACTCTTTGACCTCCCGAAATAGGATCTGAAAATCTATAAAAAGATTGTGACTGACTTTCGTTTACACTATCAATAATCATATACGAATTACGAACCTCACCAGAAAATCCTCCCCCATTTCTAAAAGCAATTTTATAATCACAATCGTATTTAACAACAAAAAAGCTCATAAATATTTCATTCAATCGGTCTAATTCGTTTTTTGCTGAAATCTGAGATGGAGATATTGGTCTAAAATCTACAATCCACTCTTCGTAATCTCCTAAAGGTGTAGGCGAAAAAACAGGGCCGTTCCATATTCCAGAAAGTTTTTCTAAAACCCCAAATCCTTCCACATTTGAAGATGCTGAAATCTCAGGTAAGTTACAATCAATATTAGAGTTATCGTCACCATCGTTATCGTCACTTTGACAAGAAGTGATCATGGTTAAATTTACAATTCCAATGAAAAATAAAAATAGGATTCGTTTCATGTTTTAAAAGTTATAGATTGGTTTTTGTTTACAGTATTATAAACTTGATTTTATGCCATTTAGTATTTTATAAATTAAAAAATGAACTAAGAAAGTTTTAACATTTAATGAAAATCATCTGTTTTCAAACTTCCTCCAAAACTTCCGATGCAGAGTATCGGGAAATCTAATGATTAATAATTGGTTTCATTCATAAAAAAAATGTCTCCAAAAAATTCATTTTATCTGTGCGGGCTAGGATCCCTACGCTCCGGAGGAACTCCTAAGCCGTGAAGCACTAGATCCTAAGTCTAATGGATAATGGTTTAATATGTGCCCATCTGTTTCATTATTAGCTGAATGTAAGTGTTTTGTGATTTTATAAATTCAAATAAAACCAAGATAAACCGCCAATTGTTATACCTATGTTATACCTTTGTGTTATATTAGCTGTATAATCCTACAAAATGGCAAGTGTTCAACCTATTCTACATCTTAAAAAAAGTAAGCAAGGATTGTATCCAATTGTAATTCGAGTAACTCATAATCGCAAGTCCATTTATATTTATTCTGGTCAGTATGTTGATGAAAAGTATTGGGATAAATCTAAAAAAATTGTTAAAAAATCGTATTCCAATTCAGTTCGGCTAAATAATTTTATCGCCTCTAAAATATTATTGATAAACAATTTAATTTTTGAACACCAAAACAACGGAGTAAATGAACTTAATCTAAGCAAGATTAAGAAAATTATTCAACATAAAAACAATAACAATTCCTTTTATAAGTTTGCTGACGCTTATTTTATTGACTTAGAAAACAATAAAAAATTTAATCGTATTAATTCTGAAAAACCACTTTTAAACCGAATTAAGAAATTTCACAAAAAAACAGACCTCGAATTTAAAGAAATCACCACGGTATTTTTACAGAAGTTTATCGCTTACAATAAACGAAAAGGGAATATTGGAGGGCGAAGTATTGCAAATAATTTAGTATTTATAAGGACTTTGTTCAATAAAGCTATAGCACAAGATATTATAAAACAAGAATCGTATCCTTTTGGAAAGGGAAGCGATAAAATAAAAATTTACTTCCCAGAGTCTATTAAAATTGGATTAACTATTGAAGAAATTCAAAGCATAGAAAACTTACATTTAGAAGAAGAACGATTAGTCCACGCACGGAACGTTTGGCTTTTTAGTTTCTATTTTGCAGGTATGCGTGTTGGCGATGTCTTACAAATTAAATGGAATGATATACAGGATGGGCGATTGTATTATCGAATGAATAAAAATAGTAAACCTATTTCTCTTAAAATACCCGATAAAGCATTACCAATTATTGAATGTTATAAAAATGAAAAGAGAAATAAGAGTGATTATATTTTTCCCGATTTAAAAAACATTAAAGTAACTGATATTAAAGCATTGCTTACCAAAACAAAATCTACCAACAAAAGGCTTAATAGTGCCTTAAAAATTATCGCAGAAATGGTAGA
The DNA here is from genome assembly GCA_021648265.1 of Flavobacteriaceae bacterium. Taxonomy (GTDB): domain Bacteria; phylum Bacteroidota; class Bacteroidia; order Flavobacteriales; family Flavobacteriaceae; genus Marifrigoribacter. The sequence continues at coordinate 231 of JAKITD010000002.1, read as the reverse complement.
AATCGATAAAAAACTCACTATGCATATTGCACGACATAGTTTTGGAAACATATCTGGTGACAAAATACCAATCCAAATGCTACAAAGATTGTATCGCCACTCCTCTATTGTTACAACTATTAATTACCAAGCAAGTTTTACCCATAAAGATGCTGATGATGCTTTAGATAAAGTAGTTGATTTCTAAAAATATATTTTATATTTAGCCAATGGAAGTTATTTGCTTACAAG
>JAKITD010000014.1 GCA_021648265.1 Flavobacteriaceae bacterium | reverse complement strand
GTTTATGGTTGTGAATTGCTTTCAAAATTGTATTTTTACTTAGCATTCGCAGTCTTACAAAGTAACACCAGAAGGTTGTTTTTGTTGTGAATTGCTTTCAAAATTGTATTTTTACTTAGCATTCGCAGTTTCAAATTTTATTTTACTAATATGTTGTTGTGAATTGCTTTCAAAATTGTATTTTTACTTAGCATTCGCAGTAGATCTGGTGTTCTTTTGATGGTTCGCCAGTTTGTGAATTGCTTTCAAAATTGTATTTTTACTTAGCATTCGCAGTTTTATTAGTTGCTGATGTTACTACAGCCCTGTTGTGAATTGCTTTCAAAATTGTATTTTTACTTAGCATTCGCAGTTGGTCTCAATATTGGCTTAACATCAATTGGTTGTGAATTGCTTTCAAAATTGTATTTTTACTTAGCATTCGCAGTTTAAACAAATGTCAGAGCAAATACAGTCAAGTTGTGAATTGCTTTCAAAATTGTATTTTTACTTAGCATTCGCAGTACAGTCCAACAGATGCCGATAACTTTATGCGTTGTGAATTGCTTTCAAAATTGTATTTTTACTTAGCATTCGCAGTTTTTAATGTCTATTGAAGAATCAGTACCAGGTTGTGAATTGCTTTCAAAATTGTATTTTTACTTAGCATTCGCAGTCTAGCAACTATAAGCTCCTGTTTAGTTTTCGTTGTGAATTGCTTTCAAAATTGTATTTTTACTTAGCATTCGCAGTTTCTTGATTTTTTATTTGATTTCATAACTGTTGTGAATTGCTTTCAAAATTGTATTTTTACTTAGCATTCGCAGTGGAAGCGACCATTGAGACCTTATCGGAGAAGTTGTGAATTGCTTTCAAAATTGTATTTTTACTTAGCATTCGCAGTAGCATCTCCTTCTATTATTGATACAACCTCGTTGTGAATTGCTTTCAAAATTGTATTTTTACTTAGCATTCGCAGTATGAAAGTGAAATAACCCATGAACTATTGCGTTGTGAATTGCTTTCAAAATTGTATTTTTACTTAGCATTCGCAGTAATAATCTCCAATAACATCGATAGTTGATTGTTGTGAATTGCTTTCAAAATTGTATTTTTACTTAGCATTCGCAGTTTTTATTTGTTTTCATAATTTAAAGGAATTGTTGTGAATTGCTTTCAAAATTGTATTTTTACTTAGCATTCGCAGTTGTTACACTGATAAACCCCAGTAAAGACTAGTTGTGAATTGCTTTCAAAATTGTATTTTTACTTAGCATTCGCAGTAATCCGATAGCTGAATTTAAGATGAACTTCGTTGTGAATTGCTTTCAAAATTGTATTTTTACTTAGCATTCGCAGTTATTGCTGTAAATAATTATCCTTTTCTATAGTTGTGAATTGCTTTCAAAATTGTATTTTTACTTAGCATTCGCAGTTGCATTCGTAACATTAACCCTGCCTAGCCGGTTGTGAATTGCTTTCAAAATTGTATTTTTACTTAGCATTCGCAGTTAATTTAGGGTTGTATGTGTTACAGCCCTGTTGTGAATTGCTTTCAAAATTGTATTTTTACTTAGCATTCGCAGTTTGCAGCGTTTGCAATATCAACATCATTCTGTTGTGAATTGCTTTCAAAATTGTATTTTTACTTAGCATTCGCAGTTAGTTACTCAGGAACAAGTTGCTACAGACTGTTGTGAATTGCTTTCAAAATTGTATTTTTACTTAGCATTCGCAGTATATCAAGCCTTAATAATTTGATATACTGCTTGTTAAGTGATTTGGTAGGATTTTAAAAAATGAGATGTTTTTAAGTATGTGATATTAATTAATCTAATATTTTGATTCTATAAAAAGAGACCTACTAGGTTTTTAAAACCTAGTAGGTCTTTAAAAACATTAAAACAACTCTAATTGTTGGCTAGGTTTTTCTAATTCTGCTGGTTTTTGACCAAAAAAGAGTTGTATCATCCCAAACTGTTTATCGGTTATTTGTAAGATGCCAACTTTTCCAAATTCAGGTAAATTATATTTTACTCTTTTAATATGCACTTCTGCATTTTCTCTACTCGCACAAAAACGCATGTAAATAGAAAACTGAAACATAGTAAACCCACCATCCAACAAGTTTTTACGAAAACGAGATGCCGCTTTTCTGTCTTTTTTAGTTTCGGTCGGTAAATCGAAAAATACTAATACCCACATAGATCTATATTGGTTTAAACGTGAAAAATGATTTTCTTTCATTTCTTTTTATTTTATACCAGACCTACTAGGTTTTAGAAACCTAGTAGGTCTAAAAATTAAAATACTGGATATAAAACCTTTCTACTTACTCCTGCAAAACATTCGTATAAACTATTGGTAGTTCTACTCATAGCTACCATTAATGGACTGCTATTACCATCTATCTTTACATCCATAGCAGTTAATTGTAGTAGGTTCATTTTTAATGCGGTTGTTAATTCTTCATAAGGCTCACCAGATTGTACAATATCGTTCACCAAAACATCTACATAAACTCTATAGGGTTCCATGATATCGTCTGCTAAACAGAAAGCATTGTATTTGTTTCTATGAAATATACCTACACTCGGAAACATTCCAGAACTTACAATTGCTCTTGCTGTAATACCTCGTAAAATTGCATAGCCGTAATTTAATAATTGATTTGGTGCATCTCCTTTAGGATTTCGATTAAAACGCTCTAAATTAAATATATGTTTCCAATAATATACGGCTGCTCTACTCTCATGGTTTTCTATATCACCACTTTTTACCTCATTAGCCCATTTATACATTTTCTGTACAGGAGTTCCTCTTTGTTTAAGAAAAGATGCTTGATTTTTAATTTTTGCACTAATGGTTTGTTGCCATAAGTTTTTAGTTAAAGGGATACTCGCATTTAACTGTTGTCTCATTCTTTCGGTTTGCTCACTATGCCCTACCAATGGCTGTAATAAACTGATAGGTAAATGGTAAGCATCACAATTAATAATTGCTGCTTTGTTTTTTATAAGTTTTGAAAGTAAACCATTGGTAATGGTAATTTGTTGGTTTTCTAATACTAATACTCCAATATCCTCTATGGGAACTGTCTTTGTTACTTTATCTTCTTCAGGATAATTAATTACTAATTGCTTGTTTTTTGTACTTAAATAAGCGGGATTGCTAAAAAAAAGGGTTCGTTTTATCATGGGTTTGTATTTGTCGAGACCTACTAGGTTTTGAAAACCTAGTAGGTCTATTAATGATAACTATTCTAAGTCTAAGTCATTCAATAACTTCATATTTATATGTTTATTTTTAAGTACAAAGGCTAAATTTTCTTTAGTGTCAAATAAATCTATTACAGCTGTTCTGATAATTTTGGTTGGTAAATTACTTAACAAAGCTTTGTGTGACGAATAGCTATAAGTGTCAAAATTTTCAATATTATGATGGCTTGGATTGCAATTTACATACACAATCAAATTTCTTAAATAGTTTTCATTTGTAATAAGAATATGCTTGGGATGCTTTTGAAACAAACTCCCTTTTCTTCCATATTTTTTATTATAGGCTTTGGTATAAGCATTAAACAAATTTGAAAAGGGCTGCGATATTTTTGATTTATTAGATTGATATTTTTCTGGAAGATCTTTACTATCTTTTATTCTTAAAATAAAATGAAAGTGATTTGGTAAAAGACAATAACTATATATTTCAGCAATGGGAAGTATGTATTTATTGATAAGCCTTAAAAAATAAACATAGTTTTCTTTTTCTCTAAAAATAAGTTCCTTGTTATTACTTCTGTTAAAGTAGTGATAGTATTGTGATATTTCTATGGGTTGTGACTTCAATATCTTTCAGTTTCTTAAGACCTACTAGGTTTTGAAAACCTAGTAGGTCTGGGGTTTAATTAGTCTCTTACTCTTGCTACATTTCCTAATCTATCTACTTTTAATTTCCAACATTGATTTTTTATCATTATAGGTTTCATTTTCATATCTAAAGTAGTTTTTCCATCAAAAAAGTCCTGAATACGTTCATTTTTACTATTTGTACCATTTTCATTTTTCCGTATTTCACTCGATATTTGATTAGGTATAAAATGACACTCACTTCCTGTACAGCTCACCATTTTATAAACCCTCTCTACTTGCTCTTTACTTAATAGTGTAAAATCAACCGAGCCAAGGCTTTCTACTTCTTCATCTGTAGGTACATATACCAAATCGTTTGGAGAAAGAGAGAATAGGAATTGAACAGAAACTTCTTTTCCTCTTTCTATAAATATACTTTTAATAGGAATCATTGGTATAGTATCTCTTTCTTTTTTGTCTAACGCCGCTCTCCATTTTTGATGTTCTATAACTTCATTTAAAAGTATGGTTTCATATTTTCTATTCTCTTTTTCATCTTTATATATAGCAAAAAATAAATTGGTGCCTTTTGCGGCTTCTACATATTTATCTTTTCTATTTCCTTTTAATCCTACTTTAAATTTACTACCTACCTCATATAGTCTAACTTTAAAAATGGGTTGATGTTTTTTGCCATTATTTAAAACAAGTATATTTTTATTTAATTCCTCTACTCCCTCTGGGCTAAATGCCAAATCAAACTGCTCTTTGCCTTTGTCATCAATATAGTTTTTGATATGATTTTCTAATATTTTTTGTATCCCTGTATCTGTAATACTCTCTAAATGTTTACGAGTAAACTTATCAGTTAAAACTGTACGAGTTGCTGTAGCTTCAATATTTTCGTAAACCAATATTTTCTTTATTTCTTTATCATCTATTTTTATAGGGTTATTTTTAAAATGAGTTTTTACTTTCTTTAAATCATTATCAAATAAAACAAAAGCTCCTTTCACTTTGTTTTTTATTGATTTATCAACAATCATTTTCCAGTTTTCGATAGCCTTATTAAAAGTTATTTCTCCTTTTTCTCTTTTTAAAATCACTTTACCCGAAACCGTTTCTTTATGCATAGGCTTACGTATAGCCCAATTATCCCCTTTGGTTTGTAGTACTAATTGTTTTTTCCACTTTCCTTCTTTTTCAACCCATTGTAAGGTTTTATTATTAGTTTTATTAATAACTCGCGTATTTTGTTTGAAACTAATAACAATTTTTTCTAACTGGTTTTTTGCTTCTGTCGTGAAACCATTCCAAGGCATTAAAAAATGTTTGGTATAGTGGTCTTCTTTGCTTTTAATTAATAAAGTGTCACGCAATCCATAATTTTTCTTTTCTGCATTTAATGCTCCTAAATAATTAGTATGCTTTTTTGTACAACAAGCAATTACCAAAGCATCTAAGGCGTGATGCCTGTGGTCGATTCTTTTTTTATTAAATCCTTTAGCTATTTCATTAGGAACTTGGGTTCTGAAAAATTGCTTTCCAACATTGTTTCCATTTTCATCTTTTTGATAATCCCAATATCCAAAATCATTAGAGTTTGTTAGTTTGTTTAATCTTTCAAACCTTGGCGTAATCAACTCATTCCATTTATCATTTAATCCCCAGTCTTGTTTAAGCTTAAAGGTTATAGAACCAGTAACAGGAACAATATGTTTAGAGGTTGCTTCTTTTTCATTTTCCTCTCTTACCAAATTACTTAACAATCCTTTTATTAAGGTGCTTATATATCTGCTATCATTTAATTGTCTGTTTATAAACCCTTCTGGAATATCTTCACTTAATAAGTTTTTAAGTTTTGTTCTGTTCTTTTTAAAGTATTTATTACAATGACTTTCGTATTGCTCTAATGTGTATAATTTAACGGTTTTATTGGATGTAGATAATTCAGGTATAATTTGTCCTCCTTGTTTTTTTATAAACTCATACCCTGTTTGGTTATCTTTATAAGGGTTTGGGTTTATTTCACTTTCGCAAATTACTTTGTTACTCATAGAGTTATTAAAGTATCTTGATTGAGGTATAATATGTTCAATTTGATAAGCTGTAGTAAACAACATACTCAAAGGTATTGTTTGCCCTGTATATGGAGAAACATACCCTTGTTCTAACCATAATTTATATTTATTAATTTCTGCTTTGGTAGGCGCGTTGTTTTTTCTAATTTTCTCAATATCATCTGCTACCTCAACACTTTGATAAATACCTTCTTCATATATTTTTAATATTTCTTGTTGGCTAGGAGAATAGGGTTTTACATCAGAGATACCGCCATCTTTAAGTTCTTGTAAAATTGCTTTTATTCGCTGGTTGGTATTTTCGTTTTCAGAAATTTGAGCAGTCATTTTTTTACGTTTATCTGCTGGGTTTTTCATTTCTCTACCTAATTCGACATGAATTTCTTTAAAGAAATTTTCCTCTCCATTTCCATAATGTTTCCAAATATCTCGTACAGTACGCAGTGTTTCGGTAACCACCTTTTCTACAATAGGATTGCGTAAACTATGTTGTTTAAATTTAAGTAAATATTTATCAATATCGCTTGGTGTTTTCCAAAACTGTATATTTCCTGCCTCTGAATGTCTATTGTATATAGCATAACAGGCTTGATATGTATTTAGTACAGTTAATGGATTTGTATTTTTAAAAGGAATAAAGCTTTTGATTAATTGAGTAGGTATATCATCATCAGCTACAAGGTGCTTTTCTAATGCCGCGTTAATTTGGGTTTTAGTTGGCTGTTCAGGTAAATTTAAAGTCTCAACCCGTTCCATTATATTTTCAATTCTATTAGTAACATCTTGCGATATTTTATTTTTATCCCAATATTTACTTCTACGCATTAATGGCAGGAGTTTCTTTATTGCTTTTTCTGAATATGCACCAAAATCAGATTTATATGGAGGAAATTTCTTAAAACTTTTTTCAAAAGATACCTGGTCTATATTATTTCTTTCTGCAAAGTTCTCAATAGCTCTTTCAAATTCGTTTTTATCGGTAACAGAATAAATAATATGCCATAATTTATACTCCATTTCAGCAGTTAAAAAAGTGTCAATATTTAAATCTTTCACTTTTTTTAATCGATTAATAAATTGCGCTCTTGTTTCATTGCAGGGGTATTCTTTATCTTCTACGTAATTCCAACGATACTTGTCTTTATTCTTTTTTTCAATCCTTTTTTTCTTTATAAAAAAATCAATAATCTGGCTTTGTTTTATTTTTGACCTTTCACTTAAAAACTCAAATAATTCAACCCAAACTTCTTCTGTTGATAACACTACATCTGTAATATCATTATCAATTAAATTTCCTTTTTCATCTTCTTTTTGGTAAATTTTTAAATTCTTTAAAAATTGCCATAAACGAAACTCTTGAAACAAAGGGTGTGATTTTGGAATTGCTTTAAGAGGTTCTGTAACCCATTCCTTTCTTTTTTCATTTGTAACTTTGTCAATTACTTCAATTTGATACTTTCGAGTTTCATATTGACAACCAGAAATAGTAGATTTTTTACTTTTTAAAGGGCGTTGATAAAATATAATATCATCTTTAAATAAGTAGTCAAATCCTTTATCTTTTAGATTGATTTGGTGTGCTTCATTTCTAGGATACAATTCATCAATACAAGTTTGAAAGAGATTTCTATCCAATAATTCTTTATGATGTTCTATTTGCGTTTTAAGTATTTGCTCAAATTCTTCTTTATAAAATTTTCGCTCAATTGTTTTTACGAGCTTTCCTCTTATTTTTTGGTTCGGGTTTTCTAACAATGCTTCGTAGATATATTGCCCAACAGTTTTCCCAGTTTTATCAATATCTTGTTCTGTTTTTGTTTTAATAGCTATCCAATCTTTCTCAGAATCAACGGCTCTAAAGCTTCTTTTTACATTTCCTTCTTTATCTAATTTTAAAGTACCATCTTTTTCTTTATTTGTAGTAACAATAAACTCTTTAATTTTTCCAATCCAACTATCTAAAAGTTCATTGCTTTGTCTTCTATATACCCAGTCGTTTTCTAAAATAACGTTATACCAAATACCTTTTGCATTTTTATCCTCAGTGGCTACAACATCTTTAACCTTTAAAGCGTAATAGTCTTCATTTTTCGTGTCGTTTTCTTCTTCCTCTCCTCTTAATTGATAATAACCTCTTTTTTGATTAAAATTAAGGATGAGCCATGCTAATTCTTCTTTGCTTATTTTTTGAGTAAGTGCCTTTTTACGCAAATAGTAAAGTGTCCAATCGTAAGGTATTTTAGTTGGTTGACCTTTTGCTTCAAACTCCTTTACCATTTCATTAAAAGAATCCATAAAAATAAACTCATGTTTTCCTTGTTCATTTTTTCTATAATTGAGTTTTACTTCTTCATCACCTTTAAACTGCCCAAAGTGTTTTTCAAAATCTATAGAATCTGCAAAATGCTTTGGAAGAAAACCTAAAACATTTAAAACTCTGTGTAAACGTTCTCTACGCAATAAATTTCGTTGAATTAATCTTCGAACGCCCCTATATTTAGTTCTATCTGCTGTTTGAGATATAGAATTTCCTTTTCCAAAATCAGACATTTGACCTTGATCCATTGGAATAATCCTACTTCCTAATCCTTTTATACTTCCTTCTTTTTTATCAAAGTCTGTTTCTATTAATGACCAACCTATACTATTAGTCCCTAAATCCAATCCTAAAACTCTTTTCATATTATTATAAATTCAAAAATTATTATTACCTTTACACTACAATTTTGAAAGCAATTCACAATAAGGATTATTCCGTTGTGAAAACATTTAAGCCGCCTCGACTTCCAATTCGGGGCATTTTTATTTTTAAGTGTTTTATCTAACTCAATACATTATAGCAATATAGCATTAAAGCCATGAGCTAAAACATTTAAGAGTGGCATTTTTCATCGCTTTTTCTACGTCAACTATTAAATAGTATTTTAAAAGCAAAAAACAAATTACCGTTGGTTTTTATAAAAAAACCATACAGTTGCTTAATAAAGGGGAGAAATGTAAATATAGGAAAAATAACACAAAACGGTTAAAAAGCTATTTATTAATTTTATTGCATAAAAAAACCGCTCCAAAAATGAAACGGTTTAATTTACTAAGTTTTTTTGTTTCTAGTTATTTCCCAATATCAAAGGCAAACCGCTATCTCCAGAACCTATAACAATTACTTTACTGTTTGGAGATTGTGATAGTTTTATAGTTGCTTCAATCCCTTTATCTTGTAAAATTTTATCGGTTAACGATGCACTTAATATCCTGTTAGCCTCCGCTTTTCCTTTAGCATCAATAATAACTTTTTGTGCTTCTTTTTGGGCAGTTACCAATCTAAATTCGTATTCTAATGATTCTTGCTCTTGTTTTAATTTACGTTCAATTGCATCTTTAATAGTAGCTGGTAATGTAACGTCTCGAATCAATATTTCATTTAATTGAATATGTTGATCATCTACAATTTTTTTAGTTTCTTCAAATATTTCAATTTGTATTGCATCACGTTTACTAGAATATAATTGTTCTGGAGTATAACGACCTACAACACTACGAGCAGCACTTCTTAGAGCTGGTTTTAAAACTCTATCAACATAATCCATCCCTTTTTCTTGGTGGAGCTTCCCTAAAGTTAGGTGTGTTGGTTGAAACCATGCTGTTGCATCCAAGCCTATTTCTAATCCGTTAGAAGATAAAACTTGCATTTTTTCAGATACTTCTTGTTGTCTTACTTCATAAAGATACACCTTGTTCCAAGGAGCAATAATATGAAACCCTTCACTTAATGGAGGTTTATCTGCTACAACACCCTCACCGAATGTTTTAAATAATACCCCTGCTTGTCCTGCACCTATAGTTACTGCAGATTTTGCAATAACTATAATTAATAATACCATTACTATAATTACTGGTATTCCAATTTTTGGTAATTTTTCCATTTTTTTTGTTTTTTATTAATTATAAAAGTCCATTATACTTTCTTATAAACCATTCAAGTGCCAAAGTTAAAACAATTAAACCCAATAAGTACTGCCAATCGATTAAAGCTACAATTTTTTGTTCACTTTTCTGAATTTTCTGAAAGGTATCATCTTTAATTAAATTGCTAATTAATTTTTCTTGTTCTGAAATAAAATAAGCCTTTCCTTTCGTATTAGTCGCTACCCTTGATAGTTTTGTTACATCTGCATTTAAAAATTGCTGTTCAACATTAAAATTTAGAATGGTGAAATTACCACTTCTTGAAACGGCCTCGTCATTTACTGAAACTTTATAGCTGTAATTTCCAGCTTCCAGATTATTTAAATCTACTTCGTAAAAGTTTGATTTTAATAATAACGGAAACTTTTTCTTATCTTTAGTATCGGTATTAGTTACTGAAATTAACAAACTAGCTCTAGAATCAAATATAAAATTTTTATCGAAATATTGTGCTGAAATTTTAATGGATTTATTATTATAATAAAAGGTCTCATTAGAAACCTCCAGCCTACTTCTACGTTTATTGGAAGCTAAATACTGAATTGTTTTACCTATAAAATTATCAAATTCTTCAAAACTATTATTTTCCAAATACGATTGTGCTCTCCATCGCCAAACTCCTTCTCCATCAAAGATTGCATCTCTTTTACCATTAATTTCGGTGGTTGCAAATAAAGCACTTTCGGTGGTATAACCGTCAATAGATTGTTCTAAAATAAATTCGTTTGGCACTAATAATTCTAACTCGCCAAATAATGTCTTTAAAGGTCTGTAATTACTGAAATCAATATCATTAATTGCAAATGATCCGTAATTAGCATTCAATATTCCAATAACATCTTCGGTTTGATTGGTTACTTCTTTTCTGAAATTAAATTGCATTGTGTTTAAAAAATTCCAATCGGTTTTTAAGCCTGTAAATGTGAAGGTATTTTTCTTCAGTTTTTTTATTTCTGAATATAGGCTTGAAAATTTTCTGCTAGGTTGATATAGAATTATTAATTGAAAATCATTCAGCAATGACAATGCTTCCGAAGGTTTTTTAATTTCGACTTTTCGTTGTTCATTGCTCTCTATCGATTTTTTTAACATCCCCAAATCTGGATGTGTAATTTCACTTACAATCAATACTTTGGTTGCTTGATCTATTACTTCGACCGCAAATTGTTTGTTATTATTGGTTTTATTTTTTTCAATTTCTAAAGGAATTATTTGAGCGGTATATTTATGAAAACCAACCGATGAGGCTGGTAATGTAAACGAAAGTATTTTGGTATTATCTTTTTTAGTAAAAGAAACATTTTCTTTATAAAGTATGGTGTTTCCTTGTTTTACCTCAAATTGGGAAGAAACAGTTTCGGTACCTGAATACACTAAAATTGCTTCTACTGGGAATTTATTCTTTAAAAAAGCATACCGATTGCTATTGAGTTGCTCAATTTTTAAATCGATATGTTTTGTGGAATCACCTAATATTACTGGATAAATTGCATTTTTAAAAGTAGAGGAACTAAACTCATAATCATTTCCTAAAGTCTGATTTCCATCTGTAATTAAGATGGTTGGTGCAGTTTCATTTTTAAACAGTTCATTCGTTGCCGAAAGTGCTTTTGATATATTCGTATTCTTTTCAGAAAAAGAAAGGGAATCATTTTCACGAAAATCACTTCCGAAGCTATAAAATGAAAGATCAAATTTATCGTTTAATGCTTCGTTGCTTTTTAAGGATGCAACAAAATTCAAAACCTTTTCAGATTGATTCAACTCCTTAACCGAAGCCGAATTGTCTATCAGTACAGGCAAATTGGGTTTTTGAATGGTATAACTTTCCGAAGTAAATTTAGGATTGATTAACAATACTAAAATTGAAAAAATGGTCACAAATCGCAAAGTTCCGTAAATCCATTTGTATTTATTTGAAAACTTTGTTTGATATCCATACATAAAAATTGCCAGTATAAGTGAGACTATACCGGCAATGATTATAAAAAGTATGGTTTGTGATAACATATATTATTATGACTTATGGCATTGAGACATAAGACTTATGACTGTTTTAAGTTAAAATGAAAAAGTCTAATTTATTTTTACGTAAGCATTCCTCCGTCAACATTTAAAACTTGTCCTGTGATATACGAAGACATATCGCTTCCTAAGAAAACACAAGTATTTGCGATTTCTTCTGGCGTTCCACCTCTTTTTAATGGGATTGCTTCGTAATAAAGCTTGATAGTATCTTCTCCGAGCTTTTCAGTCATTTCAGTAACTATAAATCCTGGTGCAATTGCATTAGATCTAATGTTTCTTGAACCTAATTCGATTGCCATCGACTTAGTAAAGCCAATAATTCCAGCTTTTGAAGCCGCATAATTACTTTGTCCTGCATTTCCTTTTACTCCAATTACAGAACTCATATTAATGATAGAACCTTTGCGTTGTTTCAACATAGTACGTTGCACCGCTTTGGTCATATTAAAAACAGATTTTAGATTTACTTGAATTACGCGATCAAAATCTTCTTCGGTCATTCGCATTAACAAGTTATCTTTTGTAATTCCTGCGTTATTAATAAGGATATCTATGGAACCAAATTCTTTAACAACCTCAGCTGCTAGTTCTTGTGCTTCTTCAAAGTTAGAAGCGTCACTTTTATAGCATTTTACTTTTACTCCTTCTTTTGAAACATCGGTTTCTATAGCTTTTGCAGCTTCTTCAGATGAGCTATATGTAAAAGCTACATTAGCTCCGTGTTTTGCAAATACCTCAACAATGGCTTTTCCAATTCCTCGACTTCCGCCTGTGATGATTGCTGTTTTTCCTTCTAGTAAATTCATGAATCTTTAATATTTGTGAAATCTGTTACATGTTGTTCGCTATTTATAGTATCAATTAAAATAGACTTTTTAACATGCTCGTTTCATTTTTACGTGTTTAGTTGTTTCTCGCAATCCCGATAGCTGTCGGGACGCAAAGTTGTAAAGCACTTATACTCTCTACTTAAATTTTATTCTAAAATTAGTTTTTAATAATCTTATTTATAGTTTTCTGAATGATTTCAAATATAGCAATTCGTTTTAAATTCTTCATAAAAAAAGCCTTGTTAAATTAACAAGGCCTTCAGTTTTATAAAAGTTTTAAGACTAGCCTAAAATTTCTTTTACTTTTTTTCCTATTTCAGCTGGAGAATCAACTACATGAATTCCGTGTGCTCTTAATATTTTCTTTTTAGCTTGTGCAGTATCATCGCTTCCGCCAACAATCGCACCTGCGTGTCCCATTGTTCTTCCTACTGGAGCAGTTTCACCTGCAATAAAACTAATAATTGGTTTTTTACTTCCGCTTGCTTTGTACCATTCTGCTGCTTTAGCTTCAAGGTTACCACCAATTTCACCAATCATTACTACACAATCGGTTTCTGAATCGTTGATTAACATTTCGACAGCATCTTTAGTGGTTGTTCCAATAATTGGATCTCCACCAATCCCAATAGCTGTTGAAATACCGTAGCCTTGTTTTACCACTTGGTCGGCAGCTTCATAGGTAAGTGTTCCTGATTTTGAAACTACACCAACGCGTCCTTTTTTGAAAACAAAACCTGGCATAATCCCTACTTTCGCTTCTTCTGGAGTAATTACTCCTGGGCAATTAGGTCCAACCAAACGGCATTCTTTGTCTTTAATATAATCGGCAACTTTTATCATATCTGCAATAGGAATTCCTTCCGTAATACAAATAATTACTTTAATTCCTCCTTCGGCAGATTCCATAATTGCATCTGCAGCAAAAGCTGGTGGCACAAAAATGATTGAAGTATCTGCTCCAACTTCTTTTACAGCATCTGCAACTGTATTAAAAACTGGTCTATCAAGATGTGTTTGACCACCTTTTCCAGGAGTTACACCACCAACAACATTGGTACCGTAATCGATCATTTGACCAGCGTGAAAAGTTCCTTCACTACCTGTAAATCCTTGAACAATTATTTTTGAATTTTTATTTACTAAAACACTCATTTTATATGAATTTTTGTTTGTTTTTTCTAGGTGCAAATATACTTTTTTACTATTAAAATATACTGAAATTACACTTTAACTTTATGATATGATTCGTTCGTGTCATCCATTTCAGAAACTGGTTGACTAACTAAATGACCACGGTACATTTTATTATCTTTTATTTCCCAAATACCAATAAAGTGAGAGATCCCCAATTCTTCATCTGGATTTTCGATAGTAGTGATATAATACTTGTAACGTATGGTTACAAAATTTTCATCTTCTAATAAATGACTAATTTCTATCCGAAGATCGTGATAGGTATTTCTTATTTCTGTAAAGAAAGCTACCAACTCATCGTAACTCATTATGGTAAGTCCATCTGTACTGTTCCAAATTAATTCTAAGTCTTTATGAAAATAGTTTTTAAATATAATTTTATTATTAAGAATATCTGCTTGATGAAATTCTTTTACTATTTGTTTTGGGGAGGTACTCATTTAAGTTTATCTATTTTTTCTATTAATTCTGGAATTAATCGTATTGCTGCAATTTCTTTGTATTTTTTTCTGAAATCATCTGCAGGAATACCAAAGTATGATTTATGTCCTGCTAGCGATTTACTAACGCCACTTTTTGCTGAAATAACTGCTTTTTCGCCAATGGTAATTCCACTTGTAATTCCAGCTTGTCCCCAAATGGTAACAAAGTCTTCAATAATTACACAACCTGAAATTCCTACTTGTGATGCAATTAAACACCGTTTACCGATAACTGTATCGTGACCAATATGTACTTGATTGTCTATTTTGGTTCCTTCACCAATAATAGTAGAAGCACTTACTCCTTTATCAACAGTACAAAGTGCACCTAGATCTACATTATCTTCTATAACAACATTCCCGCCACTTAAAAGTTTATCGAATTTTTCTGGACGATTTTTGTAATAAAAAGCATCTGCTCCCAATATGGTTCCGCTATGGATGGTTACGTTATTTCCAATTACTGCATTATCGTAGATTGAAACATTGGCGTGGATCACACATTCATTTCCGATTTTTACATTATTTCCAATAAATACATTGGGTTGAATTACAGTATTCTTTCCAATAATGGCAGATTCTGCAATAGCTGCTGAAGCGGAAATAAAAGGATTAAAATGATTGGTTAATTTATTAAAATCTCTAAAAGGATCATCAGAAATTAATAGTGCTTTCCCGTCTGGGCAATCAACTTTTTTGTTTATTAAAACGATGGTTGCAGCAGATTCTAACGCTTTATCGTAATATTTAGGATGATCTACAAATACTATATCTCCCGATGCTACCACGTGTATTTCGTTCATTCCCAAAACAGGAAATTCAGCATTACCAATATAGTCGCAATTTAATATTCTTGCAATATCTTCAAGGGATTGGGGAGTTGAAAATTTCATAATTTAAATTATTAATTACGATTTAATACGCTCTTGATATTGACCTTTATCTGTATCTATCCTAATTTTATCACCTTCATTAATAAAAAGAGGAACATTAATTTTTGCTCCTGTTTCTACTATTGCAGGTTTTGTTGCATTAGTAGCAGTATTACCTTTTATACCAGGTTCGGTACTGGTAACTTCCAAAATAACATGGGTTGGTAAATCTACTGAAAGTGGAGAATCGTCTTCTGTATTTATTTGGATAGTTACAATTTCACCTTCTTTCATTAAATCTGAATTATCTAAAATACTTTTATCTATTTGAATTTGAGAATAATCTGCATTATTCATAAAATGATAAGCATCTCCATCATTGTATAAATATTGAAATTTATGCGTTTCTACACGAATTTCTTCAATTTTATGTCCTGCCGAGAAAGTATTATCTATTACTTTTCCTGAAGTAACACTTTTTAGCTTAGTTCGTACAAATGCTGGTCCTTTACCAGGTTTTACATGTTGAAAATCAATAATTTTAAAAATATCGTGGTTGTATTTTATACACAATCCTTTTCTAATATCTGAAGTACTTGCCATAATATATTCTGTTTTAGTATTGTTTAGATTAATTTCAAAAATATTCTTAATAATTGGATTCATTATCTATAAGTAATTTTTTTCTGTAAGTTTTATTATCCGATTTAATTAAAATAAAATAAACACCTTGTGCTAGATTAGTTACTTTGTAGCTTTCTTGTTCTTTATAACGCTTAATTACTTTACCTAAATAGTCGTAAACTATTACTTCTGTAATTGGTAAATCTGTATTGATTTTAAAACTATCTCGTGCAGGGTTAGGATAAACAATGAATACATTTGCCTTAATATCATCTATACTTAAAATACACTCTTCACTAAAAACTGTTTGCGAATCTATGTTTGTCCAGTTGGTATTGGAATACGCTACATTATCTACGGTAATACAAAATAAGCTTGAATTGTTTAAAGCATTAAAATCGGTAAAATTGGCGTTGTTACCGTTTT
Organism: Flavobacteriaceae bacterium; assembly: GCA_021648265.1. Lineage (GTDB taxonomy): Bacteria > Bacteroidota > Bacteroidia > Flavobacteriales > Flavobacteriaceae > Marifrigoribacter. Next base: position 35,768 of record JAKITD010000014.1, on the reverse strand, counting down.
TTACATTTAAACTTGTTAGTGAGTTGTTGAAACACCACAATTCTTCTAAAGCAGTGTTTTGAGAAAGATCTAAGCTTGTTAATAGATTAAAATGACAATAAAATCCTATTAAAACTGTATTTTGAGTAAGGTCTATACTTGTTAATAGATTTTCTTTACACCATAAACTAGTTAACTCCGTATTTTGTGTAACATCTAGACTTGTTAGCTGGTTTATATTACAATATAAGTTTTCTAAAACTGTGTTTTGTGTAACATCTATATTTGTTAATAGATTTGCACTACAATCAAGATCAATTAAAACCACGTTTTGAGTAACATCTAAAATTGTTAATAAATTATTAGAAGACCACAATTCTTCTAAAATTGTATTTTGGGTAAGTTCTAAACTCGTTAATTGATTGCTAGGACAAACCAACTTTTCTAAAACTGTATTTTGTGTAAGGTCTAAGCTTATTAATAGATTATCAGCACACCACAATTCTTCTAAAACTGTATTTTGCGTAACATCTAAACTTATTAGCTGATTGGTACCACAAGACAAAACTTCTAAAGCTATATTTTGCGTAACATCTAAACTTGTTAATTGGTTTTCTTTACACCATAAACGAGTTAAAGCAGTGTTTTGGGTAACATCTATACTTGTTAATTGATTGGCAGAACAAATCAAGCTTGTTAAGCCCGTATTTTGTGTAAGGTCCAAACTAGTTAACTGATTGTCGCTACAAAACAAACTTGTTAAGCCCGTATTTTGTGTAAGGTCTAAACTTGTTATTTGATTATAAAAACAGTGTAAAACTACTAAAGCAGTATTTTGGGTAACATCTAGACTTGTTAATTGATTATTGTCACACCTTAATTCTATTAATGCTACGTTTTGACTAACATCTAAACTTGTTAATAAATTACCATAGCACGTTAATGTTTCCAAGGCAATAAAATCTTCAATACCAGTTAAATCTGAAATACTTTCTCCCCATACATTCAAATCGGTAACTGAATTAATATTTGCTGTAAGTACATAATCGTCTAAAACACTATCGTAACCCAAATCTATTAAAGCTTGCTCAAAATTATCACCTGGCACATAAGTATTTTGTGCGTAGAAACCAATTGTAAACAAAGCAAACACTATAGTTATTAGGTTGTTTTTAAGGCTTGTATAAGTTTTCATAATAATGGTTTAAAAAAATTATTGTTGAGATATATTACCTATTAGTAGGTAATTGTTAGTTGGTAGTATTCAATGTTCAGTATTCCTTTTTAGTTTTCTGCAAATTGTCCCGATTCACAGGAGATTAAAAAAAAAAATAAGACTTGATTTTAACTTGCAATAAACAGAAATACTTGTGTACTATTTTCAGACCTACTAGGTTTTTAAAACCTAGTAGGTCTTAGATTATAGTTTTTCATTATTCACTTTTCATTTATCATTTTTTTCAATTTGAAAAATATCCTTTCATAATTCCTCTTTTTGAATTCTTTATAAACTGAAGGATTTCGTCACGCTCTGTGGTTGCTTCCATGTCTGCTTCAATAAGTCGAACTGCCTGTGAATTATTATAATTTTTTTGATATAAAATTCTGTAGATACTTTGAATCTCACGAATTTTTTCTGAAGTAAATCCTCTTCGTCTAAGTCCGATAGAGTTTATACCAACATACGACATTGGTTCTCTTGCACCTTTTACATAAGGAGGAACATCTTTACGTACCAACGAACCACCTGTAACAAAAGCATGTTGTCCTAATGTACAAAATTGATGTACTGCAGTCATTCCTGCCAATATAACATAATCCCCAACGGTTACATGTCCTGCCAAGGTACTATTGTTTGAAAAAATACAATTATCTCCCACAATACAATCGTGGGCAACATGGCAATAAGCCATTATTAAGCAATTTTTTCCAATAACAGTTTTACCTCTATCAACAGTTCCTCTATTTATGGTGACATATTCACGTAATGTGGTGTTATCTCCTATTTCTACCGTAGTTTCTTCATCTTGAAATTTTAAATCTTGTGGAATTGCAGAAATTACAGTACCAGGAAAAATATTACAATTTTTCCCAATTCGTGCACCTTCCATAATGGTTACATTGGAGCCAATCCAAGTTCCATCACCAATAATCACATTATTATGTATGGTTGTAAATGGTTCAATCACTACGTTTTTAGCGATTTTTGCTCCTGGATGTACGTATGCTAAAGGTTGGTTCATTTTTATAATTTTAATTTTGATAAATAGGTAAAAATGTGTTCGCTTTTAATTCTAACATTATACTATTAATATTTTGAAATCCGCTCGGTTCATTTTTATAATTTTAATTTTGATAAATAGGTAAAAATGTGTTCGCTTTTAATTCTAACATTATTAACAGACATTTTTGAAGCCGCTCGGTTCATCTATAAATTTTTTGTTTTTACAATTTTCGCCATTAATTCGGCTTCTGTTACTAATTCTCCATTAACATATGTTTTTCCAGACATTAAAACGATTCCTCTTCGTATGGGTTCATCTAACACTAAATCGAAAATTAATGTATCTCCTGGACTTACTTGCTTTTTAAATTTTACATTGTTAATCTTCAAGAAATAAGTTAAATAATTTTCTGGATCGGGAACCATACTCAATGCCAAAATACCACCTGCTTGCGCCATTGCTTCAACAATAAGCACTCCTGGCATTACTGGTGCTCCTGGAAAATGCCCAACGAAAAAAGGTTCGTTCATAGTAACATTTTTCAATCCAACTACATGAGAATCTGTAAGTTCCAAAATTTTATCTACTAATAAAAATGGCGGTCTATGCGGAAGCATATCCATAATTTCATTAATATTTTTTGCTGGTTTTTTTGTTAAATCTACTTGTGGTGCTTTTTTTCGTTTTTCAATTTTAATGTATTGTGCCATTTTTTTTGCAAACTGAGTATTTACAAAATGGCCTGGTTTATTAGCAATTACTTTACCTCTAATTCTAGTTCCTATTAAGGCTAAATCACCAATAACATCAAGTAATTTATGTCTTGCTGCTTCGTTAGGATGGTGCAAGGTAAGGTTGTCTAAAATTCCGTTAGGCTTTATGGAAACAGTATCTTTCCCAAAAGCTATTTTCAGTTTTTCCATTGTTTCAGGAGACAACTCTTTATCAACATACACAATCGCATTATTTAAATCGCCGCCTTTAATTAGACCGTGATCTAATAACATTTCGATTTCATGAAGAAAACTAAAAGTACGGGCGTTTGAAATTTCTTTTTTAAATTCTGAAATATTACTAATGGAAGCATTTTGAGTTCCTAAAACATTGGTTCCAAAATCTACCATGGCGGTTACTTCATAAGTATCGGAAGGCATTATCATTATTTCGCTTCCCGTTTTTTCATCTTTAAATGAAATAATTTCTTTTATAATAAATTCATTTACAATTGCTTCTTGTTCCTGAATTCCTGCTGTTTCTAATATTTCAATAAAATATTTAGACGATCCATCCATAATTGGAGGTTCTGAAGCATCTAATTCTATTAAACAATTATCTATTTGCAAACCTACTAAAGCCGCCAACACGTGTTCGGAAGTGTTAATACTGACTCCATTTTTTTCAAGATTAGTACCGCGTTGCGTATTGGTTACATAGCAAACTTTTGCCTCGATAACTGGTGCTCCTTCTTCATCAACCCTTTTAAAAGCGTAACCGTGATTTTCGGGAGCAGGCTTAAAAGTCATTGTAACTTTTTGTCCCGTATGAAGTCCTACTCCGCTTAGACTCACTTCTTTAGCTATGGTTCGTTGTTTTGTTTTTAGATTATTCATTAGTGCAATTTTTTTCTAATGTATTAAGTCTGTTTACTATTTTTGGAAGGTTTTTAAAATGTACATAGCTTTTGTTATAATCGCTATAAGGCAATGCAGGTGAACCCTGAATTGCTTCATTATCTTTTACATTTCTTCCTATTCCGCTTTGTGCTTGAATACGCACATTGTTCCCTATTACTAGATGCCCCGCAAAACCTACTTGTCCGCCTATCATACAACTTTCTCCAATTTTTGTAGAACCTGCAATTCCTGTTTGTGCAGCAATTACGGTGTTTTTTCCGATTTCTACATTATGTGCAATTTGGATATGGTTGTCTAACTTCACTCCTTTTCTAATAATAGTAGAGCCTAAAGTTGCTCTATCTATAGAGGTTGCCGCACCAACATCTACATTGTCTTCAATAATTACATTTCCTGTTTGTGGTACTTTTATAAACTCTCCTTTTTCGTTAGGTGTAAACCCGAAACCATCCGCACCTAAAATAGCACTACTATGAATTACACAATTATTCCCGATGATTGTATCTGAATAAATTTTAGCTCCAGAAAATAACGTTACCTCATTTCCTATTGACACATTATCGCCAATATAAACATTGGGGTAAATCTTTACATTATCACCAATTTTTACATTATCACCGATATAAGCAAAGGCACCTATATATATATTATCACCATAGTTTGCACTTTCTGAAATAAATACTGGTTGTTCGATTCCAGTTTTATTCATCTTTACTTGATTGTAATATTCCAATAATTTTGAAAATGATTTATATGCATCTTCAACTCTTATCAAGGTTGTTTCAATGGATTGTTCTGCTTTAAAATCTGCATTAACAATTACCGCCGAAGCCTTTGTAGTATAGATATATTGTGTGTATTTTGGATTGGCAAGAAAGCTTAAACTTTCGTTGACTCCTTCTTCAATTTTCGATAGCTTCGAGACTTCTACATCTGGGTTTCCCTCTACTTCTCCTTCTAATATTCCTGCTATTTGAGCTGCTGTAAATTTCACAGATTAATTTTTATTGGTTTTTATAAGATATGCAAAAATAGAAAAAAAGCAGCACTATTCCGTTTTAGGGTAACACATATAATTTTTAACTACTTTTTTAGACAATGCTTTCAGGTTTAATTGGTCACTAGCATTCGCAACATCAATTACTTCGCCCGATTTTTTATACAAGTTAATCGTGTCTTTTTCCATACTATAAGCTTGATTTGTAATCTGTCCCGTAAATACAAAATACGAAGCTTCATCTTCAGAAATATTATATTTCTGCATTATTATATTTTTCTTGTCACTTATTTTTTCTTCGGAAAAAGCCTCTTGTTGCATTTCAATTTTAAGCAAATCGCGGTCCAATAGCATTTCTGAAATGTTTTTTAAAACAAAATCATCTTCATCAACCCACGATTTCATGGCTGAAATAATATCAGTATCATCCAATTTGGCAAACGTATTTAAGGTTTCAACCGAAAAATTTTCTTTACTAACTGCTGTTTCCAGAAAGAATGTTAGTGCTTTACTTGCAGACAATTTTTTTCCGCTGATTGTTAATTCTTTAGCTCGCTTCAACAGTCTAGTTACCAATTGTTCGGCTACCAAACTTGTTTTATGTAAATAAACTTGCCAATACATTAAACGTCTGGCAATGATGAATTTTTCAACCGAATAAATTCCTTTTTCTTCCACGACCAAATTGTCCTCAAAAACATTAAGCATACTTATTAATCGTTCAGAATTAACGGAGCCTTCAGAAACACCTGTATAAAAACTGTCGCGTTTTAGGTAATCCATTCGATCCATATCCAATTGTCCAGAAATTAACTGATAAAAGAAATTTCGAGGATATTCGTTCTTGAATATTTGAATGGCAAGCGTTAATCTGTTGTTAAATTTTTGATTTAAAGCGTCCATAAAAAGCAAAGAAATATACTCGTGATCTACATTTTCTACGATGCTACGTTCCATTGCATGCGAAAAAGGACCGTGACCAATATCGTGTAAAAGTATTGCGATATAAAGAGCTTCCGACTCTTCATCTGAAATTGTAATTCCTTTAAAACGAAGCACTTGAACTGCCTTTTGCATTAAATGCATCGCACCAATTGCATGATGAAAACGTGTATGATGAGCTCCTGGATACACAAGGTACGACATCCCCATTTGCGAAATCCTACGTAATCTTTGAAAGTAAGGATGTTCGATTAACTCGAAAATGAGCACACTTGGTATGGTAATAAAACCATAGATTGGGTCGTTTATAATTTTGAGTTTGTTTTGCGAATTCAATCTTTAACTTTTATTTATTAGTAAAAGGTATTTTAATAGTTAGTACGGCTTTATTTTTGCTGTACTTTTTGAAATACAAATCATTTCAAATAATAAACAAATATACATATATGAGCGATATAAAGATACTTTGGGTGGATGATGAAATAGAATTATTAAAACCACACATCATTTTTTTAGAAAAGAGAAATTACAAGGTTACCAAAGCAATGAGTGGTACCGAAGCTTTAGAAGAAATTGAAAAAGAAAATTTTGATATTGTTTTTTTAGATGAAAATATGCCTGGTTTAACTGGACTCGAAACGCTGGCTGAAATAAAAGAAAAGCAAGCAACCCTTCCAGTAGTGATGATTACTAAAAGTGAAGAAGAGTTTATTATGGAAGAAGCGATTGGCTCTAAGATTGCCGATTATTTGATAAAACCAGTTAATCCACATCAGATTCTTTTAAGTTTAAAAAAGAATTTAGACCATTCTCGATTGATTTCAGAAAAGACAACTACCAGCTATCAACAAGAGTTCAGAAAAATAGCAATGGATCTTTCTATGGTAAATTCGTATGAAGAGTGGGTAGAAATGTATCAGAAATTGGTGTATTGGGAATTAGAACTAGAAAATATTGATGATTCTGGAATGTTCGAAATTTTAGAATCACAAAAGACTGAAGCTAATACGCAATTTTGTAAATTTATAGATAAAAATTATGCGAGTTGGTTCGATTATAAAAATGATGCTCCAACAATGTCACATACTTTATTTAAAGATAAAGTGCTACCAGTTATCGAAAAACAAAAAACCTTATTTATTGTAGTGGATAATTTGCGTTACGATCAATGGAAATCTTTTGAACCTTTTTTAAGTAGTAGCTATAAAAAATCAAGTGAGGAACTATATTACGGTATTTTACCAACAGCTACACAATATGCTCGAAATGCTATATTTTCTGGTTTAATGCCAAGTGATATGGAGAAACTTCATCCTAAATTATGGCTAAACGATACTGATGAAGGCGGAAAGAATATGTATGAAAAGGAATTTTTAGAAGCACAACTAAAAAGGTTAGGCAAAAACCTAAATTGGAGTTATCATAAAATTTCGAGTTTAAAACAAGGTAAACGACTTTCAGATAATTTTAAAAGTCATAAAAACGAAGATTTAATTGCGGTAGTATATAATTTTGTTGATATGCTTTCCCATTCAAAAACCGAAATGGAAGTAATCAAAGAATTGGCTTCTACAGATAAATCGTATCGTTCTTTAACACAAAGTTGGTTTAAAAACTCACCTTTGTTAGATATAATTCAACAAGCTTCAAGTCTTGGGTTCAAATTAATTATAACTACAGACCACGGAACTATAAATGTAAAACATCCAACCAAAGTAATTGGAGATCGAAATATAAGTTCGAACCTTCGTTACAAAACAGGAAGAAGTCTTTCTTTCGAAGAAAAAGATGTGTTGGTTTCTAAAGATCCAAAGAAAATCCATTTACCTTCTATTAATATGAGCAGCTCTTTCATATTTGCTAAAGGAGATTTGTTCTTTGCATATCCAAATAACTTTAATCATTATGTTAGTTATTATCGAAATACGTATCAACATGGAGGTATTTCTATGGAAGAAGTATTGATTCCTTTCATAGTTTTAGATAATAAATAAGCTTTATGTAATATTTTTCCTACTTTATTGTTTTTTATCGACATTTATCGCTGATGAACGATATAAAATTATATATTTGCTAATAAGTGAATTATGGATTATACTTTTACATTACAAGATTTACCTAAAATCGCCTCAACTATTTTATTAGAAGCCCAAAATAAGGTTCTCTTATTTTATGGAGATATGGGCGTTGGTAAAACAACACTTATAAAAGAAATTACAAAACAATTAGGCGTTAATGAAACTATTAGTAGTCCAACCTTTGCCTTAGTAAATGAATATGAAATTAAGGATGATAAAGTGTATCATTTCGATTTTTACAGAATAAACAATGAAGAAGAAGCTTTAGACATAGGAATTGAAGAATATTTTTATTCAGATCATTGGAATTTGATTGAATGGCCAGAAAAAATTAAATCATTACTACCTAAAGAAAGCACAAAACTAATATTAACAAACAACCAAAACGGAAGTAGAACTTTAAAAATAATGCCAGTGAAATAAATTGAAACGATACATATAACTGTAAGCCAAACTTTTAAATTTCGCCCCAATATGTAAATTTTTAGGAGGGTTTTTATTGGGTAAAATGTAACCAACAAAAATACGGATAACTTAGTTTATATACTTGTGTTTTTTCGTGATAGGTTTGTACTATTAAACCCACAAAAAAACTAATATTATGAAACTTACAAAATTATTTTTTATCGTAGCAATTTTAGGAACTGGACTTTTTGTATCTTGTACACCGGAAAGTATAAATGATGGACAAAACGAACAACAAGTTGACACAAGAGGGCTACAAGCACCAAACAACGGCTAAAAAAAACTTATTTGGTGGAGGAGTTATTATAATGTTAATAGCTATAACACCATATTTATTTTACTCATATAAAAGTCTGCCAAACGACACACAAGTTTGGGAGACTTTTTTATTTACCATTACTACTTCATATTTTTCTATCAATGCTTATGGTTGGTTTTTAATTGGAAAAATTATTCCTCTTTATCTTTTATTGCTTTGGTATTTTACCTGCAAGCATTGGTGGCATTGGATTATTTTAATCCCTATTATCATGTATGCTTTTCAGCTTTGGGGAGTCATTAATCAAAACCAAAATCTTGACGAATTAGAATTATTTTACATATTCCCACTAATGGTAGTTATAGTTCCTGCTGTTTATGTAATAAGAGCGAAACTCTTTGCTAATATTCATAAAGATGATTTAATATCTTTTGAGGAAGAGTTAGAAAAAAAACTTACCATCTGGGAGCAAATTAAAGATTTGTTTAGATAATATTTATTGTTTAAAAGTGCTTTTATCTAACTGCTTTAAATAAAACGAAGGATAAATTCTATATTTATTATAAAAACACTTTGAAAACGATTCTGCACTTTTAAAGCCACACTCTTTAGCAATGGCTTTTATGGTGTATTTTCTAAACTTTGTATTGGTTTTTAATTCTGTAAAAGCATACACTACTCGTAAATCGTTAATATAGTTGGGAAAACGTTTTTCTTTATATAAATTAATAACCTTAGATAAATATTTGTAATTAGTATTAAAAGATGTTGCCATATCCTGCAATGAAATTTCTTGAGATAAGTACTTTTTCTGAACTTCAAAGTGTTCTAAATGTTCTATTATATTATTTATAATGTTTTTTGGCATTTCGGTAGGAGTTCTTTTTCTTTCTCCATTAATAACCTTATTTTTATTTTGAGACATTAATACATTAAAACGCTTTTTGTAAATTTGTTGCTTGCTATAAAAATACCACAAACAAAATAAGCTAATCCCCAATACACTTAAAATTAGCCAAGTAATAATATTCGACTTTTTGCTTTCTTGTTTTAGGCTTGCTATGAGTTTTTCTTTTTCTTTAATGAGTTTTGGGGTTTCATAGTTTTTTATTATAGCTGGATCAAAATATTTAAAATTTATTTTAAATATACTGTCCACATAAATAAGTTTATTTAAGTAAATTACCTGTTTATTTATATTATTTTTTAATGTATAATGCTCTAATAACTTTACATACATAAGCCTATGATAAGGTTTTATTGAAAACTTATTCTCAGTAAAAACGGAATCTGCCTTTTTTAAATTTAATATTCCTTCATTATTTTTTCCTAAATTAACAAGTACTAAACCTTTAAAAAAATGCAACTCTTTTAAATCTAGAGTATTATAAACTAATGATGACAGCTTATTTATTGTGTCTAAAGATTTTTTGTATTTTTTTTTATAAAAGTCTATTTCTAAAGAGCTAAATAAAAAAAAACTGAGATTATCGTCACGAAAATTTTTGTAGCCCTTGTATTTATATATTTTCTTAAATCCTTTATTTAAATAGATTGTTGCAGAATCTAAGATTTTTAAATTGGTATAACAGAGTACAAAGTTTCTTATAGACGAAATTTCATTTTCAAGATATACATCCTCAAAATCTATTTGAGCGCCTTTTCTAACAGAGGTTCTTAGTCCTTTATAATAGTCTTTGCTATTTGCCAAATTATGCCTCTCCTTTTGCATTTCAAGAGCTTCTCGTTTATTTCCCCAATAAGATTTAGCAGAAATTAATTTATCCGATATAAAAATTTGGTGCGCAATATTCTTATTCTTTACTGCTAAATCGTAGGTAATTATGTCGTTTTTATTTGCTAGTACTAAGTTTCCCATTTTTGAATACTCAATGCCTTTTATCATATACCCCAAAGCAGGATAGGTAATATTATCTATATTTTTGGTGAGATGAATAATACTATCTGCAAACATTATATTTTTTTGGGGATTAAAAATTCTTGCTAAACGGTCATAGCCCCTCGCCATTTTAATGGTATCTTTTTGCTTTCTGGCTCTGTTTAAATATACCCTTGCAACTTTTTCTGCTTTAATGGAGTCGCTATCTACTTTGTTAAAAAGAGTAAGCAGGTCTTCATCTCCCATTTTTTGTAATATTATTTCAGAAAAATCTTGTGCCTGTATAGTAAACGACAGCAAAGTACAAATAAGCAAATAGGTTGGTTTCATAAAATTATAGCTTTGATATGCTAATTTAACTTAATTATTATAACTGTTTATGTGCTTAAAAATAGGTTTTAATAAAAAATAACGCAAGCAACTAGTATTGCGTAATTTACGCATTAATCTTACTAGTCGTGATTCATGAATCACGACTTTTTATTCATGAATCACGTATTGCTTTGCTTGTTTTTAAGTAAATACCTCTATACATTTACAGCAGTTAAAACCATATTAGTTTTTTTCTATTTCTGTTATGTAAAATTTTTACACTTATATAAAACTGTAAAACATGTACCAATTTAATATAAACTCTAAAACATGTACCAATTTAATATAAACTCTAAAACAAAAAAATGACTTAGCTATAAACTTAAAAAGGAGAAAGCCTCTACTAGGTAGAAGCTTCTCACAATTTTCGACAGTCAAACAAAAGTTTAACCTTTTGTAAATATACAAAAAAAACAAGTATATTACCTACGGTTTTAGTTTGTAATGTTTGACGACCCGATATCCCGAAGGTGTCAAAAAAAAACAATTTTTAACAAACTAAAATTTTATAAAAAATGAAAAATTTTAAACAAATTATTACGATTGTCGCTTTGGCGGTTTTCATTAACACTTCTGCAATAGCAAACGAAGTGAAAACAAATAATGACATTAATAGTATTGAGTGTAATATTAATAATGATACCCAAATAACTATTGGTGTTAGTATTGTATTTGGCAGAAAAAGTAGAAACTGTGCTGGGTTTGGAGTTTGTAAAATAACAGGTAGTATTTCAATTACCATTAAAGCCCATAATAATAATGGGAAGTTTTCCTTAATTTTGACTAAAGAAGGACTTGAAGAAATTAATAACCGTTTTAAAGGAAACAAGATAATTCTTGAAGAAGACTATGTTTTACCAGAAAGCATTACCAAAAAAATTGGTTTAAAAAAAGGGTATGTTCTTAAAACAGGAACTTATAGTATTTCATCTAAAAAAAAGGATGGCACTTATTCTGTAACAATGTAAATTTTTAAAAAAAACAACAGGGAGTTTTTCTTCCTGTTGTTAAAACAAAACAATTATGAAAAAAAACAGTTATTTATTAATTTTTATTATTAGCTCATTATTATTAGTTAGCTGTAAAGCGTATCTAATTAAAAAATATAATATTAGCGACCCAAAAATAGAAAGTATTAGTAGTGTTAAAAAATTTCTTGCTGAGAAAGAAATCAATAATGAAAATTTATTGTTTTTTAAAGACTTAGAATCTTTTTCTTCTTTTGGCGAAACTTATTCTTTTGGTTATCCTGAGGCTTATTTTTTTAACAAGCAAGGAAATCTAGTTGATTATAGAAAAAGCATTGAAGAGTGCAATGCTAATATTGATGTTTTTATTACAGATTTGGAGCAGAACATTAATAATAATCAAGTGTATAAAGTAAACAAACAAATTTCTATTCAGGGTTTGAATAATTACTTAATATCCAGCACTAAAGAGATTAACCCCATAAAAATAGATGATACTAAAACAATAACGGTTATTATATCTTTTGCCACATTCATAGGAAAACTTAATGACGAGAAAGCGTTTGACTGGGTTCGCCTTTTAGAAGATAAAAATGTTAATTACTACTTACTATCCAATGACCTCATGGATTATTGGGGTATAGATATGGATGATGTAGAAATTAACTATTAATACTGTAGTCAAACTAATATTGTAATTAATTTTTGTGTTTTTTCTTTTTAACCTGTTTTTTAGGTAGATGTAAACCTGCAAAAAAAACGTGAAGTTACAGGTTTTCCTTCTACTTACTTATTATCAAGTCAATAACTTGAGCAGATTTCTATTACTTTTCTTCTTTTATTAATAACTTATAAATCGTAGTCATGAAAACATTATTTACCTATATACTCATCCTATTTTCATTTTTATTATATGCTCAAAAAAATGCCACCGTAACATTTGGTCACGGACCAGATTGCAGAGGTAACGCAGGCACTTGTACTTTTGGGGTTTCTCAAAATAAAGCAAACTCAAATACCCAACTAAGTTTTGACGCTAAAAACAACGAGCTAATTCTCGTTATAACTAAAACAGATACTGCAAGTAAACTTAAATTAACAAACAACCAATTAGAAAAAGGAGTTTACATGTATAGTTTTAACGAAGATTTTGAATTGCCAACAACGGTTTTAAACCAGCTTAACATTACAGATAAAACCAAAATAAAAAAAGGGGATTATCTAGTAAAAGATAAGGGAGAAAGCTTATTAATAAAAGTAAAACTTGAATAGAATGAATAATTGCAAAACAATCACTCCCGAAGCCTCGGGACTAAAAACATAAAACAATGAGTAAACTAACCAAACTTCTTATACTTATTTTAGTGTTTGGTTTTCAAAATAGTTTTAGCAATACTACCTTTGATAATAAAGACAAGAAAATAGACCAAATATTAACCGAACTAAGTGCTGAAATAAACACTACAACAAAATATTACAGCAACCTAAAACAAGAAATTTACACAAAACTAAACCAACTAAACAAAAACCTTAAAACCGAAATAGTATTAGAAAACAAATTAAACTTACTCATAAAAAAAGACCAACTAAAAGACCAACTAGAGCTTTTAAGACTAAGTGAAAAATCAAGTATTAATAAAATACGCTATTTAAAAGGACTTTCGATAATTAAAATACTATACGAAAAAGTACTATCGCTAGACCATCACTTCTCGTCCATAGCAACCTTTAACGAGATTAATAAAATATCTAACCCTAATAATTATCAAGAATTTTCGCAGGTAAAGGACATGCTAAATAAAAAAAAAGATAAGAAAACAGGATTTAATTTAACCTCTTTATTAGGTCAAAACATTTATACATCTGCTATAGATATGGTTGTTAATTTATTTATTAGTGATGCCAGTCCAAAAGAAAAAAATGCAGAGCTTCAAAAAATAGAATGTATTTTGGATTTTACATTACGTATGAATAATGATTTAAATACCATTTACTTTGAAACTTCATTCCTTCAAAAAAGCAACGATAAAGTAATGAAGGATTTAGAGCGGCTGTTTGTTGATTACACCAAACCTATAAAATATCAAACTTCACTAAAAGACTGTAGATCCAATGACGATTGGGATATTGTAAGAGAGAAATTAAACTCATTTTTAGAAAAATTAGATGTAGCAATTAATGACGGGAACAAACAGCAAAAAGTATTGGAAATGCAAATAGATTTAAACTTCCCTATCGATAGGCTTTTACAATTTATTACTCAATACAATAGCTTTATAGACCAAGGCGGAAAGTTTTATGAAAAGTTTAAAATTATTTTAGACAGCTACGAAAACGAGCAACAATGTAATAGCAGTTTGCCACCAGCCTACAAAAAGCTAAAATCTGATATTGATATTGCCATTGAGAAGTTTAATACCGCTTACAAACCTGTCGAGATAAACGGAAGCAAAATGAAAGAAATTCTTTATGGTATAAATGAGTACGACTAACCTACTAATATACAATCCTTAATTTAAGCAGTAATTTGCCAATACCTTCTTAATCTTAATTACTGTTGTCCGATTAAAGATAAAAGACCGCTCCGCTGTTAGAATAAAGAACAAAGACTTGATTGTAACTAACTGATAATATGATTGGTAATAATTTAAAGTTTTCGAATATCATAATTTTAAAAACAATATACAAAAGCAAGGTCTCTTATTCTAAAACCTTACAAACATAACAATAGAAGGGTTTTAAAGAGAGTTGAATATTTTTTATCGGACAACAGTGAATCTTAATATAAAAAACTCCAGAGGTATTTATTACCTTAGTTTTACTTAGAGCAAAGTCCTGTTCTCAACTAGACTACGCAAATTAATAATGCAATTATAACAAGTTAAAAATTTAACTTAATTACAATTAGCTATATAAGTTTGTTAATTTTCTTTTTCAATATTATTTTAATATTCCGTAACTTGGTACTTTAACAAATTTATAAATGGCAAAGTCACCTTTCACCAAAGAACAACTACTTCCACAAGAAGAAACCTTAGAAATATCAAGAAAAAAAGGAAATCTATGTATTGGTCTTCCAAAAGAATCTTATTTTCAAGAAAAGAGAATTTGCTTAACTCCTGATGCTGTAGCTGCTATAGTTGCCAATGGTCATAGAATTTTAGTTGAAAACGGAGCTGGTGAAGATGCTGGTTTTTCTGATATAGATTATAATAATGCTGGAGCTGAATTAACCAACGATACTCAAAAAATATTTGCTTGCCCTATACTTTTAAAAGTAGAGCCTCCTACCCTTGATGAAATTGAGCTTATAAATCCAAAAACAGTTTTAATTTCTGCATTACAATTAAAGACTCGAAAAAAAGAATACTTTGAAGCATTAGCAAAAAAGAAAATCACTGCGTTAGCTTTCGAGTTTATAAAAGATGAAGATCATAGTTATCCAGCAGTTAAAGCACTAAGTGAAATTGCGGGAACCGCATCTGTTTTAATTGCATCCGAATTAATGGCAAATGCAGAAACAAGTAACGGTTTGTTATTCGGAAACATAAGTGGTGTTCCACCTGCCGAAGTTGTTATTATTGGAGCAGGAACCGTTGGTGAATTTGCTACACGATCTGCTTTAGGTCTTGGTGCTAATGTTAAAGTTTTTGATAGTTCAATCACTCGACTTCGAAAATTACAAGTAAATGTTGGCAGAACATTATTTACATCTACCCTTCAACCTAAATATTTAATGAAGGCTTTACGTCGTTGTGATGTTGCTATTGGCGCTTTAAAGGGCTCCAATAGATCTCCAATTGTAGTTACCGAAACAATGGTGGAAAACATGAAAAATGGTGCAGTTATTATTGACGTTAGTATTGATATGGGAGGTTGTTTTGAGACTTCCGAAATTACCTCACACGACAAACCTACTATTGTAAAAAAGGGAGTAATACATTATGGAGTGCCAAATATTCCTGCTCGTTATCCTAAAACTGCCTCTATTTCAATTAGTAATATATTCACTCCTTATCTTTTAGACATTGCAGAATCTGGCGGTATAGAAAATGCCATCCGTTTTGACAGTGGTTTAAAAAATGGGTTGTATTTTTACCGCGGAATTTTAACAAATAAATCGGTAGCAGATTGGTTCAATATGCCTTATAGCGACTTAAATTTGTTGATTTTCTGAAAATTATTATAGAAATTTTATTTTACTTATGAGCTTATTAAAACGATTTGCATTCTATTTTGGCGGATTTGGTATTGGATTGGTATTGTTATATTTTTTTATTGGTGGCAGTGGCGCTTCTTGCGAATATGATTACGGTCCTGGAGCAAGAACTAAAAAAAATATACGATTAAAAGAACGCGTAATATCTGAAAACTCTTTACGATTTTTAAAAAACAATCAATTAGATACTTCAGCAATATCATATTTGCTTAAAAAAGGAAGTGTTCTTTTCTCTGAAAGTAATACTGAATTAGATTCTTGTAAAGTTTATGTAATTGAAGGCAATTCAGCTTCAAAAGAAAATTCAGATTCTATTAAAAAACTGAAAATTAAAGTTGAAAATTGTAATAGTATCGCAACAATTAGAGAAGTATTCTTTTCAGAATAATTAGATTATAAAATCAAATCTATATTCCACTTTTTGTTGGTATTATAATGTAAACTTCCGAAACGAACTTCTAGTGGCGAAGTAATATTATTTGTAAATAAACTCCCTGTTCCTAAACCTTGAGGCAATTTATTGTTTTTTGAGAAGGTATATTGAGCAATCGCATTTAATCCAATATTACTTTCTAATGCTGAAGTAATCCACCAACCTATATTCTTTTTTTCTGCGATTTTAATCCAAGAATCACTTCCTTTAAATCCGCCAATAAGGCTTGGTTTTAATATGATATATTGTGGATTAATCGTGTTGATCATTTTCTTTTTTTCTTCTTCCGTAAAGATTCCGATGAGTTCTTCGTCCAAAGCAATTGGAAGTGATGTATCTTCACAAAGCCTTGCCATTTCTTGCCATTGCCCTTGTTTAATAGGTTGCTCGATAGAATGAAGTTGTAAATCTGAAAGCCATTTCAGTTTCTCCAAAGCTTCAGAAGGAGGAAAAGCTCCGTTGGCATCAACTCGTAATTCTATAACCGAAGAGGAATATTCTTTTCGTATAGATTTTAATAAATTGAGTTCGGTTTTAAAGTCAATCGCTCCAATTTTCATTTTAATACAAGTGAAACCTTGTTGTAACTTATCTGAAATTTGTTGCTTCATAAAAGCTTTATCTCCCATCCAAACCAATCCGTTAATTGGAATTAATTTTTCTCCACGAGAGAATTCTGATGCAAATATTTCAAACTTATTTTTAGCATTTAACGATTTAAAAGCCGTTTCAACCCCAATCTGAATTGAAGGAAATTCGATTAATATTTTATATAATTTATTTAATCCTAAATAAATATTTTCGCAGACCCATTGCAGTTTTTCTTCGTAATCTGGGCGATCATCTATACTTAGTCCTTTGAACACTCCACATTCACCAATTCCTTGTTTTCCGTTTTCAGAAAGGTATAGAAAATAAGTGTCTTTTGTTTTTAAAACGCCACGTGAAGTTCCGCTTGGAAGTTTGAAGTTTAATGTGTGTTTTTTGTAGGTTGCTTTCAATTAAGTTATTTAGAATTTGAATTTAGTTCTTATCAAGTCATAAATCTTCTATCACAACTCTATCGATTCACCAATCTCTAATAACATCAAATCTTTTCCAGCATCAAAGAATTTCTTTTTTGCTTCGTCGTGATCTATTTCAATAAAACCAAAGGTATCGTAATGTACACCTAATACTTTTTCGCATCGCACAAAATCACTTGCAATAATAGCATCATTAATTCCCATTGTAAAATTATCGCCAATAGGTAAAATAGCAAGGTCTAATTTTGTTTGTAAAGGAATTAGTTTCATATCCATCGTCAAGGCGGTATCTCCAGCAATGTAGATGCTTTTATGTTCCCCTTCGATGACAAATCCTCCAGGTTGACCTCCGTAACTTCCATCGGGAAACGAACTGGTATGCACTGCATTTACATATTTTACATTTCCGAAATCGAATTTCCAATTCCCTCCGTGATTCATTGGGTGAACATCGATTCCTTTTGCTTGGTAATGCATCGCAATTTCGTAATTGCTTACGATTTTAGCACCTGTATTTTTAGCAATTGCTTCGGCATCGAGAATATGATCTTCGTGAGCGTGAGTTAGTAAAATATAGTCTGCTTTTAATGACATTATATTTACTTTGTCTTTTGATAATGGGTTCCCTGAAATAAAAGGGTCTATTAAAATATGTTTTCCAGATACTTCGATAGCAAGTGAATTTTGACCGTAGAATGTTATTTTCATAATATAAAATATTAAATAAAAAGACCAAATAAAATTGAAAATAAAAAAGTACTCAAAGCTACTTTTTTAAGTTCACCATCCAATAGTATTGGTGTTTTATTATTAAATACTGTTATTAAATTTAATAGTAAAGGTATAAAAGCTACCAAAAATATAAATTGCTTGGGAGAATTATAGTGAAATAATGTAAAAGCCACAGCTAAAAATAAAGCTATAAGCATTAAAAAATAGTGATAAATTTTAGATTTCTTTGTTCCTAAAGACACTACTAAAGTATTTTTATTATTTTTAGCATCATTTTCAATATCCCTCATATTATTTAAGTTTAAAACTGTCATACTTAATAAACCGATGGTGGATGCTGGTAATAATAAGTCCCATTGTAATTGATGTGTAAATAAATAATAAGAACCTAAAACGCTCAAAAGTCCAAAAAACAAAAACACAAATAAATCTCCAAATCCATAATATCCATAAGCATTGTTTCCAATTGTATATTTTAATGCTGCAACAATAGAAACTATTCCAAGTCCAAAAAACAATAATGAATGCATAAAATCATCACTCCCAAAAGATTGATAAATCAACAATATTGCAATTGTTAATGTTATCAATGCTGTAATAGCCATCGCTCGTTTCATCTGTTTAGGCGAAATAACTCCTGAAGCAATTAATCGTTTTTCTCCTTCCCTATTATCATCAGTTCCTTTAATCCCATCACCATAATCATTTGCGAAATTGGACAAAACTTGAAATCCAATTGTTGTCAATATTGCCAGCCAAAAAATGGAAGTTTGCCAAATAGGTTTATCTGAACCCAAAGCAGAACCAACAATTATTCCTGAAACCGATAAAGGTAAGGTTCGTAATCTCGCTGCAGAAATCCAATTTTTAAATTTTGGCATGTATTTCTCTTTTACTACAAAAATACAAATAATAAAAAACGCTCAACATAAGTTAAGCGTTTTTTGATTGGTTATATTTGGTAAATTATAAAATGTTTGACTTAATCACTCAAGGAACTATTAAAACAAGTATTTAAGTCCAAAGTTAACGTTCATCATATTAAAGCCTAACGATGTAGTTCCTGTAGAGTCACCAATATCTGGATCGGTAATCTTATAGCCAAATTGTCCAAATGTAGCTTCAATAGTAAAACTACCGCCTATAAAATAATCTATCCCTGGACGAACATTAAAACCGTAACTCTTAGAGTCTTCTCCAATTGTAATTGGTGTATCTCCTTGTGCAAAAAGAAAGAATTTGTCTGTAATCCCCCAGTATTTTCTAACTAGTGGCATTACAATAAAGGCACCAACTGCATCATCATCTCCAACTGTAGTAGATGTATAACCAGCTCCTAAACCAACAGTAATTGTTGGAGAAATAAATGTTCCAACGACAGGTAAAATTGTAAACGAGCTAGTGTCTGTTCCTTCATTCCCTTCGTAGTTCGAATATTCTAATTGACCTAGTCCCCACCAAACCCCTTTAAAGCCTTGAGAACTTGTTTCTTCTTGAGCATTTATGTTTGTAAATGCAAAGATTGCGATAATTGATAATAAGATTGTTTTTTTCATTTTTAGATTTGTTAATTGTTATATTTTTGTCAAAAATAGAAAAAGAACAAACTCAAAAATATGATATAAATCACTTTTTACATAAATAATACTAATTCATCTTATTTTATAACAGAAATTAGATGTAAATAATATTCTGCCCTTTAACAAGCTCTATTGAAAACGAAATATTTTAACAAAGATAATTTAGGATTATTTGTTTTACGAGTAGCATTTTCGGTTTTTTTATTACTTCACGGACTTGAAAAAACTGAAGTATTATTAGATTCGGGAGGAAAATTTCCAAACCCAATTGGTTTACGCTCTACCTTATCTTTAATTTTAGTGTTATTTGCTGAATAATAATTATTGGTTTTAAAGTAAAATGGGCAAGTATTCCTCCAATTATTATGATGTTAGTTGCTGTTTTTGTTGTTCATAAAGGAACTCCAATTATGGAACGCGAATTGGCTGTTTTGTATTTGATTGCGTTTTCTGCGATAGCTATCTTAGGGAGCGGAAAATATTCGATAAGAAAATAATACTAAGCCACCACTTTCACTAATAATTCTTTTAATAAATCTGCTTGAGTTAAATTTGCCCCTACTCCTTTGCTTTTTACATCAATTTCTCTGATAGAAGCAATTACTGAACTCACTTTTCGCATCGGGTAATTTCTTGCGGCTATTTCATAATCTTTAATAAAAAAAGGATGAACTCCTAATGCTTTTGGTGCTTGTGATTTGTTAGAAAGTGCATGGTATTTCATCACTTTTGAAAAAAAGCCAAATAATGTTGAAACCGTTACAACTGTAGGGTGATTTTTAGGGTCGTGTGCAAAATACTGAATAATTCCGAAGGCTTTTTTCATATCTCTTCGGGCGATTGCATTTAGTAATTCAAAGTTATTATAATCCTTACTTATACCTATATTTTCTTCAATAATCTGGGCTGAAATTTGCTCTCCAGATTTTACAATTAGTTGAAGTTTTTCTAGTTCATTATTAATTTTTCCTAAATCGTTTCCTAAAAACTCCACCAACATTTGTGATGCTTTTGGAGATATGGTATATCCTTTTCCAGTTAAAACTCTTCTAATCCAATCAGGAATTTGATTATCATATAATTTCTTACTTTCAAAAATAACTCCATTTTTCGCAATTGATTTATAGATTTTCTTTCGTTTATCGAGTTTTTTATATTTATAACAAATTACCAATACAGTGGTAGGTTGTGGGTTTTCAATGTATGGAGCTAAATTCTCAATAGTTCTTGATAAATCCTGCGCTTCTTTTACAATCACTACCTGTCGTTCTGCCATCATCGGAAAACGTTTAGCGGTACTTACGATGTCTTCAATTTTCACATCACGACCATAAAAAACAGTTTGGTTAAAACCTTTTTCTTCATCAGAAAGAATATTGTCTTCTATAAATTTTGAAAGTGCATCTATATAATACGCCTCCTCTCCCATTAAAAAGTAAATGGGTTTTATGTTTCCTTTTTTAATATCAGCAACAATATGTTTTACTTTTTCTAGAGACACAATATTTATTGATTATTTTTAATTACAATTACTTTTTTTTCTGAAATAAGGTATCTTGCAGGGTGCAAAATCTCAACTTTCCAAAATATAAATTCCGTTTCAAAAGTAACGAAAATAAAACGTTGATTTTTGATATTATCAGAAAAAAGTTTGTCGCTTTAACTCCCGAAGAATGGGTTCGACAACATGTTATTCATTTTTTAATTTCTGAAAAAGAATATCCTATTTCTTTAATTAATATAGAAAAGCAAATAAAACTTATCAACACCATCAAACGCTACGACATTGTTGTTTTTAACAAGGATGGAAGTATTCATATTATAGTGGAATGTAAGGCTCCTTCCATAAAAATAAACCAACAAACTTTCGATCAAATTGCTCGTTATAATTTTGTTTTAAATGCCGATTACTTATTTATTAGCAACGGGTTGGAACATTATTTTTGCCAGATGGATTATGAAAATGAAAATTATATTTTTTTAAAGGAATTACCCTCCTATAAAATTTAACTCCAAAGCTTACTAAAAACAACTCCTTTAAAAAACTTATTATGAAAAAATAATTTTATTGCTAATTGAAAATTATTAGTTTTTCTTTGCAATATGAACGTAGCAGTTGTTATACTTAATTGGAATGGGGAAAAATTACTGAAACAATTTTTACCTATCGTTATAAAATATTCTGAAGAAGCTAACATTTACGTTGCCGATAATGCTTCTACAGACGATTCTGTTCTGTTTATTCAACAAAATTTTCCAAATGTAAAAATCATTCAAAACAATACTAACGGTGGTTATGCAAAAGGTTATAACGATGCTTTGAAAAACCTTTCTGAAGATATTTTTATTCTTTTAAATAGCGATGTAGAAGTTACTAAAAACTGGATAAACCCGATTATTTTAGAATTTAAAAAAGATATAAATTTAGTTGCCGCACAACCTAAAATATTAGATTATAAAAACAAGGAATATTTTGAATATGCAGGAGCAGCTGGAGGATTTATTGATAAATTCGGTTATCCATATTGTCGAGGTAGAATTTTTAACTCCATTGAAAAAGACAACAATCAATACAATGATGTGATTAATATTTTTTGGGCAACAGGTGCTTGTCTTTTTATTAAAAAGGATGCTTTTACCAAAACTGGAGGGTTTGATGAAGATTTTTTTGCACATCAAGAAGAAATAGATCTTTGTTGGCGAATGCAAAGTCAAGGAGGTAAAATAAAATATATTGGCAATGCTACTGTTTTTCATGTAGGTGGTGCTACTTTATCTGCTTCAAATTCTAAAAAAACATTCTATAATTTTAGAAATACCTTATTAATGTTACTTAAAAACGTGAAAGGACCAAAAGTTTGGTTGCTAATTTTCACAAGATTAGTATTGGACGGATTTGCAGGAATACTCTTTGTTTTACAAGGAAAACGGACACATACTTTAGCAATTATAAAGGCACATTTTAGTTTTTACCGCCTGATACCTAACTATTTAATAAAACGCAGGGAAATTGCTTCAGATTTAAAATACTATGATACAAAATCTATTGTTTTAGGTTATTATTTAAGAAAAAAACGTATCTTTAAACAACTAAATTAAAGTTTTCTTAAAAAAGTGTTTATTAATTTTTTAGTAAAGATGCTTTTAATAATTTTGAATAATATTTAAATAACTATAATTATGAAAAAAATTCTTATGCTTTTAGCCGTTTCAAGCATCCTTTTTACTTCTTGCGTATCAAATAAAAAATTCGCTGAATTAGAAGGAAAACAACGAAACACCCAAGATTTGTTAAATACAGCAACTGTAAAACTGAATAGTTGTCTATCTGATAAATCAGCAGCTAGTGTTCGTATTTCTTCTCTAGAAGAACAATTATTAAATTTAAGAAATGATAAAAGCAATTTAATCCAAAGTTCAAAAGATTTGACAATCTTAACAAAACTAGGTGCATCAAATCTTGAAAAATCTTTAGAAAGTCTTAAAGAAAAAGAACTCAAAATAAATAGACTACAAGATGCTTTAACAAAAAAAGATAGTGTAACGCTTGCCTTAGTTACAAGCCTTAAAAAAGAGGTTGGACTAGATGATGAGGATATTGAGATTAATGTTGAAAAAGGTGTGGTTTTTATTTCTTTAAGCGATAAGGTATTATTTAAAAGCGGAAGCTACCACTTATCTTCAAGAGCTAATGAAATTCTTGGAAAAGTAGCTACTGTTATTAATGGCAAGCCAGACTTTGAGGCATTGGTAGAAGGGCATACTGATAATGACCCTTACAAGAAAGGAATTTTAATAGATAACTGGGATTTAAGTGCAAAACGTTCTACCGCTGTTGTACGAAAATTAGTAGAACTTGGAGCAAACCCTGCTCAAATGATTGCAGCTGGTCGAAGTGAATTTGTACCTTTAGTAGCTAACGACAGTGCTGAAAATAAATCTATTAATCGAAGAACGAAAATTTATATTTTGCCAAAAATTGATCAATTTTATGAAATGATAGAAACTGAAATGAAAACTCTTTCTGGAGAGGAAAATTCAGAAAAAGTTGAAGAAGTTGAAGAAGGAAACTAAAAACAGTAAGATACAAACTATAAAGCCCAGCTTTTAGCTGGGCTTTATAGTTTAATAATATCAAGTTTACACCTCCAAACTCCCTTTACCTTCTCTTATCAATTCAGGTTCATCTCCACAAAGATTAATGACTGTTGAAGGAACATTCCCTCCATAACCGCCATCTATGACAATATCTACCAGCTTTTCCCATTTTTCATAAATCAATTCTGGATCGGTAGTATATTCAATAATTTCATCTTCATCATAAATAGATGTTGAAATAATTGGGTTCCCTAATTCTCTAACAATTGCTAAGATGATTGCATTGTCTGGAACACGAATTCCAACTTCTTTTTTCTTTTTAAAAACCTTTGGGAGGTTGTTATTTCCAGGTAATATAAAAGTATATGGTCCTGGCAACGCACGCTTTAATATTTTAAAAGTACTCGTACTTATATGCTTTACATAGTCCGAAATATTACTAATACTATCGCAAACAAACGAAAAATTAGCTTTTTCTAATTTCACACCTTTTATTCTAGCTACTTTTTCTAGTGCTTTATTATTGGTAATATCACAGCCTAAGGCATACACAGAGTCACTGGGAAAAATCACCAACCCTCCTTTTCGTAATACATCGGCTACTTTTTTAATTTTATTTTCATCAGGATTGTCCTCGTAAAGTTTTATAAACTCAGCCATCTTTTATTTTGGTTTAATTGTTGATATAAAACTAATGGTTTTTTTCTGAAATCTATTAGAATTAGAAACCAAAAACATAAATCTAATATTTTACCGTTAAATAATAAAAGTTAGCTATGAAAAAAATATTTTACATACTCCTACTAATCTATAGTACTGCGTTATTTTTTACAGCTTGTTCTTCAGATGATACCAATATTGAAACTGAAATTATTGAAGAAGAATCACTAACTGCTGAAACCATATTAAATGTTTCCTACGGAGAAAATTCACAACAAGTGTATGATATTTACCTCCCAGCAGGACGAACTTCAGATAAAACTAAAATAATTGTTTTAGTTCACGGTGGTGGATGGACAAGTGGAGATAAAGCAGATATGGAGTATTTTATTCCTACTCTTCAATTACTTCATCCAAATCACGCTATTGTAAATATCAACTATGTTTTGGCAAGCACTTCAGTTCCAATCATACATGCTTTTCCTTATCAGTTTTTAGATGTAGGCCTTGTAATTGATCAAATTATTAATCAGAAAGAAGATTTACAGGTTTTACCAGAATTTGGTTTAATAGGAACTAGCGCAGGAGCTCATATTTCATTAATGTATGATTATGTTTATGACACAAATAATGTAGTGAAAATGGTAGCAGATATTGTTGGACCTACTGATTTTACCGATCCTTTTTATTCAGAAAACCCGCTATTTAATATTTTATTAGATGTATTAATAGATGAAAATGTTTATGTTAACAACATCGATTTAGCTGAACTTACTAGTCCCGCTTTTCAGGTGTCATTCTCTAGTAGCCCTACTATTCTTTTCTACGGAAATGAAGACCCATTAGTTCCATTAAGTAATGGTAATCTTTTGAAATATAATTTATCTGAAGCTTCCATAACAAATAGCTATACAGTTTATGAAGGAGGACACGGTAATTGGGATGAAGCAAGTTTACTTGACTTACAATTGCAACTCTCCAATTTTATTGATACTCATTTACCAATAGAGGAATAATTTATTTAATCACTTTCAATTTTGCA
Source organism: Flavobacteriaceae bacterium (assembly GCA_021648265.1). Taxonomy (GTDB): domain Bacteria; phylum Bacteroidota; class Bacteroidia; order Flavobacteriales; family Flavobacteriaceae; genus Marifrigoribacter. Next base: position 10,160 of record JAKITD010000014.1, on the reverse strand, counting down.
AAACGAAGTAATAACTTTTTAAGTCCTCCATTTTCAAAATTAATTTCTGCTTTGGTATCTGCTCCTACTCCTTCAATTTTTGTAATATATCCTTTCCCGAAGCGAACATGTTCAACAATTGTATTAACTGCTAAGTTTAATTCTTTTAAATTAATATTCTTATCAGCAGAACTAGTAACAGGTTTTATCCTTCTTAATTTTCGTAAATTATTTTGAGAGGAAGGTGAAGTAGGTGCTTTACCAGATATAGGTTTCCGCAAACGCAGTTTACTATGATCTACCTCTTCAAAAATATCGACATCTAATAAAGGTTTGTACCTGTTTTCTGTAATTGGCGTCAGGTACTCTATAAAGCTTTCGTCAATTTCTTCAATAAAACGGCTGGGTTCTGCATCGATTAATTTTCCCCAACGATAACGCGATTGGGTGTAGGTTAAATAGGCTTGTTTTTCGGCTCTAGTAACCGCCACATAGAACAAACGCCTTTCTTCTTCCAACTCACTACGGGTGTTCGTACTCATACCACTTGGGAACAAATCTTCTTCCATACCAACAATAAACACATACGGAAATTCCAATCCTTTGGCTAAATGAATTGTCATTAAAGCCACCTTATCCTCATCGTTTGTTTCCTTATCTAAATCTGTGGCGAGAGCAACATCTTCTAAAAATTCTGCTAAAGAACCTGTAGTATCTGCAATTTCTTTTTGCTCTTCCACAAAATCTTTCATTCCGTTTAAGAGCTCTTCAATATTTTCAATTCTTGCAATTCCTTCGGGAGTTCCGTCTTTTTTTAATTCAGTAAAAAGTCCTGTTTTTTTAACTACGTGTTCTGTAATCTGAAACACATCGTAGTTTTGATTGAGCACCTGAAAACTTTGAATCATTGTTACAAAATCTTGAAGTTTCGACTTGGTTCCTTTGTTAATCTGAATTTCAATTTTATCTAGATTCTGCATTACTTCAAAAATAGAACGATTGTATTGGTTGGCAATAACAATTAAACGTTCAATAGTTGTCTGACCAATACCCCGAGCAGGATAATTAATCACACGTTTTAAGGCTTCTTCATCTTTCGGATTGATTAAAATACGTAAATAGGAAAGTACATCTTTAATTTCTTTACGTTGGTAAAAACTCAATCCTCCATAAATTCTATAAGGAATATCTCTTTTCCGAAGAGCATCTTCAATAGCTCGGGATTGCGCATTGGTACGGTATAAAACTGCAAACTCACCATTGGCAAGTTGATGATTCATCTTGGTTTCAAAAATAGTACTTGCTACAAATCTTCCTTCGTCACCGTCAGTCATACTCCGATTGACTAAAATTTTTGTACCTTCATCATTGGCTGTCCAAACTATTTTATCGAGTCGAGTTTTATTCTTTTCAATAATACTATTGGCGGCATTTACAATGTTTTTGGTGGAACGGTAATTTTGCTCTAATCGAAAGACTTTCACGTCATCATAATCCTTCTGAAAGTTTAAAATATTATTAATATTCGCACCACGAAAGGCATAAATACTTTGGGCATCGTCACCTACCACGCAAATGTTTTGAAAACGATCACTCAAAGCTTTAATAATTAAATACTGACTGTGATTGGTATCCTGATACTCATCGACCAAAATATACCGAAAACGATTTTGATATTTAGCTAAAACTTCCGGAAAACGAGTTAGTAACTCGTTGGTTTTTAGCAATAAATCATCAAAATCCATCGCCCCTGCCTTAAAACATTTATTTACATAACTTTTGTAAATATCACCCATTCTTGGCACTTTTGCCATGGCATCAGCTTCCATTAATTCTGGGTTATTAAAGTATGCTTTAACCGTAATTAAACTGTTTTTATAGGAAGAAATACGAGAATACACCTGCTTGTATTTGTAGATGTCTTTATCCAAATGCATTTCCTTAATCACTGCACGAATCACAGATTGTGAATCTTGAGTATCATAAATCGTAAAGTTAGAAGGATAGCCTAATTTATCGGCTTCATGCCTAAGAATTTTAGCAAACACACTATGAAAAGTTCCCATCCATAAATTTTTGGCTTCGCTTCCACCAACAATTCTTGAGATACGTGTTTTCATTTCACGTGCTGCTTTGTTGGTAAAAGTTAAAGACAAAATATTAAATGGATCTACGCCTTGATGCATTAAATGGGCTATTCGGAAAGTTAATACTCTTGTTTTTCCTGAGCCTGCACCAGCAATAACAATCATTGCCCCGTCTTTTTGTAAAACAGGCGCCAATTGTGCTTCGTTAAGTTGTTGTAAATATTCTTGCAATTTATTGGTTATTTATCTTCTGAAATGGAAGTCGTGAAATTACAGAATTTACAAAGAATTTGAAACAGCTTTTTAGACTATTTATAAACAACTATTTTTCGTATAATAATTAATGAATTTTAAATACCTTTAGCTGATCTTTTAAAATTATTTTGTTTAATCTTTCAAATTAATATTTTATAAATGAATTCTATACTAGAAATCATCACAAACCTCCCTTGGTGGGCTTGGGTTTTTATCGTCTTAGCCTTAGTAGCAATTAGAGATGTTTTACAAGCAAAACACACTATTAGTCATAACTTTCCTGTTGTTGGGCACTTACGTTTTGTTTTGGAAAAAATTGGCCCAGAATTACGTCAATATTTAGTAGCTAACAATCGTGAAGAACTTCCTTTTAATCGAATTGAGAGAGGTTGGATATACGCCTCAGCTAAACACGAAAACAATTACGAAGGCTTTGGTACCGATCGGGATATTTATGCACATCAGCATATATTTATTAATAATGCGATGATGCCTTTTCAAATTGGTAAAGATCATCCAAATGTGAAAGATCATTGTTTTTTACCCTGTGCAAAAGTGATGGGATCTTTCAATAAAAGAGAGAAACCCTTTCGTCCGGCATCTGTAATCAATATCTCTGCAATGAGTTTTGGATCGTTATCAGCAAGAGCAATTGATTCATTAAACAGAGGAGTTAAAATTGCTGATGCCTATCATAATACCGGCGAAGGTGGATTATCACCCTATCACAGTAATGGTGGTGATGTTATTTTTCAAATTGGAACTGGATATTTTGGAGTTCGGAATAAAGGTGGTGAATTTTCAATGGAAAAATTAGTGAAATTAGTAAATGACAATCCTTTTATAAAAGCAATTGAAATTAAACTATCACAAGGTGCAAAACCAGGTAAAGGTGGTGTTCTTCCAGGAGCTAAAATCACTAAAGAAATTGCCGAGATTCGAAACGTTGAAATGGGTGTAGATGTAATTTCTCCTCCCAATCATAAAGTATTTTCCAATGTGACTGAAATGGTTGCTTTTATTGAAGAAGTGGCTTCTAAAACAGGATTACCCGTAGGAATTAAAGCCGCAATAGGAAAATTAGAACAATGGGAAGAATTAGCAGATTTAATGAAAGATACCAACAAAGGTCCTGATTTTATTACCGTTGATGGTGGTGAAGGAGGAACGGGTGCTGCACCTCCAAGTTTTGCCGATCACGTTTCTTTACCCTGGGTGTATGGTTTTAGCGATTTGTACAAAGTGTTTAAAACCAAAAACATTACCGAGCGTATCGTATTTATTGCCAGTGGAAAATTAGGTTTCCCAGCAAAAGGTGCGATGGCATTTGCAATGGGAGCAGATTGCTTAAATGTGGCTCGAGAAGCTATGTTGAGTATTGGATGTATTCAGGCACAGGTTTGTCATACCAATAAATGCCCGAGTGGAGTTGCCACCCAAAGCAAATGGCTTCAAAGAGGAATTAATGTCCCTTTAAAATCCGAACGATTAGCTCAATATTTTAAGACTTTTAGAAAAGAATTTATTGAAATCACCCACGCTGCTGGTTACGAACACCCTTGTCAGTTTACAATGAAGGATATCGATATCAATGTTGATGACCACTATCTTTCAAAAGAATTAGATAAAACATATATGTATAATAAAACTCCTGTTTCTTTTACTTCTATGCAAGATTTGAAGGATTGTTTGTATTTGGGAGGAAAATCAAATTAAATATCTTTTGTGCAATAAATTAAAACAAACTAAGTTTGCTTTCTAAACCTTTTTCTATGGAAGATGCAACCCTAATTATTAGTTATTTTGCTTATTTATTACCTGCCATTGTCGTTGGATTGGTGGCTTATTTTTTCTTTAAAGGACACACTGCAAATGAAGAAGGCAGGAGAAGGTATTTAATTCAGAAAGAAGCACAAAAAAATATTATTCCTATTCGTTTACAAGCTTATGAACGCCTTACTTTGTTTTTGGAACGCATCGATCCCAATAAATTGTTACTGCGAGTAAAACCTTTTTCAGATGAGCTTCAGAAATATGAATCCCTATTAATTCAGAATATTGATAATGAATATGAGCATAATTTGGCACAACAAATCTACATTACACCAGAATGTTGGAATTTAATAAATGCTGCTAAAAACGCAACTATTCAGGTAATACGACAAGCATCAATGAATGAAAAAGTAGGTGATTCGGATAAATTAAGAGCTTTTTTGTTGAATCATTTTGTTGGCGAAATTACTCCTTCACATAAGGCTTTAATGTTTGTGAAAAAGGAAGTTTCGGAGTTGTTTTAATTTGTGGTTTATAAAAATATTATTCAGAAAAGCACCAACTATTTTTGACTACACTACCGTAAAGACGTCAGTTCAAACTCATTCTTCGCATCTTAATGCTTTTACGAGCCAAATCAAAATCAATCCCCTTCATCTTTCAATTCATTTAAATCGTTCAATTCAATATTTTTTCGTTTAGCAAATTCAAACCCTTGCTCCCACCATTGCAACATTTTTTCCTTATTGAAAATCAATGAATTTGTAGTTAATACCGTAGGTGTATAATACAAATTAATAATCGCATCGTTATTGGAAGCTACATATTTTCCTATTCTAATATTCTGTTTTTCAATTCGATCTGCCATATAGGAATGCATGTTTGTGATTAATGAAAAAATATTTTTTGAAGGCATTTTATTTAAATGAGCTACTTCGGTATCTAAAACAATTACATCGATGGTGGTGGCTCCTCGTTTAATGGCTTCTTCAATTGGAACCATACTTCCAAACCCGCCATCTGCATACTCGCAGCCATTCTTTTTTACCAAACTCATAAATGGTGTATAATTGCAGGAAATCCAAATCCAATCACAGAAATCATTGTAACTATAATCGTTAATCGATTTATACTCTACTTGATTTAAAGATAGGTTTGAAACCGTAACAACAACTTCTTTTACACCATTTTTTAATTCCTCAAACTCTGTTTCAGAAATAGCATTAGAAATTAATTTTCGAAGATTTTTACTCTCTCCGAAGGTTTTTTTTCCTTTTAAGATATTCCGAAAAACATTAAAATGATTGATGCCAATTTCCTGTTGTCCGTGCCGTTCTTTTTTAACAATAAACGGACAATTACTAAATATACTTTTCTGATTTACAGATGTATAAATCTGTTTTATTTTTTGAGTTTTGCTTAAAGCAAGATGTGTAATTAAAAGGCTTCCTGTTGAAGTTCCTACAAACAAATCATATTTATATTTTAACTCTTTAATTAAATATTGAGCAACGCCTCCAGCAAAAGCTCCTTTACTACCGCCTCCAGATATTACTAATGCTCTCATTTTATTTTTCATTTATTATTCTATCTAGAAATTTAGATGAATTTTCGTCCAATTCATTTCTCAAATTATTAATCTGTTCACGATACTCTTGCTTTTCTAACAAACTACTTAAAATGACCCTTGAAGATTTTTTAAAACGCCAATAATGATGTTGACAAGCATCTATAAGGTTCAATAACGATTCTTTATCCCACAACTCCATATAATTAACATATTCTAGGGCTTTTTCTCGTACTTTGTTTCCGTATTTTGATGAGGTGTATTTTCTTAATTCTGTAATAAATTTACCCTTATTTTCAATTTTATAATCTTCAGTAATCAATGCCAAAAACAACCAAACCTGTCGAATATTCTTATCTTGAAATCCAATAACCTCACTCATTTCATCTAAATATTTTGTTCTGTTATCAGGAAAATTAACCCATAAATTTCCCAATGCAGCTTCTTGAGTTACGTAGGATTTGTCCTGTAATAAAGATTCGTAATCCTCTTTTAAATCTTCAGGTATTTTAGTGAGAGACAAAGCTATTGCTTGCCTTACAAATACATTGTTTGATTGAAAAGCTTTTTTATAAAGCGGAAACACCAAGGTCATTGGCTCATCTTCTATTTGATAAATAACTTCTTGACCAATAAAGTCATTTGGGAATGCAAGTGCTTTTTCAAAATCCATAATTTTTAGAGAAACTGGATTTTCTCTTAAAGCTGAAATTTTAAAATACTCTTTAATAAAAGACGACTTTATCAATGATTGATAGGCTTGTTCAGATTTAAATGCACTTTGTTTTATCCAATCTTTTTTAAACTCTTTTAAATCTTTTCCATATACTTTTTCTACTTCTGAAATAAAATCTTCAGTAATTATATTGTTAAATTGGTGCTTTTCCAAATAATTTTTAACCGCAGATTTAAAAACTTTCTCTCCAACTTTTTCTTTTAAAATATGCAATGCCCAGGTTCCTTTTTCGTAAAAAGTTAAGGAGCTCGCTTTAGGATTAGTAAGAGATTCTCCTTTACCTTCATCGCTTAAAGCTTTTAATTGTTCAGCTGATTGAAACAATTTCCAATAGTAATAATCCTCACCAAAGATTTCTTTTTCTGCTAATAAAGCATAATAACTTGCAAAACCTTCGTGAAGCCAATGATGCTTGCTGGATGTTTCAGTGACTAAATTTCCAAACCATTGGTGTGCCAATTCGTGAGCATTTACATTTATATAATTTCGGTCTGTAAAACCTATAGAATCAACAACAAACACATCTGAAAAAAAAGTGGCGGTAGTATTTTCCATTCCTGCATACATAAAATCTTTGACAGGAACTTGCTTGTAGTTTTGCCAAGGATACGCAATGCCGATTTCTTTTTCCAAAAAATCGAAAATTTGTTTAGAAAACCTATAGGTTGGTTCAAAACGTAATGAATCTTTTGGGTTATAATACAATTCGATAGGAATATTGCTTGACGAATTAATTGTTTTATAGTTGAAATTTCCAACAGTAAAAGCTACTAAATAACTAGACATTGGAAGATTCATTCTATAATTCCAAATTTTTAAATCATCTATTTCTGAGATTGTTATTAGTTTTCCATTGGCAATTACTGTTTTATTAAATGGAACTTCGTAAGTAATTGAAAAAATCATTTTATCATTCATATCATCTAAACTCGGTAACCAATTTGAAGTGTATTTTCCTTGCCCTTGGGTCCAAATTTGATCATCGATAAAGTAGAGTGCCTGTCTTGGAATTGCCTCATAATCAAATGAAACAGTATAGGTTTTATTGGCTTTAAATTTTGAAATTAGCCATATTTTCTTGTTTTGAAAAGAAATTTGAATGTCCTTATTCAAATTATTTTTAATAAGTACAATCCCTACAGCATCTAAATATACTGAATCACATTTTTTTTTGATCTGAAACGTATAGGATGCATTTCCGTTAATACTTTCATTATTAAAATCGGGTCTAATAACTGCATCAACACTTACAAAGTCAACCTTTTCAGTTTGTTGACAAAAAGCGTTCCCCATAAACAACACCAAAAATAAAACGATCAACTCCCTCATACTATTTATAAAATTGTAGGATAACAAAATACAAATTTTATAGGATAATCCTTTAAATTTCTTACAAGCATTCATAAGAATTTGTATTTTCGTTTTATGAACTCAAGTTTTTTTCAAACTCCAATAGACTATCTAAAAGGTGTCGGTCCTAATCGGGCAGATTTACTAAAAAAGGAGTTGGGAATTTTTACTTTTCAGGATTTGCTAAATCTTTTTCCAAACAGGTATTTAGACCGGACTAAGTTTTATAAAATCAACCAGTTACAACGAACAAGTGCTGATGTTCAAATTTTAGGCAAAATTACCCATATTAAAATAGTGGATCAAAAAAGAGGCAAACGATTGGTTGCTACTTTTCAAGATGAAACTGGAAAAATGGAATTAGTTTGGTTTCGAGGTCATAAATGGATTCGAGAAAGCTTAAAATTAAATATCACTTATGTCATCTTCGGAAAAACAAATTGGTTTAATGGATCTTTTTCAATGCCACATCCAGAAATGGAACTACTCAGCGATTATGAAAAAAATTTGCGTCCTGCGATGCAAGCTGTATATCCTTCAACAGAAAAATTAACAGCAAGGGGAGTTTCAAATCGGGTGCTAATTTCAATCATACAACAACTGTTTTTAGAGTCCAAAAATAGCTTTACTGAAACCCTCTCGAAACCCCTTTTAGAAACCCTAAAATTACTACCCAAAAAAGAGGCACTTTTAAACATTCATTTTCCACAAAATCAAACCCTTTTAGCAAAGGCTCAATACCGATTAAAATTTGAAGAATTATTTTATATTCAGTTGCAATTAATTCGAAAGAATTTACTCCATAAAGCAAAAATAAAGGGCTATCCTTTTAGCCGAGTAGGGGAGAATTTTAACACCTTTTACAAAGAGCATTTACCCTTTGAATTAACCAATGCACAAAAGCGAGTTATCAAAGAAATTAGAAACGACTTAGGCAATAATGCACAAATGAATCGTTTACTACAAGGCGATGTAGGTTCAGGTAAAACAATTGTAGCATTAATGTCTATATTAATAGCACTTGACAATGGATTCCAAACTTGTTTAATGGCGCCTACTGAAATTTTGTCAGTCCAACATTATAACGGCTTATTAGAATTGTGTAAAAATCTGAAACTCAGCATTTACTTATTAACTGGTTCAACTAAAACTTCAGATAGGCGAATTATCCACGAAAAGCTCGAAAATGGTGAAATTAACATCCTTATTGGTACCCATGCGCTACTCGAAGACAAGGTGAAATTCAAGAATTTAGGACTTGCAATTATCGATGAACAACATCGTTTTGGAGTTGCACAACGAAGTAAAATATGGCATAAAAACAAGCTTCCTCCTCACGTGTTAGTTATGACCGCAACACCCATTCCAAGAACTCTTGCCATGAGCGTTTATGGTGACTTAGATATCTCGATAATTGATGAGCTTCCACCGGGCAGAAAAGCCATCAAAACAGTACACCGTTTTGACTCCAATAGACTACGTGTTTTTAAGTTTATGAAAGACGAAATTTCTAAAGGCAGACAGGTTTATATTGTCTATCCTTTAATTCAAGAATCGGAGGCTTTAGACTATAAAGATTTAATGGATGGTTACGAAAGTATTTCCAGAGAATTTCCTCCCGAGGGTTCGGGACAGAATTATCAAATTTCTATCGTTCACGGTAAAATGAAATCTCAAGATAAAGAATACGAAATGAATCGTTTTATAAAAGGCGAAACAAATATTATGGTTGCTACTACTGTAATTGAAGTTGGCGTAAACGTTCCAAATGCAAGTGTAATGATTATCGAAAGTGCCGAACGTTTCGGATTGTCACAACTTCACCAATTAAGAGGTCGTGTAGGACGTGGTGCAGACCAAAGTTATTGTATTTTAATGACAAGTCATAAACTTTCAGAAAATGGTAGAACAAGAATTAAAACGATGGTTAAAACCAGTGATGGCTTTGAAATCGCTGAAGTTGATTTAAGATTAAGAGGTCCTGGAGATTTAATGGGAACACAACAAAGTGGCGTTTTAAATTTGAAAATTGCAGATATCATCAAGGATCATGACATTTTAAAATTAGCGAGAAGTTATGCTTTTGAAATTTTAAAAAGTGATCCTTCACTTTTAAAACCTGAGAACCTTCCTATAAAAAACACTTTTATTCAACTTACAAAGTATAAAAATATTTGGAGTTTTATAAGTTAAATGTTTAAGATCACATATTATTTATGGAGATTTAGTAAATTTAAAAGAAAGCAAAACATAATTAACCTGTATTGAAGAGTCAGGTCAAACGCATGGCAATTCCTGAAATAGGTTGACTAAAAATTTAACAATTAAATTAGTCACTTATGAAAACACAAAAACAAGACTGTTCAAAAATCAAGTATCAAAAACACACTTTTGAGCACAAATTATTGGTCAT